>NZ_JBHVYZ010000017.1:87628-137912 GCF_042880295.1 Streptomyces sp. NPDC058307
GGGTGGTGTGTTTGGGGGGGCACGGCCCGCCACCATGTTGCTTCCGGGCCTGGTTTTGACCGCCTTTGTCGCTACCATGTGTGGGGGCGGGTGGGGTTGGGGGCCCCCCCGGCCGCGGGTACACCATGACCGTCGCAGAATCCCGATCACACTGGCAATGGATTAATCCACCGGTGAATTGGACTAATCGATCACCGGCAGGTCACTGGCAGGTTCACCGGGAGAGCACCGAGAAGACGAACGAGAACTCCGCCGGCTCGGCCCGCAGGTGGTACTGCGGGAGCGGGCCCGGACCGCAGGACGCGGTCCCGATGCCGTGGTGGTCGTGGTCGAGGTTGACCCACACCGTGTCACCGGCCCTCAGATCCGTCAGATGCGTCGCCGCGTCCAGCTGCTCGGTCGTCCAGCGCCGGGCGGTGAAGGAGAACTCCGGGTCGCCCTCGATCCGCAGCCCGCCGAGCTCCACCCAGCGGACGTCGGCGCGGGCGCCGTTCTCCTGCGGGCGCAGATACGGCGTCTGCAGCGCGTCCACCGACGAGTCCCAGCGGCCGACCATCGAGGCCTTCCGGGTGTCCGGGTAGGCCTCGCCGGGCCCGCCGCCGAACCACTTCACCTGGTCGGCCTCGCCAAGTCCGAGCCGGACGCCGAGCCGCGGCAGCGGCACCGTCCACTCGCCTTCCGGGGCCACGGACACCGTCAGCCGCAGCCGGTCGCCGTCGGACGTCCAGCGGTAGACCACACCCAGGCCCACCTCACGGGCCGCGGGTGCCACCCGGGTACGGACCGTCAGCGCGTCCTCACCCAGCTCCACCGAGCCGAGCCGGTGCCGCATCCGGTGCAGACCCAGGGTGCGCCACAGCGCGCTGTACTGGATGCCCGACTGCCACTCGGTGCCGTTGTCGTTGTCGGTCGTCGCCCGCCACACGTCCAGCCGCGGGGCCTCGACGGCGACCTCGCCGATGGCCTTGAGCGCGCCGGTACGGGCGTCGAAGGACGCCGGGCCCAGGGTGATCAGCTTCTCGCCGCGCACCGGCCGGTCGGTGGGCGCGACGGAGGGCCGTACGGGCGCGGTCGCCGGGAACTGGCCCCACGCGACGACGTGGTCCTTCGGCGCCCAGGCCGTGTCGGACGCCAGCAGCGCCCGCACCGTCCACTGCGCCTCCGCACCCTCGTGGGCGGGCGGCTCCGGCAGCTTCAGGTCCGCCGACTCACCGGGTGCCAGCGCCGGCACCGACAGCGTGCCCGCCTCGACCCTCTCGCCGTCCACCTGGTACGACCACTCGAAGGCGAGCTCGGACAGGTCGGCGAAGTCGTACTTGTTGGTGACCCGTACGGTGCCGTCGGCGCCGTCGATGCGGACCGGCTCGACGACCTTCTTGTACTCGATCAGGCCGGGGGAGGGCGTGCGGTCCGGGAAGATCAGGCCGTCGCAGACGAAGTTGCCGTCGTGCAGCTCCTCGCCGAAGTCGCCGCCGTAGGCGTAGCCCAGCTCGGCGTGCTGGACGCCGTGGTCGATCCACTCCCAGATGAAGCCGCCCTGGAGACGGTCGTACTTCTCGAAGAGCTCCTGGTAGTCGGCGAGGCCGCCGGGGCCGTTGCCCATGGCGTGGGCGTACTCGCACTGGATGAAGGGGAGTCCGCGGCGCCCCAGGGTGCCGCCGTCGAGCTCCTTGCCGATCTGCTCGACCTCGGCGTGGTTCGCGTACATCCGCGAGTACACGTCGGTGTCCCGGCAGTTCCAGTCGCCCTCGTAGTGCACCAGGCGCGAGGAGTCACGGCCGTGGATCCACTCGGCCATCGCGGTCAGGCCGCGGCCGGTGCCGGCCTCGTTGCCCAGCGACCAGAAGACGATCGAGGGGTGGTTCTTGTCCCGCTCGACCATGCGGGCCGCGCGGTCCAGGAGGGCCGGGGTCCAGCGGTCGTCGTCGACGGGGTTGTCCCGCCAGTCCTGCTCGGTGAAGCCGTGGGTCTCCAGGTCGCACTCGTCGACGACCCACAGGCCGTACTCGTCGCACAGATCCAGGAAGGCCGGGTGCGGCGGGTAGTGCGAGGTGCGCACGGCGTTGATGTTGTGCCGCTTCATCAGCAGCACGTCCTCGCGCATGGTCTCCAGGTCGAGGGTGCGGCCCTTCTCGGGGTGCCACTCGTGCCGGTTGACGCCCTTGAACAGGACCGCCTTGCCGTTGACCTTGATCAGACCGTCTTCGAGGGCGACCGTACGGAAGCCGATCCTGAGCGGGACCCGCTCGCCCTCGGTGACCAGCTCGCCGTCGTAGAGCCGGGGGCTCTCGGCGCTCCACGGTGCCACCAGGGTGGTGGCGGACTCACCGGTGGCGACATCGATGTCCAGGGCGGGCACGAGCACCCGCCCGTCGACGTCGGAGTCGACACGCAGGGTGCCCTCGCCCGTGAGGTGGTCGTAGGAGGCGTGCACGAAGAAGTCCAGGACAGCGCCCGCCGGGCGGTGCAGCAGGGTCACCTCGCGGAAGATGCCCGGCAGCCACCACTGGTCCTGGTCCTCCAGGTAGGACCCGGCCGACCACTGGTGCACGCGGACCGCGAGGACGTTGCCCTTCGGCTTCAGCAACTGGCCGACGGCGAACTCGTGCGCGAGGCGGGAGCCCTTGAACTCGCCGATGTCCGTGCCGTTGAGCCAGACCCGGGCACAGGACTCGACACCGTCGAAACGGATGACCGCGCCGCCGTCCGAGGGCCAGTCCTCGGGCAGGTCGAAGACGCGCAGGTGGTCGCCGGTCGGGTTCTCGGTGGGGACGTGCGGTGGGTCCACCGGGAACGGGTAGAGGTGGTTGGTGTAGATGGGCAGCCCGAAGGCGCCGTCGCCCTGGAGGACCCAGTGCCCGGGGACCGTGACCTCGGCCCAGCCGTCGGCGTCGTATCCCTCCTCGGCGAAGGAGTCGTCCTCGGCGTCGGCGGTCGCCGAGAGCCTGAAGCGCCAGGCGCCGTCGAGGGACAGGGCCTTCGCGTCGGAGGACGCGTACCAGGCGCGGGGCGGGAGGGCCCCGCTGCCCGGAGAAACGTCCTCTACATAGGCCGTGGTCGTGCGGAAAGACATCGGTCTCCAGGTCCTGAGAGAGAGGTGTCAGCCCTTGATGCCGGTCTGCGCGATCCCCTGGACCAGCCAGCGCTGGAGGAAGAGGAACACGAACACCAGGGGCAGGATGGAAATGGCCGTGGCCATGAAGATCAGGTGGAAGTTGACGGTCTGGTTGGTGATGAACGAGGAGAGCGCCACCTGCACGGTCCACGAGCTGGGGTCCTGCCCGATGACCAGCGGCCACAGGAAGGCGTTCCAGCCGCTGATGAACGTGATCGTGGCGATCGCCGCGAAGAAGTTCAGCGAGTTGGGTACGACGATCCGCCAGTACGCGCCCCAGTAACCGAGCCCGTCCACGCGTGCCGCCTCCTCCAGCTCCTTGGGGAACCCGAGGAAGTACTGCCGGAAAAGGAAGCAGGTGAAACCGCTGAACAGGCCCGGGACGATCATTCCCCGGTAGGTGTCGATCCAGCCGAGGGACGAGACCAGCACGAAGCTGGGCACGAAGGTCACGGCCGTCGGCACCATCAGGGTCGCCAGGACGGCGTAGAAGACCTTGTTGGCGTGCTTGTAGGGGATACGGGCGAGGCCGTATCCCGCCATGGAACAGAACAGCAGGGTGCCGACGGTGCTCAGGACGGCGATCACGGTGGAGTTCCACAGGGAGCGCCCGAACTCGACGGTGGGATCGTCGAAGAGCTCGGAGATGTTGCCCCACTGGAAGGAGGGCAGCACCTTCCAGTTCGGGCCCGTGATCTCCAGGTCGGTGGAGAGCGAGTTGCGGACGATCAGGTAGAAGGGGATCAGGAAGAGAAAGGCAGCGACACTGACGGCGATGTACAGACCGGCGTTGCCGAGGACGCCTCCGCGCTTCCTGCGCTTGCCGGCGTGCGGTGTGGTGGTGGTCATTTCTCCCCCCCTCCGAAGCCCATGATCTTGCCCTGGGCCAGGGTGACGATACAGATCAACAGTGACAGGATGACCGCGCCCGCGCTGCCGGCGCCGTAGTCCTGGTCGGTGCCGAGGGCCGTCTTGTAGAGCTCCATGAGCGGTGTCTGAGCCCAGGTCGCCTTGGTCCCGATGATGTTGTAAAACTCGTCGAACGCCTGGTACGCGGCGATGAGCAGCAGCAGGATCACCGCGGTCGAGGTGGCCCGCAGCTGCGGCAGCGTGATGTACCGGAAGGTCTGCCAGCCCTTCTTGGCGCCGTCGATGGCGGCGGCCTCGTACAGCTCCCCGGGGATGTTCTGCAGCGCCGCCATGAAAAGGATCATGTAGAAGCCGGCCTGGATCCACAGCCGGAGGGTCACGATGACCAGCCAGTACCAGGGCGGTGTCGGGTTGGAGATCCAGGTGGTGTTGTCGACGCCGAACCAGCTCATGACGGTGTTCGCCAGGCCGAAGCGGACGCCGTTGAAGATGGACATCTTCCAGATCAGTGCGGCGGCGACGTAGGAGACGGCGGTCGGCAGGAAGAACACCGACCGGAAGAACGCCCGCATGAACCGCAGCCGGTGCACCAGCATCGCCAGGCCCAGGGACAGGGCCCAGGTGGTCGGCACGATGAACGCGGCGAACACGGAAAACGTCAGCAGCGAGGCAGGGAAGTTGCTGTTGGTCAGGATCTGCTTGTAGTTGTCCAAGCCGATGAAGTGGCTCGGCGTGACGGTGTAGCGGGCGTCGAAGAAGCTGAGCCAGATACTCCATCCGATGGGGACGAAGACGAAGATCACCAGGCCGATGAGGAAGGGCCCGGTGAAGAGCCAGAAGTTCAGCGTGGGGTTTCCCCCCAGGCCCCGCCGCGGCCGGGCCGGGGAGGCCTTGGCCGAGGCGGGCTGGGCGACCCCGCGTGCGGTGGTGGTCGACATGTCGTGGTATCCCCGCCGGTCTATCCGAAGAGCTTCTTGAGCTCGACGTTGACCTTCTTGTCGCAGGCGTCGAGCGCGGCCTCGGGGTTGCCGTTCTTGCGGACGGAGGAAGCGATCACGTCGTTGAAGGCGGTGATCATGGTCTGGTCGAAACCGATGTTGTCGAAGTGGCCGTAGTCGGTGAAGAGCTTGACGCCCTCGGCGGGCAGGCCCGACTTGAGCTTGGTGGCCGACTGGGCTATCGAGGTACGCGGCGGGATGTGGAAGCCGTAGGAGGTGGCCCAGTCCTCCTGGTACTGCTTCTGGTCGATCCACAGCCACTTGACGTATTCCTTGGCCGCCTCGACGTTCTTGCCCTTGGCGTTGACGAAGATCGACCAGCCGCCGTTGTAGACGGACTGCTTGCCGGCGCTGCCGATCTTCGGGAACGGGAAGATCCCGAGGTCGTCGCCGAGCGCCTTCTGCATGGCCGGCATGGACCACATGCCGCCCCACTGGATGGCGCACAGGCCCTGGTTGAGCGAGGAGGGGTCCCAGAAGTCGGTCGGCGCGTCCTGCAGCACATTCCCGCTGGTGAACAGGGTCCGGAGCTTCTTCAGGCCCTCGATGACGCCGTCCGTGTGGTAGGCGATCTGGTTCTTCGCGTCGAGGGTGTCGGCGCCGGCCGACCAGATCAGGTTGTTCTGGATCGCGGTGAAGTCGTTGCCGAGGAAGATGCCCTTGACCTTGCTGGTGGTGAGCTTGGCGGCGGCCTCGATCAGCTCGTCGAGCGTGGTCGGCACGGAGACGTTCGCCTTCTCCAGCATCGACTTGCGGTAGTAGAAGAACTGCGGGTCGTCGATCATCCGGATCCCGTAGATCTTCCCGTCGACCGTGTGGGACTTGATGTCGTTCGGGTTGAAGTCGTCCTTGACCGGGTCGATCAGGTCGGTCAGGTCCGCCACCTGGCCGCTCTTGACGAGCTGGAGCTGCGGGTGGAACTCGAAGACGTCGGGCGCCTTCTTGGTGAGCAGGGCCGCGAAGAGCGCGGACTCGAAGTTGTTGCCCGTGATCCAGTTGGTGCTCACGTCGGCCTTCTTGTACGCGGCCGCGTACTTCTTGATGGCCTGCTCCGTGCCCGCCTCGCCGTAGGCGTGGAAGTACTGGGTGAGCGCGTCGCCCGACCCTCCGCCGCTGCGCCCGGTGTTCCCGCCGCACGCGGCCAGACCGCCGGCGGCGGCCAGACCCATCGCGGCCTGCAGAACGCTTCGACGGTTCCAGTTGGTGTTGCTCATTGCCGACATGCTGACGTCCTTGTCTCGAATACGGCTACGGCTCTGTGCCTTGGCTCTGCGGCTCAGTGCCAGGTGGCTCAAATGGACCTGCGGTGCGGGACGTTAACCTTCGGCTAAGCCTTCGGCAAGGGGTTGGACGAAGTCTGCACGAAGCGTTGTGCGGCGTTCGAGATACCGGACGCCCCGGGGTTGCGGGCCGCCGCACCAGCGGCCCGCAACCCCTTGCGGGGGTGAGGGGTTACTGCTTGGACCAGGCCTGGTTGGTCCCGCCGTTGCAGGTCCACAGGCCGACCTTGCTGCCCTCGGCCGTCGCCTGTCCGCCGACGTCCAGGCAGGTGCCCGACGCCTCGCTGACGACTTGGCCGTTGGAGTTCAGCAACCACTGCTGGCTGCCGTCATGGGTCGCCTCCGGGCTCGTCGTGAGCCCCGAACTCCCCGCCGTCAGATAACCGTTCACGCCCTTCAGGCGGCCCTTCGCGTCGTACGACCACACCTGCTCGGGCCCGCCCGTGCAGCTGCTGATCACCGCACCGGAGGCGTCCGCGGTCAGGCACTTGCCGGACTGCTTGCCCGCCAGCGCGCCCGTGACCGCCGACGTGCCGTGGCCCTTCTGGTCGAGGACGTACGTCGTGATGGACCGGGCCGGCAGGGTCGCCGACGCCGTGCCGCCCTCGACCGAGGGCTTCGCGACGTTCGCCCAGCTCTCGGTCGCCGAGGTCCGCACGGCCTTGCTCGCACGCACCGGCGCCTTGCCGTTGAAGTGCAGCTTCACCGCGGTGTCGGTGGCGTTGTGGTTGTTGACCACGACGACCCACTTGCCGTGGTCGTCATACGTCGACACCTCGACGCCGTCCGGTGTGCCGGTCACGTTGTGGGCGACCGAGCCCGGCCGGACGAACTTGCTGTACTGGCCGAGCGCGTAGTAGCGCTTGGTGAAGTACAGGGTCTGGTTGCCGTTGGTGGCGTAGTTCGGGTCGTAGTAGATCAGGCCGTCGTTCCAGCCCTCACTGTTCTTCGCGAGGGGGTCGGAGCCGATCTGTTCCGACAGGGCGACCCACCACTGGAACGCCGAGTCGTGCGCGGTCGCGAAGTCCTTGTACATGATCCGGGAGAGGTTCAGACCACCCTCGATCGTGGGGTCGTACTCCTGCGCCCAGCCCGTGCCGCCGTTGCCGAAGCAGCAGATCTCCGTGGACCAGGACTGCTTGCCGACCGACCTGGACGTCTCGTAGATCTTCGCCCGCTGGTCGTCGCCCGGGTTGTTGTACGTGTGGTGGGCGAGCCTGTCGACGTACTGGGCGGTGCCCGGCTGCGAGATCCACTGCGGGACCTCGGTGTTGAAGCTCACCGTCGAGCTGGACTCGTCCGCGATGATGCCGGTCTTCTGCTTCCGCGCCTGCTGCTCGGCGCCCAACGCCCGCACGATGTCGTCGCGTTGGTCGACCGGCACCAGCATGCCCTCCTGGCCGCAGTCGCCGAAGCTGTTGGTGGGCTCGTTGAAGGGGCTGATGTAGTCGAACCGCACGCCCTGCCTGGCGAAGTGGTCGGTGACGTCGGCGACGTACTTCGCGTAGTCCTGCTCGTTCTCCGTCTTCAGGTAGCCGCCGCAGCTCTTGGCGTTGGTCTTCCACCGCGCCGGCGCGCTGTTGACGAAGGCGATCAGGTCCTTCACGCCGTACTTGGCGGCCGCGTACAGGAAGGTACGGCCCGCCTTGTCCTTGCTCCAGTCGTACGACCCGTCGTCCTTCAGGAAGTCCTCGGGGGCGCGCGGCGCGTACGTCACGCCGGTGCCGCCCCCGCCGATGTTGTAGCGGTAACTGCTCAGTGCCAGGCCGTCCTTGGAGAACAGCAGCCTGGACACCCGGGCCTGGACCTTCGGGTCGAAGTTCTTCAGGTCGTTGACCCACCAGGCGCCCGAGGCACCGATGTTGTCGATGGTCTGGGCGGCGTGCGGGGACACTTCGGCCACCGTGGGGGTGGAGGCCGACGCGGGCGGAGCGGATATCAGGGGTCCCGCGACAGCGAACGCGGCTGCGGCTGTCAGCAGGGCCGATCTCTTGCGGTGGGGGTTGCCAGCTGCTCTCCGGGGAGCGCGCACGTGGTTTACCTCGATCGTGTGATGGTCGGCTTCTGGGCTTGCGGTGTGCTGGGTCGTTCCGGCTACGGTGATCGTGCGATCTGGGACGCCGGGTACGGCGCCAGCGTGCGGGGCCCCCGTCTCCACCGGAGCGATGGTTCGGGGCCTCCCCGTCGCCTCTGGCCGTACCCAACTGGCCAGGTCGTGAGGGAACTGGCCTCCCGGGATCGGACCACGGACAGGATCCGTGTCGCTGCCTCGGGGACGAGTACGCCGGGGACCAGTGCGCCCAAGACCGTTCGGGGCGTGCGGCAGAGCGGGCTCATTCCTGCTCCGTCCAGAGGAACGGTGAGGCACGTGCATCCCTTCCGTCGTCATGAAGGTGGTGCGGTGTACGGCTCCTAGCGGGGGTCGTGCGCCTTGCTTCTCGCAGGGGTGGTGCGCTTTGTCGCCGATCTCTGCCCGACCGACTGGAGCGCCCCTTCGAGCGCGAACGTCGCCGCGCCCAGGCACGCCGGGTCCGTCGGGATCGGGGAGAGGACGATGTCGGTGGCGGCCATCGGCCGGGGCAGCGCGTGCCGGGCGACGGCCTCGCGCACCTCCGCGACCAGGGGCTCGCCGAGGGCGGACGCGACCCAGCTGCTGAGCACGACCACCTCGGGGTTGAACAGGTTGACCAGGTGCGCGATGGAGGCGCCCAGATAGCGGGCGGTGTGCCGGACGACCTCGACCGCCACCGGGTCCCCGGTGAGCATGCCCCGGGCCAGCGCGTCGATCGTCGCCGTCTGGTCGCCCGGGTGCAGCAGCTCGCTGTCGGGGCTCAGCTCCCGCAGGTTCAGCATGATCCCGGGGGCGCCCACGTACGTCTCCACACAGCCGTGGTTGCCGCAGCGGCACTGGCGTCCGTCCAGGACGATCGTGTTGTGGCCCCACTCGCCGGCGCTGTTGGACACACCGCGGTGCAGCGCGCCGCCCAGCACGAGCCCGGCGCCCACACCGGTCCCGAGGGTGACCACCACGGCGTTCCCGCTGCCGCGCGCGGCCCCGAACCACAGCTCGGCCACGGCCACCGCACGCAGCGGGTTGTCCAGGTAGAGCGGGTAGGCGATGTACTCGGAGAGCAGGTCGAGCAGCGGCACGTCGTGCCAGTCCCAGTTGGGCGCGTACTCCGAGATGCCGGTCGCGCGGTCCACCTGCCCCGGCACGCTCACGCCCACGCCGAGCACCCGGGCGCCCTCGATCCCGGCCTGCGCGACCACCGAGCCGACGGCGGCGGCGACATGGCCGACCACCTGCTCGGGGAGGCTCTCGCCGGGACGGACGTCCTCCTCGGCGCGGGCCAGGACGTTCAGCGCGAGGTCGAACAGCTCGACGTGGACGTACGTCTCGGCGATGTCCACGCCGATCAGCGCGCCCCCCGAGGCGTTGACGGCCACGAGCCCCCGGGGGCGCCCGCCGGCCGACTCCTCGAACCCGACCTCCGTGATCATCCGGAGGTCGAGCAGCTCGCCCACGAGCGTGGCGACGGTGGCCAGGCTCAGCCCGGTGGCCGCCGCCAGCTCCTGCCGGGACGTGGGCGACTCGGCGATGATCTGGCGCAACACCTCGTAGCGGTTCGCGGTGCGGATGTCGCGTGATGTGCGCTTCACCGGGCCTGCCCCATCCCTTCGCTCATGCCGGGACGACAGTGGCACCGGCGCGGCGCAAGGCTATGGGCAGCGGGGGACTTTGTACAAGGGGTTAGGAAAGGGGTTTTATAAAGTCGGTCGGCAGTCAGTCGGCGAGTACGGTCCGGACGAAGGTGTTGGCGAATTTTGCCCCGGGATCCAGCTCACGCGCCAGCTTGCGGAAGTCGCCGAGCCTCGGGTAGCGCTCGCGCAGCAGGTCCGCGGGCGTGGTGAAGACCTTCCCCCAGTGCGGTCGCGCGTCGAAGGGGACCAGCGCCTCCTCCAGCCGGCGCACCACCGGCAGGACGGCCGCGGTGTCCTCGATCCAGGTGAAGTGCAGGGCCACGGTGTCCCGGCCGTAGGAGGGGCTCAGCCACTGCTCGTCGGCGGCCACCGTCCGCACCTCGCAGATCTGGAGCACCCCGGCGACCGTCTCCCGGATGCCGTCCACCGCGTGCAGCGCCTCCACGGCGAGCTCGCGCGGCAGCAGGTACTCCGACTGGAGTTCCGCCCCGCTGCTCGGCGTGAACTCGGCCCGGAAATGCGGCAGCCGGTCGTGCCAGGGCCCCGGCACCCCGAACTGCTCGGTGCAGTTGACCGCGGGCATCCCCGGCACCGGGTGCATCTTCTCGGTGGCGGGCGCGGCCCACGGGAAGTCCGCGAGGGGCTGGTCCGTCCGCCGCTTGACCCAGACCTGCCGGAAGCCCGGCGCCCGCCAGTCGGTGAACAGGCTGACGCTGTACGCCGTCGACATGACCGTCCCGAGGGTCGCCGAGTCCAGCCCGGTGAGCGGGAGTTCGGTGAAGACGTACTGCTCCACGTCGAAGGAGGGCACGAGGTCCAGGGTGAGCGCGATGACGACACCGAGGGCGCCCAGTGAGGTGACCGCGCCGCCGAAGCGGGGGTCGTCCCGGCCGATGGTCAGCACGGAGCCGTCCGCCGTGACCAGCTCCACCTCGCGCACGGCCGAGGAGAGCGGACCGTTGCCGACGCCCGAGCCGTGGGTGCCGGTCGCCACCGAGCCGGCCACCGAGATGTGCGGCAGTGACGCCATGTTGGGCAGCGCGAGGCCGTGGGCGTCCACCGCGCGGGCCAGTTCGGCGTACCGGACGCCGCCCGGGACCCGTACCGTACGGGCCGTGGTGTCCACGTCGATCAGGGGCGGCAGGCCGGCGATCGACAGCAGGACGCCCTCCGGGCCCGGCTCGGCGATCTCGTTGAAGGAGTGCCCGCTGCCCAGCACCCGCACCCGCGCGCTGTCGGCGACCAGGGCGGCGACCTCGTCGAGCGCGTGGGGCCGGTGCAGTTCCTTGGCGGAGTAGGTGATGTTCCCCGCCCAGTTGGTGATCGTCTCCGACATGTCCGTCGTTCCTCCCGGGAGTGCGTATGCGTTGACCCTCTCATTTGTCGGGGCCTACCGTAGAGAGCGGTTTCTGCAACGGTTTCCGTACGTTCCGTAGCTCTGGAGGATCACCATCTTGGCCGAGCGACCCCAGGCGCTGTTCGCCATGACCGCCGAGAACGTGCCGCTCGTCTTCCCGCCCGAGGTGCTGGCGCGGCTCCGGGAGTGCGTGGACATCGATCCCGGGCTGGTGGCCGGGGACCTCACCGATCCGGCCCTCGCGGATGTCCTGGCCCGCACCGAGATCCTCGTGACCGGCTGGGGCTGCCCCCGTCTGGACGCGGCCGTCCTCGACGCGGCCCCGAAACTCCGGGCCGTCCTGCACTCGGCCGGCACGGTCAAGGGATTCGCCACCCCGGAGGTCTGGCGGCGCGGCATCACCGTCTCCTCGGCGGCCGAGGCCAACGCCGTGCCCGTTGCCGAGTACACGCTCGCCGCGATCCTGCTCGCCGGCAAGGACGTCTTCGTGCGCCGCGAGCGGCTGCGTACCGAGGACGCGTCTGCCGGCTGGGGGGTCGTGCCAGGCATCGGCAACCACGGGCGGCGGGTCGGGGTGATCGGGGCGTCCAGGATCGGGCGGAAGGTGATCGAGCTGCTGCGGCCGTTCGACCTCGCAGTGAGCCTGACCGACCCGTACGTCGACGAGAGCGCGGCGGCGGAGCTGGGCGTCCCGCTGCTGCCGCTTGACGACCTCCTGCGCACCTGCGAGATCGTCAGCGTCCACGCCCCGGAGACCGCCGAGACCCGGCACCTCATCGGCCGCCGCGAACTGGCCCTCATGCCGGACGCCGGGGTGCTGATCAACACCGCGCGCGGATCTCTGGTCGACACCGACGCCCTCGTGGACGAGCTCCGCACCGGCCGCCTGAGCGCGATCCTCGACGTCACCGACCCCGAACCCCTGCCCGCCGACTCACCCCTCCACAACCTCCCGAACGCCTTCGTCACCCCACACCTGGCCGGATCCCAGGGCAACGAACTGGCCCGGCTGGGACTGGCCGTCGTGGCGGAGGCGGAGCGGGTGGTGTCCGGGGCGGAAGTGGCCTACCCGGTGGTGTTCGAGGCGCTGGAGCACGGCGCCTGACGGTTCGGTCGCTACGGCGTTGTCGGCTGGGTGGGTAGGGCGGCTACGAGGGGGTTCGGCTGGGTCTGGCGGCGGGGGTGGGTGGCCGTATCGGGTGGTGTTCGAGGCGCTGGAGCGGGGCGTTTGACGGCTCGGTGGGCTGACTGGGCGTGAGGTGTGAGCCCGGCCGCTACGGCATTGGCGGCTGCGCGCGCAGGGCAGCGACGAGTGGGTGTCGTGGGCGGGTGCGGGAGTGGCGTACCCGGTGGTGTTCGAGGCGTTGGAGCGGGGCGTCTGACGCTCGGTGGGCTGTCTGGGGCTGTGAGGTGTGGACCCGTGCCGCTGCGGCATTCGGCTGGGTGAGTAGGGCAGCGACGAGCCGGCGCGGCTGGTCCGGCTGACCTGGCCGGCGCAGGGGTGGCGTACCCGGTGGTGTTCGAGGCGCCGCAGCACCGCGCCCGGGCCCTCGGTAGCCTGCCTCGGCATGAGCCCTGAACCCGTTCCCGCCACCCTCCCGCAGACCGAGTTGACCCGGCACCGACGGCTGCGCGAGCAGGGGAGCCTGGAGCGGGCGGATCTGGACGCCGTCCTCGACGCCGGGTTCGTCTGCCATCTGGGAGTGGTGGTCGAGGGGCGGCCGCTGGTCGTGCCCACGGTGTACGGGCGGGACGAGCGGCAGCTCTATCTGCACGGCTCGGTGGCCAGCCGCAGTCTCGCGGGGGGTACGCCCGTCTGTGTCACGGTCACGCACGTCGACGGGCTGGTCCTCGCGCGGTCCGTCTTCGAGCACGGCGTCAACTACCGCAGCGCCATGATCCACGGCGAGGCCCGCAAGGTGACCGACCCCGAGGAGAAGCTGGCGGGCCTGCGCCGGCTGAGCGAACACGCGACCCCCGGACAGTGGTCGTACGCCCGGCAGCCGAGCCGGAAGGAGCTCGCGGCCACCACGCTGCTCGCGATCGGCCTCGACGAGGCCTCCGTCAAGATCCGCACCGGCGCGCCCGACGACGGCGACGGACCCGACGCCGAACTGGGGCTGTGGGCCGGTGTGCTTCCGCTCACGTCGGTGTGGGGCGCGCCCGTTCCCGACCCGCTACTGCCTCCGGAAACGCCCATACCGTCCCACATCGCTCGCCGTGCGGGGACCCGGCACGGGTGATGCCGGTGCGAGGGCATACCGTGAGGAGTCGGTCGTACGTCTGAGCCGGGAGGAGACACGGGATGGGCAGCCGTACCGCGCTGGTCGAGGATCTGATGGAGAGGTTCCCGCAGGTTCCACGGGAAGCCGTCTTCAAGGAGGACCTGCTGCGCGGTGGCGTGGCCTTCGACCCGTCCGCCCTCAGCGACAACGAGTCGGGTGAGGTGAAGCCGAAGTCGTACTTCATCTTCTCCTTCGACCACGGGACCCTGCCCGAGCTGGGCGAGGCCGCGCTGCGCCGGCCGCCGGAGGAGATCATCCTCACCGGCGGGCCGTACGACCTCAGGCGGACCGTGGTGTCGGTGCGGGTGAACCCCGCCTCGCCCTACCGCGTGGCGGCCGACGACTCCGGCATGCTCGGGCTCTACCTCGACGGCAAGCGGATCGCCGACGTGGGTGTGCCGCCGATGCCGGAGTACTACCGGCACAAGCTCTCCAGCGGGAAGTCCGTCATGGAGGTCGCCCCGACCATCCAGTGGGGCTACCTGGTCTATCTGACCGTCTTCCGGGTGTGCCAGTACTTCGGCGCCAAGGAGGAGTGCCAGTACTGCGACATCAACCACAACTGGCGCCAGCACAAGGCGGCCGGGCGACCGTACACGGGCGTCAAGGACGTGGACGAGGTCCTGGAGGCGCTCGAGATCATCAATCGGTACGACACCGACAAGATCTCCACCGCCTACACGCTCACCGGCGGCGCGATCACCTCGAAGCTCCAGGGCCGGGACGAGGCCGACTTCTACGGCATGTACGCGAAGGCCATCGAGGAGCACTTCCCGGGCCGCTGGATCGGCAAGGTCGTCGCGCAGGCGCTGCCGAAGGACGACGTGCAGCGCTTCAAGGACTATGGCGTGCAGATCTACCACCCCAACTATGAGGTGTGGGACGAGTACCTCTTCAAGATGTACTGCCCGGGCAAGGAGCGGTACGTCGGCCGGGACGTGTGGCACAAGCGGATCCTGGACTCGGCGGAGGTGTTCGGGGCGCGCAACGTCATCCCCAACTTCGTCGCGGGCGTCGAGATGGCGGAGCCCTTCGGCTTCAAGACGGTCGACGAGGCCATCGCGTCCACCACCGAGGGCCTGCGGTTCTTCATGTCGCACGGCATCACGCCCCGCTTCACCACCTGGTGCCCCGAGCCGACGACCCCGCTCGGCAAGGCCAACCCGCACGGCGCGCCGCTGGAGTACCACATCCGGCTGCTCCAGGCCTATCGCCAGACCATGGACGACTTCGGTCTCTCCTCGCCCCCCGGGTACGGCCCGCCCGGACCCGGCCGTGCCGTGTTCTCGGTGAGCTCCTTCATGGACAGCCTTCCGGCGGCCCCGGAACCGGCCGAGGTCTGATCCGCACGACAGCGGCGCCGGCCCCACTTCGGGGCCGGCGCCGGCTTGGCGACCGCCATGGCCGGGCTTCCCTGTTGCGGCTGATTCCTTGTGGCGCGATTGATACGTTTTCGCTTCCCGTCCGTACACAAGGACGCGACTCCGCGCAGCGCCGTGTCGTGGGGGAGTGGACCGAACCGTCGGTAACCGATTTGAATAGCGTGCTTGTCAGTTGTGTGGGAGGCGTGAAAGGCTCCTGTCCTGCCGCGAGGTTCCCCCCAACTCCTTTGCCAGTGTGGCGAGTTGACTTCGCTTTCGATGCAGGAGACCCATGCCCGACCTGCCGACCCCCCAGGACGCCGCCGAGGCCGCGCTGTTCTCCGAGTGCTGGGATGCCGTGCTGTCGTACGCCGATCTGTGCACGGCCGGCTCCACCGCCGCCACTGAACTGGCCACGGAGGCGTTCTCCCTCGGCATGCGCGAGGCCCGCGACGCGGAGGCCGCCGTCCGCGGCGCCGGCCGCCGTCCGGCCCGGCTGCCCCGTATCCCCCTGCTGCTCACCGCCGTTCGCACCACCGCCGCGGACTGGGAGACACAGGGCCTCGGCCACCGCCTCGACCCCGATCTGCGGCTGTGGCTCAACTCCGACAAGGCCGCCCGCTACACCGGCCCGCCGCTGCAGCGCCCCATCGCCCTGCGCGGACTGCGCGATCTGCAGGCGGCGGACGCCGAACTGCTGTGGCTGGCCGAGGTGGAGGCGCTGCCGCTGCCCACGGTGGCCCGCCGGCTCGGCCTCGACCCGGCCACCGTGGGCGACGAACTCGCCCAGGTGCGCGGCCTGTTCCGGGACCGCAGCCACCGCAACCACCTCGACATGCCGATGGACGCGCAGTGCCGCAGTTACGCCCGGCTGCTGGACGCCGTCACCCGCTCCACCTCCGGGGAGACCCCGCCCGACCTCTCCCGCCATCTCGCGCGATGCCGGCAGTGCGCGGAGGCCGCCGCCTGTCTTCGCCTGCACGGCGGCGGCCTGCCCGCGGCCCTCGCGGGCGGGGTGATCGGCTGGGGCGGACTCGCCTACCTGGAGCGCCGCCGCCGGGCCGCCGAGGTACGGCTCGGCGCCGGACGCCCACTGGCCCTGGAGAGCGGGCCCCCGAACCCCGGCGCGCACAAGGCGAAGGCTCTGCGCAACGGGCTCCTCGTCGCCGCGGTCCTGGTCTCCCTGCTCGCCCTCGCGGTGTCGCTGATGCCGGGCGACGACATGAAGAACGGCGCCGCCGGGCCCGGCACCTCGGCCGACGGCCAGCCGGTGGCCAACCCCACCTGGTCCGTCCGCACCGCCACATCGCGGGCGCCCGGCTCGGCGGGGACCTCCAAGACGCCCACGGGGAACCCGTCGGAGTCCACGGGTGCGAAGAATCCCGACCCGGAACCCCAGGGCACCTCATCCGCCGGCGCCGAGGAACCCGAGCCCAGCGAGAGCGTCACGCCGAGCTGCCGGGTCGAGTACTCCCTCGTCAACCAGTGGCCCGACGGCTTCCAGGCCGCCGTCACCGTCACCACCACCGAGGCTCTCGCCGACTGGCGGGTCACCTGGTCCTTCAAGGACGGTCAGAAGGTGACGCAGATGTGGGACGCGGACTACACCCAGAGCGGCGCGAAGGTCACCGCGGGCGCCACCGACTACAACAAGTCGGTCCCCGCGGACGGTTCGCTCTCCTTCGGCTTCCTCGCCTCCTGGCAGAGCAAGAACGCCCCCGCGTACGACTTCTCCCTCAACGGGCGGGAGTGCGCCAAGTCCTGACGACGGATCAGGTCGGCGGGCGGCTGGGTACGGGATCGCCTACTTCGCCGCCCACAGGCCCCTGACGTGCCCGATGTGCCGGGTCATGACCTCGTGGACCGCCCGCTCGTCGCGGGCGACCAGCGCGTCGAGGAGTTCGAGGTGCTCCTCGGCGGAGGCCAGCAGACGGCCGGACTTCACCAGCGGGGTGAGACCGTACAGACGCGACCGCTTGCGGAGGTCGCCGACCACCTCGACCAGGTGGGCGTTGCCCGCGAGGGCGAGCAGGCCGAGGTGGAAGCGGGTGTCGGCCTCGACGTACGCGATGAGGTCACCGGACACCGCCGCCTGGACGATCTCCCGGGCGGCCGGACGCAGCGCCTCCAGGGAGACCGGGTCGGCGGTCGAGGCCAGCTCCACGACGGTCGGGATCTCGACGAGCGAGCGGATGTGGGTGTACTCGTCGAGCTGCTTCTCGGAGACCGCGGTGACCCGGAACCCCTTGTTGGGGACGGTGTCGACCAGGCCCTCCTTGGCGAGGTCGAGCATGGCCTCGCGCACGGGCGTGGCCGACACACCGAAGCGGCCGGCGAGCGCGGGCGCCGAGTACACCTGCCCCGGGAGCAGTTCGCCCGCGATCAGCGCGGCCCGCAGGGCGTCGGCGACCCGCTCCCGGTAGCTGCTCTTCTTGCCGCCGAGGACGGGCAGGGTGGGGGCAGCGGCGGCGGGGGTGCTGGATCGCTGGGCGGCCATGAGGGGGCATCTCCTAGTGGTGCAAGTGCGAGTGCAATGTCACGCGGCACCGGGCGTTTTCCACGCGGCACGGGGCATTATCGTCGACGCGCTCCGGAGGCCGGGACATCGCTCAGGCCTCACAGGACGAATCCCGCCGGGAACGGGTCGGTCGGGTCGAGCAGGTACTGGGCCGTGCCGGTGATCCAGGCGCGCCCGGTGAAGCTGGGCAGGACAGCCGGGCGGCCCGCGACCTCGGTGGTGCCGAGGAGCCGGCCCGTGAACCGCGTCCCGATGAAGGACTCGTTCACGAACTCGGTGTGCAGCGGGAGTTCACCGCGCGCGTGCAACTGGGCCATGCGCGCACTGGTGCCGGTGCCGCAGGGGGAGCGGTCGAACCAGCCGGGGTGGATGGCCATCGCGTGCCGGGAGTGCCGGGCGGTGGCATCGGGCGCGATCAGGTGGACGTGATGACAGCCCCGGATGGACGGATCCTCCGGGTGGACGGGCTCCTCCGCGGCGTTGATCGCCTCCATGAGGGCCAGCCCCGCCTTCAGGATGTCGTCCTTGCGGCCGCGGTCGAAGGGCAGCCCGAACTGCTCCAGCGGCAGGATGGCGTAGAAGTTTCCGCCGTACGCCAGGTCATAGGTCACTGTCCGCCCGTCGGCGAGTGCGATCTCGCGGTCGAGGGCGACGGAGAAGGACGGCACGTTCCGCAGCGTGACGTTCTTCGCCCTGCCGTCCTCCACCGCGACCTCGGCCACGACCAGGCCCGCCGGGGTGTCCAGCCGGATCGTGGTGACCGGCTCGACGACCTCGACCATCCCGGTCTCCACCAGCACGGTCGCCACCCCGATCGTGCCGTGTCCGCACATCGGCAGATAGCCCGAGACCTCGATGTAGACGACACCCCAGTCGCAGTCCGGGCGGGTCGGCGGCTGGAGGATCGCACCGCTCATCGCCGAGTGCCCGCGCGGCTCGTTCATCAGCAGCTGCTTGATGTCGTCGCGGTGCTCACGGAAGTACAGCCGCCGCTCGTTCATGGTCGCGCCGGGGATCGTGCCGATCCCGCCGGTGATCACGCGGGTGGGCATGCCCTCGGTGTGCGAGTCGACGGCGTGCAGGACGAGTTTGCTGCGCATGGTCCGCTCTCCTTGACGAGTTACGCGAGTCCCGCGGCGACGGCCTTCTCCGTGGCGGCCCGCACCAAGGCCTCCTGCTCGGGCAGCAGGGGGACGCGCGGGGGACGCACGGGCCCGCCGTGCCGGCCGACGATGTCCATCGACACCTTGATGGCCTGTACGAACTCGACCTTGGAGTCCCAGCGAAGCAACGGATGCAACTGCTCGTAGAGCGACTTGGCCCGGTCCAGGTCGCCACCGACCGCCGCCCGGTACAACTCGACGCTCGCGGCGGGCAGGGCGTTCGGATAGCCGGCCACCCAGCCCTTGGCCCCCGCGATCGCGAGTTCCAGCAGGACGTCGTCCGCGCCGATCAACAGGTCGAGTTCCGGGGCGAGTTCGGCCAGCTGATAGGCGCGGCGGACGTCACCGGAGAACTCCTTGACCGCCCGGATGTACCCCTCGGCGTGCAGCTTGGCGAGCAGCTCCGGCACCAGGTCGACCTTGGTGTCGATGGGGTTGTTGTACGCCACGACCGGCAGGCCCGCCTTCGCGACCTCGGCGTAGTGCGCGAGCACCGACCGCTCGTCGGCGCGGTAGGCGTTGGGCGGCAGCAGCATCACGGACGCACAGCCCGCGTCCCGTGCCTGCTCGGCCCAGCGGCGGGACTCCGCCGAGCCGTACGCGGCCACCCCCGGCATCACCCGTTCCCCGCCGATCGCGGCCACGGCCGTCTCGACGACCCTGGCCCGCTCCTCGGGGGTGAGCACCTGGTACTCGCCGAGCGAGCCGTTCGGTACGACGCCGTCGCAGCCGTTCTCGACCAGCCAGGCGCAGTGCTCGGCGTACTTGTCGTAGTTCACCGACAGGTCGTCGTTCAGCGGGAGGGCGGTGGCGACGAGGACTCCGCGCCACGGACGAAGGCTGGTGGTCATATGGATCCCATCTCGATAGAGGGTGAGGGGATGACAACCCTCAATAGGGTGTGACATGTCACTGTTCCTCGGTCTCTCCGGCCCGTGCCAGCACGCCCAGCGGCACCGGACGCGCGAACGGTCTGCGGCCCGGCGTCTGCGCGCACCCGGCGACTCCGGCCACCCCGGGCCCGCACACCCGGCCCTGGCACCAGCCCATCCCGGCCCGCGTGAGCAGCTTCACGGTCCGCAGATCACCGGCCCCGAGCTCCCGGACCGCCTCCCGCACCGCACCGGCCGACACCTCTTCGCAACGGCACACCACCGTCTCGTCGGTGACCTGCTCGGCCCAGTGCGCGGGCGGCGCGTACACGGAGTCGACGGCGGCGAAGAAGGCCCGCAGCTTCTCGCGGGCACGTGCGGCGGCCGCCCACTCACCCGGATCCGGTGCCCGCCCGGCCAGCCGTGCCGCGATCGACCGGCCGGCGATGTGCCCCTCGGCGAGCGACAGGGCGGCGCCGCCGATGCCGGTGGTCTCGCCCGCCGCCCACACGCCCGGCACGTCGGTGCGCTGCTCGTCGTCGGCGTACACGTCCGTCCCGTCGACCCGGCAGCCCAGCGCGTCCGCGAGGTCGGTGTGCGGCAGCATGCCGTGGCCCACGGCGAGGGTGTCGCAGACGAACCGCCGTCGAGTGTCCGGGCGCACCCGCCCGTCCCGGTCGAGGGCGGCGATCGTGACCGCCTCCAGCCGCTCGGCGCCGTGCGCCTCCACGACGGTGTGGTGCAGGAGCGTCCGCACCCGGTGACGGAGCAAGCGGCCCGCGTATCCGGCCCCTTCGGCCAGCTTGTCCGGCCGGCCCGCCAGCGCCCGGGACCGCCGTACGAACGACGTCGGGTCGGCCGAGTCCACCAGCGCGGCGATCGTCGCGCCCGCCGCGGCGAGCCCGGTGGCGACGGGCAGCAGCAGTGGTCCGGTCCCGGCTACGACAGCGGTACGGCCGGGCAGCACGAGCCCGCCCTTGAGCATGGCCTGCGCCCCGCCCGCGGTGACGACACCGGGCAGGGTCCAGCCGGGGAAGGGCAGCACCTTCTCGTAGCCGCCGATGGCGAGGAGGACCGCGTCGGCGTGTACCTCGGCTGGTTCCTCCAGAGCGGGGCCGGTGAGCGCATGCACGGTGAGTCCGGCGGCACCCCGGCGCTCGACGAACCAGACGTGATGGTCCGTCAAGTGCCGTACGGTTCCTGCCCGCACGTGGGCATGGAGCCCGCCCCGCAGTCTCTCCCAGGTGCGCCACTGATGGTGCAGTGCCTGTGGGCGACGGGCGCCGAGCCCCGGCGCGGGCTGCCGGTAGAACTGCCCGCCCGCCTCCGCCGCCGAGTCGATCAGCGTGACGTGGACGCCACGGGCGGCCGCCGCGAGCGTGGCCGCGAGCCCGGCCGGGCCCGCGCCGATCACCGCCAGGTGCCGTTCACTCATGGTGGCCCGTCCCCTCCTGCGTGCGGATCGCGTCGCCCGGCCGCAGGGGTGCCAGGCAAGCCCGTTGGTTCGGGCGGTCGTTGACGGTCACCAGGCAGTCGAAGCAGACGCCGATGCCGCAGAAGATCCCGCGCGGGCGGCCCTCGCCCCGGGTGGTGCGCCAGGAGGTGATCCCCGCCGTCCACAGCGCGGCGGCGACGGTCTGGCCGGGCAGGGCCTCGATCTCCCGCCCGTCGAACGTGACGATGAAGGCGGAACCGGGCTCGGCGCCCACCAGTTCCAGCGGATTCACGAGGCCTCCTCGGAGCCGGGCGGAAAGGAGCGGGAGGCGGGGAAACGGTCGGGCCGGAAGGGGGCGAGATCCAGTTCGGGGGCGCTCCCGGCCAGCACCTGGGCGATCAACTGCCCGGTGCCGGTGGCCAGTCCGATGCCCGCGCCCTCGTGCCCGCACGCGTGGAACAGCCCGGGCACCCGCGGATCGGGGCCGATCGCGGGCAGGTGATCGGGCATGTACGGCCGGAAGCCGAGGTACGTCCGCATCGCGCGCACCCGCTCCAGGAAAGGGAACAACCGGGTCGCGCCCGCCGCCAGCGCCCGCAGCGCGGGAAGCGACAACGAGCGGTCGAAGCCCACCCGTTCACGGGTCGCGCCGATCAGGACGGGCCCCGCCGCCGTCCCCTCGACGACCGGCGAGGTCTGCAGAGCCGCCGAGTCGCTGGCCACGTCGGCCACGTAGTCGGCGGCGTACACCTTGTGGCGGACCAGGCGGGGGAGCGGCTCGGTGACGAGGACGAAACCGCGCCGGGGGAGCACGGGGAGGGCCACTCCCGCCAGCGCGGCCAGTTCACCGCCCCAGGTCCCGGCCGCGTTGACGACATGGGGCGCGTGGATGTCACCCCGGTCCGTCCGCACCCCGCCTACGGCACCGCCGGCACCGCGCAGCACCTCGGTCACCGTCGTACCGGTCAACAGGCGGGCACCCGAGGCCCGTACGAGATGGGCGGCGGCCAGCGTCGGCATGACCTGCGCGTCCTGGGGATAGAGCACACCGCCCGCGAGTCCCGTTGCCAAGTGGGGCTCCAGTTCCCGGAGTCGGTCCGCGTCCACCCCTACCGCCTCGACACCCGCCGCCCGTTGCCCGGTCGCGAACCGCTCCAGCGCCGCGAGGCCGTCGGGCGTGGACGCGACGACCACGCCGCCCTTGAGCTCGTACTCGATCGCCTCGCCGACCTCCTGCGCCAGCTCGGTCCACAACCGGCCGGACAGCAGGGCGAGTTCGAGCTCGGGACCCGGCTCCTTGTCGGAGACCAGGAGATTGCCCTCACCGGCGCCGGTCGTGCCGCCGGCCACCGGACCGCGGTCGACGACGATCACGTCGAAGCCCGCCCGGGCGGCGTACAGGGCGCAGGCCGCGCCCACCATCCCGGCACCGACGACCACGACATCGCAGGTCAGTCGCTTGCTCACGCCAGTACTATGTCACATGCCGCTGTTGTGGGGACACCCCAGAGTCGGAGAAACTCATCATGAGCGCGGCACCTCAAAATGAGGGCGTACGGGTGCGGAGGGGTCGCTGGCCAGGGCGTGGGAGCGGTGCCGTGGCAGGACCGCGACGTCGCCGGAGGCGACCGCGCGGCCACGATCGAGTACGGCCAACCGGGGACACTGCCCGTTGAGATTGGCCGGCTCCGCTCCGACCGGGTGATGCGTCGGCCGACACCGCCGCGGGCCTACGATCCCAAGGGTGGTCGACCGCCCAAGCACGACGGCGAGTTCGTCTTCGGTGACCCCACAAGTGCTCGTCGTACATCCGGTCGGACTCTCGGTCGGGAAGCGAGCCGGGTCTCGCTACGGCCGCTCACCCGCCGAAGCTCCCGCGCAGAAGCGGACAACCCGCCTCCTTCGAAGCAGCACGGGACTGATCGTTCTCGAAGACAGCGTCATCTCCTTGGCCTGCACCGGCCCAAATCGCGACGCCTGCCCTCGTTCCTCCCACCGAAGAGACTTTCACGGCCCTGTTCTCGTATAGCTACGGCGAACGGACATGTAGCCCTGGGTGAGGCTCCGGGCTGGACCGGGCGCGAGGAGCGGCGGTGCAGCGAATTACCGGCAGGTTGCCGAACTGGGAAGAGGAACTGGCACGTCGGCCCCCGTTGCTGCACGGCGGCCGACGTCGTCAATCGGGAGGCCGCCGACCCGCACGCCTACCCGCACTACCCGGCGAGCCACTACTACCCGCCCGAGCCCCGCCGCCCGAAGCGGCAGAAGCCGGACTACCGGCGCACCCCGACGGAGGCCGGCGACATTCAGCCTGGCACCTGGACGTCCCGAAGGGCGGCAGCCGACGTGCCAGGTCGGCTATTGGCCTACCCCCGAGGACAGCTGGGGTTGGGGTTGCCCCCGGTGGAGCGAGAACATGAGGGATCCACGGAGATCGCGCCTACGCGCTGGTCACCGGCGGAGGGGGACATGTGGGCCTGCGGCAGCAGCAGGGCTGCGAGGGCGCTGCCCGCGACGGCGACCATCACCGTGGTTGTTCGCGATCGGCTTATGACATTGGGCATGACTTACTCCCGTAAGTATCAGAGGTGGGGGTGATGTGAGACGCAACTCATCTCACTGACCAGCAGGTTCCGCTTCAAATTCGGTGAAGGGTCGCCTGAGCACCGACCCTTCACCGACCCTGCGCCGGGGCCATTCGCGCAGCCGCAGGATTCATCCAGTGCCAGGCTCGTGGCGACCTGCCGCCGTGCACGAGATTAGACCGCTCACTCGATCTTGCCAAGAATGAAAGATTGCCAACTTGGAAAAAATCTGTGAAGGTTCAGACATGAAGAGAGAGCCGAGCCTGCGTGAGCGAAAGAAGCTGGCGACACGTGCGGCGTTGAGCCGTGCGGCCTGGTCCCTGATGGTTGAGCGGGGGCTCGACGCGGCGACCCCGGAGGCGATCGCCGCAGAGGTGAACGTGTCGCCGCGCACGTTTCGCAACTACTTCGCGAGTCGCGAGGAGGCGATCCTCTACAGCCTGGCGCAGACGGGCCCTGGCCTTCTGGACGCCCTGCGCGCCAGGCCCGTCGAGGAACCGCCGTGGGATTCCCTCACCCAGGTGCTCCCGGCCTTCGCCGCGGCATTCGCCGACCAGCGGCACATCATCGGCTCGCTGCTGCGCGTGGTCGACGAGGATCCGTCGATGCGGGCGCAGCACCTGGTCACGTACGAACGTATCGACCGGCAGCTGGCGGAACTCATCGCCGAGCGCATCGGCGCCGAGGTCCGACGGGACTTGACCCCGCGCCTGCTGGCCGCCGCGGCGGCCGCCGTGCTGCAAACGTCCATCGAGATGTGGGCACGAGGCGACCGTGACCTCGCGCTGCCCGATCTTGTCCGCGAGGGCCTTGTGGAGGTGCGCGCCGGCCTTCCTGCCGGTGCCGCAGTGCGGGTCTCCTCACCGTCACCAGCTGGGTGACTGAGCGTTTTCAGCGTTGCCGCTCCAGGGTGAGGATGGCTTGGTGATTGACGTCATTCGATTCGGGCTGCAGCGGGCGCGACGGAAGATCCGCCAGGTCTTGAGCCGGGCGACGCCTCGCTCGACGGGGACTCGTGTCCGGGCGATTGCGCGGTTGACGGTCTTGTGGGTCTCGGTGAGTTCTTGGCGGGGCCGCCGTTTGACGGCGGTGGTCAGCCAGGGGCCGGCGCCCTGGTAGGCGAGGTCGGCCACGAGGGGGACGCCCTGGCGCTCGCAGATCCTGATGATCCGGGGGTGCGGGCCTCTGCTGGTCGAAGGCGCTGGAGGCCTCGACGCTGCTCGATCCCGTCCTGCTGGACGGCACGCCTCTGAAGGTGCCCCAAGCCATGTCGCGCGCCGACAAGGATGAGGTCGGCGCACGTGAACTCGGCATCTCCGTCCGCACCTACCGCTGGGCGGGTCGGGGAGCTGCTGAGACACCTCCAGGCCACCGCCCGCTTCCAAGTGGCCCTAAGTGACAAGGAGTTGGGCCTGATCTGAACTCCCAGCCCGCCCGCCGGGCCTGTCCTCGGCCAGGTCCCTCACCAGCCGCAGCGCACGCGGCTGGATCGAGGGCACCAACCGAGCGGCCCGGCGGGCGTGTTCGGTGCGCGAGCAGAGAAGGTTGCGGGCGAGGGCGTACCGGCCCCGGTCCGGGACCGGTACGAGTTCCTCGAAGAGCTTCACCTCGCCGGAGACCACGCGCCGGATCTCGTGATCGAGGTTCCCGTCCCGGTCGAGGGGCGGACCAGTGCGCCGGTGTCGTCCATCCGCCGGTACCAGTCCCTCATGTCCGCCGACACTGCTGCGCGGAACGACTCGTCGTGCCGGCCGGAGCGAGTTCACGCAACAGCCCGTGGGCGGTTCGCGCGTCGTCGAGCACGAGCAGGGGCAGACGGTGGGGGGCGGGAGCCGGTTCCTACGGGTGGCGACGTCCATCATCACGCGTGACCGTTGATCGACTCTGGCTTCGTGATCTCGCGCCGCACCGGCGGGCACCGTTGGGACGGTTGCCCGGTCAGGATCTCCGGCGCGTGGTCCGCCTGCCGCGCAGGGCGACGGTGCGCGGCGGCGGCTCGGGCGACGCCGGTCCGGTCGGGGCGAGGGTGAGCGCCTCGGCCGTCTGGTCGCCGCCGGGGCCGCCGTCCGCCGCGTCCGTGCCGCGCCCCCGGTCGCGGCGGGCGATCGCCCAGTCGATGGCCACGTGGAGCAGCAGGCACACGGCGCCCCAGAGGGCGATGGTCCCCAGGTGGCCGCCGACGCCGGTGTGGTCGAAGTACACGGTGGCGCGGACCACGTCGACCGCGGCGGGCAGGGGCAGGATGTCCTGCAGGTCGCGGAAGATCCCGGGGACCATGTAGATCGAGATGCCTCCGCCGGAGGCGGGGACCCCGGCCATCAGAGCGATCACCAGCACGGGAATGACGCCGGCGATGCCGAGGGTGCGTGTGAAGACTCCCGTGAACATCGAGATGCTGAAGATCGTCAGTGCTCCGAATCCGATCATCGACCAGGCATGACCGTTGATCGCTCCGATCAGGACGTCGAACAGGAACCACAGCCACACGGACATGCCGACCGCCCAGCCGGCCAGCATCGGCAGGAGCTGCCGAAGCCGTTTGATCTCCGGTGCGCCGCCGCGCATCACCGCCATGATCAGGAAGCCGGACATGATCCAGGACATGGCCGCGTACATGCTGTTGCTGCCGTTGGAGTCGGAGTCGTTCAGCGGCTTCACGTCGGTCAGTTCCAGCTGCGTGTGCCCGCTCGCCGCGATCTGCTGGAACATCCCCCGCAGCGCGCTGTGCTGGCTGGCGCCCGCGGCCGAGGAGGTGTAGAGCGTCGCCGCGCCGTCCTTCGAGGTGGGCAGGACGTACACACCGACGGTCTTGCCCTCGCGTATCTGGTCCGTCGCCTCACCGACGGAGGTGCTGGTGGTCAGGGCGAGCAGGTCGCCCAGACCGTTCTTGAGCCCGTCGGCCGCCTGCGTGGCCTGTTCCTGGGAAGCGCCGACGACCACGACAGGCATGTCCCGGATCTGCGGCTGGTGCATGGAGGCGCTCATCAGGCCGACCACGACGGTGAGGATGGTCAGCGGAAAGGCGGCCACCGCGAAGTACCGGACCCGCTTGGAGCGCACCGGCCCACCGGCCATCGCGGGCAGCGGGGCGTCCGGGGCGTCGGCCGTCGGGCCAGCGGCCCCCTTGCGGCGCTCCACCAGGAAGGCGAGCGCGAGGGCCGCGACGAGCCAGACGCCGAGCGTCAGCAGGTGCGGGCCGACTCCCCGGCCGCCGAAGTAGAAGATCGACCGCAACGCCTCACCCGCGGCAGGCATCGGCAGCACGTCGTGCAGGAAGCCGAAGAACCCGGGCATCGAGTGGATCGACATGGCGAGGTTGGACGAAGGCACCCCGAAGACGACCCACATGAGCATGCCGGGCAGCACCGCCAGCCCGCCGATGACCTTGACCAGCAGCAGCTGACCGAGGGCCACGGCACTCGTCGCGAGCAGGGCGACTCCGACGAATTCCAGATAGTGCCCGTCGATGGCGCCCACGACAGGCCCCAGGATCAGCCAGGTCAGCGTGCTGGTCACCACCGCCCAGCCGGCCAGCAGCGGCAGGAACCTGCGCAAGGCGAGCAGATGGGGCAGGGCCGCCGTCATCCCGCCCAGCGGGACGTACCCGACGAGCATCATCGCGATCGCGGCCAGCAGCATCACGATGCCCGCGCTGTCGCCGGCGGGCAGGGGTGCGACGTCCTCGGCCTTTGTCGTCCAGTCGTGGCCTGCCGCCACCGGGACGAGGAGTTGCTTCACCATTCCCGCCTGTGCGGCTCCGGCCCCCTGGGCCGTGTAGAGGTTCGCCTCGGTGGCGCCGTCCGCGGGAATCTGCAGGACGCCGGCGACCTCACGGTCCTTCAGCAGCTCGAGCGCCTTAGAGCGGTCGGCGACCAGCCGGGCGTCGAGGGCGCCGTCCTGGACGGACGCCAGCTCACCGACGACGGCCTCGGCCACGGCCCCCGAACCGACGACGGCGACCGGCATGTCGCGGGTCTTGGGCGAGTGCATCGTGCCCATGTACGTCGCGTACATCATCGTGACCATGAGGAAAGGAATGACGAAAAGGAAGACGTTTTCGACGATCTTCATCTTCCTGTCCACTTCAGGCGAACCCGGCTCGGGTGAACCCGGCTCGCGCCCGCTCGCCTCGCGAACGGGGGTCGGTGCATTCATGACGTGCTCCAGGTCGATGTCGAGGGGCGAGACTCAGACAGCCCTCTCGCGGTGCACCATACACATAGAGTGCATCATGCACAATGAACGCATGATGCACTCGCTGTGCATGAAGCACCCCTCACGTATCATGCACAGACGCCCGCGCCCCGGTGAGCGGCGCGGAGGCCCGCCCCGGCCACCGGCTCACCCGGCGACAGAAGACAAAGGAGGCGCCAGTGGACGCGCAGCAGGCAGGACAGCGGATCGAACGGGAGCTGCTCATCCTGATCCGGCACATGAACATGACCGCGCCGCGCGGGCCCCGCAAACAGGCCGCACTCGACCGCAGCGCCTACGTCCTTCTCACCCGGATCGAGGCGGAGGGGCGCCCGATGTCGATTCCCGACCTGGTCGAGGCGTTCGGTCTCGCGCCCTCCACCCTCAACCGCCAGACCGCCGCCCTCCTCAGGAACGGCCTGGTCGAGCGCACCATCGACCCGAGCGGGAGCACCACACACAAGTTCCGCATCACCGACGAAGGACTCAGCCGCCTGGTGGCCGAACGTGACACCTCCGCATCCGGCCTGGCCGAGGTCTTCAGGGACTGGACACCGGAGCGCCTGGCACGCTTCACCGACGATCTGGAGCAGTTCAACACCGACGTCGAGCGGCTGACCGGACGACCCTGGCCCCGTACCGGCCACACGACCACCTGACCCTCTTCCGGCCCGGGCGCCAACACGGGCACGAGCCTCGGCCCCTCCCTCGATCCACTCACCGAGACGCGGAACCGGCGACGGTGTCCTGCCCCGATCGGCGACCACCACCGTTTCGAGCACAGAGATCGTCTCAACTGGCTTGATCACTAGGCTAGTAGCCGTGATGGCGATGGTGGAGCGTGTCTGGTGCCGGACGGGTTGGGGGAGTTGATTCAGCGGGTGGTGCCAGCCGCTCCGGTGCGGCCTCAGGGTGGGGGCCGACGTCGGTATGGGGGACCGGCAGGTGTTGGCGGCCATCGTGTTCGTGGCCACGACGGGATGCACGTGGCGTCAACCACCGTCGGGCTTCGGCCCGTCCGGGGCGACCGCGCACCGGCGGTTCGCGGAGTGGAGCCGGGCCCGGGTGTGGGGCAAGCTTCACCGCCTGGTGCTGGATGAGCTCGGCGCCCGCGGCGGGTTGGACTGGTCGCGGTGCGCCATCGACTCGGTGAACATGCGACGCGGCGATCATCTACGTGCTGGTGAGCGGCTGTGCCTGGCGGGCTTTGCCGCCGTGCTTCGGCATATCGAAGTCGACGGCCCACCGCCGGTTTCTGATCTGGTCGCGGGCAGGGGTGTGGGGCCGACTGCACGAGGCGGTCCTGCACCGGCTCGACGACGCCGGCTTCATCGATGTCTCCCGCGTCGTCCTCGACTCAGCCCACGTAAGGGCTAAAAAGGGGGCGAACACACAGGCCCGAGCCCCGTGGACCGGGGCAAGCCGGGTTCCAAGATGCACATCCTGTCGGACGCGAACGGGCTGCCCCTGGTCGTCGGCGTCTCCGCCGCCAACGTCCACGACAGCGAAGGCCTGAAACCCATGGTTGAGGGTCACCAAACGAGACACGACCCCCACAACGGCCGCTACTTCAAGCCCCGACGACTACACGCCGACAAGGCCTACGACATTCCCCAGCTGCGGAAATGGTTACGCGGCAAGCGCATCGGCGTCCGCATCGCCCGCAAGGGCATCGAGTCCAGCGAACGGCTAGGACGCCGACGGTGGGTGATCGAGCGGACGATCTCGTGGCTGTCCGGCTACCGCAGACTCAGCCCTCGCCACGAACGCAATCCCCGCAACTACCTGGCCTTTCCCGGCCTTGCCGCAGCCATCTGCTGCTACAAGCGGTTCGCCCGCCTCACCACATAGGACACCGTCTCAAAGCTCACTATCAGGCGTCTCTATAAGCGCAGGTCAGCGCCACTCTCATTTCCAATGACCCAAACTCGCACTACTACGACATCCGTCAAACTGATAGTGCGCAGGTCAGAGGCCTTGTCAACTCTCGTTTTCAGGGGCCGCTCTCATACGCGGGCCGTCAGTCGATCTCGTCCGGGTCGGCGGACGGGGTCCGGCCCGCCCGGACATCCTCAAGACGTGCCGCGCCCAGCTTCGCCGCCTGCTCGGTGCTGTCGTGGTCGGCCCCGTCGAGGCCGCCGTTGGTGATGCTGATCGCGTCCGTGCCGACCCGCAGGGCCGCGACATCGAGGGTCAGGGTGGCGGACGTGCCGCCCGAGCTGCCCTGGACCGTGACCCGCAGTCCCTGACGGGCGTCGCCCTCCTTGGGCAGGGAGGTCGAGACCACCTGGACCGTGCGCTGCCCGCCCGAACTGTCCTTCGCCGTGAACTGGTCGCACTTGACCGGCAGACTCTTCAGCCAGGCGAAGGACGTGTCCAGGCCCGCCTTGTCATAGGCGGCCACCTGGTACAGCAGCCGGGACGCGCCCTCCTCGAAGCCGGTGAGCGCGGACGCCCCGGACGGCTTGCCCAGGAGGTCGTCGCTGTAGAGCCGGTCGAGGAGCTTCTGGCAGTCCGCGGCGTTCGTCTTGGCGGTGAGGAAGTCGGCGACGTCGACCTTGCCGACCAGCAGGCTGTCGCGCCAGGCGGCCGCGTTCTTGACCTGGTTCCAGTCGTCCTCCAGATCCGCCTCGGTGACCAGCGCGGCCCGCGCCCCGGCCGGGGTGAGAGGGGCCGGGGACGCCTGCGCGAGGGGCGAGGAGGAGATCCGCGTGGTGTCCGCGGTGCTGTCCGCGCGGTCCGGCCCGCTGTCGTCACCGTCCGAACACGCGGCGGTCGTCAACAGGACTCCGGCGGCCAGAGCCGGGGCGAGGACGCGCAGGGGACGGGGCGGGCGGGGCGGACGGTGGCTCATCACGAGGTCTCCTGGAGATGGGGGTCGGTTCCCATGCCACAGCCGCTGCTCCCGGACGACCAGCGCACCGGGCTGTTCGAGTGAGGACGGCGCTCGCATCGGGGTCGTCGGAAAAGCGGTGGCGCCCCCGACGCGGGCGCCTCTAAGGTGAGAGCGCTTCGCACGGCGGCTCACGGCTGCCGTGCCCCACGAGCGAGGAACGAGGGAGGTGTCGACCGATGGCTGTCTTTGCGACGAGCGCTGCCCGCATCCAGATCATCAAGTCCACCTCCGTGGCCGTCGGCTGACACCAACTCCTCGTGCCGGGGCCACCCTTGTGAAGGGTCTCCCTTGACTTCCAGCTCCACCTCTCACGCTTTCTCCGCTCTCGCCCCCTACGGCTGGGACGAGGCATGGGCGGACCTGTTCGCCCCCTACGAGCCCGAGGGGCTCCTGCCCGGACGTGTGGTCCGGGTCGACCGCGGGCAGTGCGACCTCGTCACCGCCGACGGGATGGTGCGGGCGGACACCGCCTTCGTCACCCCGCCCGACCCGATGCGGGTCCTGTGCACCGGTGACTGGGCCGTCGTCGAGCCCGCGGGCAACCCGCGTTACGTACGGACGTATCTGCCGCGCCGTACCGCCTTCGTGCGCTCCACCTCCTCCAAGCGGTCCGAGGCGCAGATCCTCGCGGCCAACGTCGACCACGCGATCGTCGCCGTGTCGCTCGCCGTCGAACTCGACCTCGGCCGCATCGAGCGCTTCCTCGCCCTGGCCTGGGAGTCCGGCGCCCAGCCGGTGGTCGTGCTCACCAAGGCCGACCTCGTGCCGGAGGCGGCGACGCTCGCGCATCTCGTGCAGGACGTCGAGACGGCGGCGCCGGGCGTTCCGGTACTGACCGTCAGCGCGCTGGACGGGGACGGGCTCGACGTACTCGTCGCGGTCGTCTCCGGCGGTACGACCGTGCTGCTCGGGCAGTCCGGCGCGGGAAAGTCGACGCTGGCGAACGTCCTCGTCGGCGAGGACGTGATGGACGTACAGGCCGCGCGGGACGCGGACGGGAAGGGGCGCCACACGACCACGACCCGCAACCTCCTCGCCCTGCCCGGCGGGGGAGTACTGATCGACACGCCCGGCCTCAGGGGTGTCGGCCTGTGGGACGCCGAGACCGGTGTCGGACAGGTCTTCGCCGAGATCGAGGCACTGGCCGGGCAGTGCCGCTTCCACGACTGCGCGCACGAGAGCGAGCCGGGGTGTGCGGTGCTGGCCGCGATCGACTCCGGTGAGCTGCCGGAGCGGCGGCTGGAGAGCTACCGGAAGCTGATCCGGGAGAACCAGCGGATCGTCGCGAAGACGGACGCGCGGCTGCGTGCCGAGATCCGGAAGGACTGGAAGAAGAGGGGAGCGGAGGGGAAGGCGGCGATGGAGGCGAAGCGCGGGTCCTGGCGTTAAGGGGTAGTCGTTCGGCCGCGGGTCGGTGGGGGCTGGTCGCGCAGTTCCCCGCGCCCCTAGGTGGGTACAGCTGGGCAGCGTCCAACCGCACGGTCGGTGGGGAATTGCGCGACCAGCCACGACGGACCCCCACCCGCCCACGGACCTGACGCGGCCCCCCCCATCACCGTGTCCGATTTCCGCCAGCGGCATCCTCGCCCAGGGCGGAAACTGGAACACGTGATGGACGAAGACACCAGGTACGAAGCCGTGCGCAGCCGGGACGCCCGGTTCGACGGGGAGTTCTTCTTCGCCGTCGAGACGACCGGCATCTACTGCCGGCCCAGCTGTCCCGCGGTGACCCCGAAGCGTCACAACGTCCGCTTCTACGCCACGGCCGCCGCCGCGCAGGGCTCCGGATTCCGGGCCTGCCGGCGGTGCCGCCCGGACGCTGTCCCCGGCTCCGCCGACTGGAACGTCCGCGCGGACGTGGTGGGCCGGGCGATGCGCCTGATCGGCGACGGAGTCGTCGACCGGGAGGGCGTCGCCGGGCTCGCCGACCGCCTCGGCTACAGCGCACGCCAGGTCCAGCGCCAGCTCACCGCCGAACTCGGTGCGGGACCCGTCGCCCTCGCCCGCGCCCAGCGCGCCCACACCGCGCGCGTCCTGCTCCAGACCACCGGCCTGCCGGTCACGGAGATCGCGTTCGCCTCGGGCTTCGCCAGCGTGCGGCAGTTCAACGACACGGTCCGCGAGATCTACGCCTCCACCCCCAGCGCACTGCGTGCCGCCGCCCGGACCACCCGCCGCACGGCCACCCCGACAGCGAGCATTCCCCTACGCCTGGCCCACCGCGGCCCCTACCAGTCCGGCGCCGTCCTCGACCTGCTGGAGAGCGAGGCCGTACCTGGCGTCGAAGAGGTGAGCGGGGCACCCGGGCGGCGCACCTACCGCCGTACCCTCCGCCTCCCGCACGGCACCGGCATAGTCGCCGTCCACGAACGGCCCGGCACGACCAGGACCCCCCCCGGCGCCCACCCCGGCGGCTGGCTCGACGCCCAGCTGCACCTCACCGACCCGCGTGACCTGACCACCGCCGTCGGACGGCTGCGGCGCCTCTTCGACCTCGACGCCGATCCCTACGCCGTCGACGAGCGGCTCGGCGCGGACACCCGGCTCGCCCCCCTGGTCGCCGCCCGCCCCGGACTCCGGTCGCCCGGCGCCGCCGACCCCGAGGAGTTCGCCGTACGGGCACTGGTGGGCCGTAGCGAATCCGAACGGCTGGTCCAGCGGTACGGCAAAACCCTGGACGCGCCCTGCGGCAGCCTCACCCACCTCTTCCCCGAGCCCGCGGCCCTCTCCGAGGCGGCCGGCCCCCTGGGCATGCTCGCCACCGCGCTCGCCGACGGCGCCGTACGACTCGATCCGGGCGCCGACCGCGACGAGACGCAGCACACGCTGCTCGCCCTGCCCGGCCTGGACGCCCGTACCGTCGCCGTCATCCGCAGCCGCGCCCTCGGTGACCCCGATGTCGCCCCACCGGGCCTCGACGCCCCCGACACCTGGCGCCCCTGGCGCTCCTACGCCTGGCAACACCTGCGGCTCGCAGGAGAGTTGGAGTAATCATGGCCATCCGCTGGACCCGTCTCGACAGCCCCGTCGGCACCCTGCTCCTGACCGCCGACGAGAGCGGCGCGCTGACCTCGCTGTCCGTTCCGGAGCAGAAGAAGGGCCGTACCGTCCAGGAGGGCTGGGTCCACGACCCCGGCCCCTTCCGGGCTGCCGAGGAGCAGCTCGCCGCCTACTTCGCCGGTGAACTCAAGGAGTTCCAGCTGGAGTTGCGGCCCGAGGGCACCGAGTTCCGGACTCGCGTCTGGGACGCCCTCGACGACGTTCCGTACGGCGCGACCACGACGTACGGCGAGATCGCCGCCCGTGTCGGTGCCTCGCGTGTCGCCGTGCGGGCCGTGGGCGGCGCGATCGGCGCGAACCCGCTGCTGATCCTCCGCCCGTGCCACCGGGTGATCGGCGCGAACGGCCTGCTCACCGGGTACGCGGGCGGCCTGGAGCGCAAGACGGCCCTGCTCACCCTCGAAGGCGCCCTCTAGGACTCCTCCAGCCCCCAGCTGTGGATGCGGCGCGGATGGATGCGGATCAGCTCTTCACTGAAGTGCGGGCCCAGGTCGTGCGGGCCGGTGAGGAGTTCCGCCTCCCCGCGGATGTCGATGCCACGCACCGTCCACGGCTTCAGGCTGACGATGTCGTCGACGACCAGCGCGACCTTCGGGTTCTTCTGGAGGTTGCGCCACTTCTTGGTGCGGCCCATCGCGTAGCCGCCGATCAGGATGGTGCCGTCGTCCTGCGGGAAGAAGCCGACCGGGTTCGCCTGCGGCTGCCCCTGCGGGTCGACGGTGGCGAGCCGCCCCAGCCGCTGGGACTTCAGGTACGCGCGCTCGGCCTCGCTGAATGCGGTCATGCCAGCCAGCCAAACACGCGCGGGCGGCCCGCACATCGGAATCCCGTCCCAGGCTGTCTGGGGCTGCGGTCCTAAGTCAGCTGCCCCACAGCAGTGCCCCCAGCCACGCGCCCATGATCAGCAGACAGGTGAACAGTTCCGCCAGCACGCTGGAGCCGCCCGAGCGCATCGCCGTGCGCAGGGCGGCCCTCGCCTCCCCGTGGCGGCCGAGGCGGAGGCGTTCCGAGACGTAGATGCCGCCCATGAACCCGGGGATCGCGCCGAGCACGGGGATCAGGAAGAAGCCGAGCAACGCGCCCACCCCCGCGTACACCCCCATGCGCGGGGTGGCCCCGCTCTCCCGCACTCGGCGCGACGGCAGCGCCCAGCGCACCACCTGGGAGACGAACAGGGCGACTGTTGCCCCCACCAGGACGCCCCACGCGACCGGCTGCGGATCCTTCAGCGCCCACCACAGGACCGCGGCCCACACGAGCCACGACCCCGGCACCCCGGGCAACAGAACCCCGACCAGGCCGAACAGCATGACCAGGCCGACCAGCAGGAGGTCCCACACTCCCATTCGTCCAGGGTGCAGGAGAGCAGCCGCAAGCGCAGGTCAGCGATGTTCGCCCGGGCCGCCCACCGGGGCGGGTGACTCCGGCGACCTCCTCGGCGACACGAGTTCGACAACTCACTCGACACGCCGTTCGACGCGCGTGGTGGCGCCTGATTTTCGGGATGCCCCGTTTTCATACGGCCCACACGGTGGACAATTACGGGCATGAGCCAGCAGGGGGGAACGCCCACCGGTCACGAGGACGACTGGTGGAGGCAGCTGTACGACTCCACCGACGACACGGGCCCCACACCGGCCCCCGACACCCTGGACGACCGCTTCGCCTCCGCGGCGGGGACGGTACGGGACGGTTCGGGGGGCCCGGCGAGTGCGGCCGACGAGGTCGGTGACGAGGTCGCCGGGTCCGGTACCGGGGTCCCCGCGCCGCGCACGGGCTTCTCCGACGCGACGGCTCCCTCACCCGGCCGGCACGGAGCCCCCTGGGATCCGCCGCCCCCCGACGCGCCCGCGCCCTTCCCACCCGGGCCCGAGCGCGCCCCCGGCGACCAGGGCGGACGTGCGTCCACGGAGACACCTCCGGCCACCACGGTTCCGCCCTCACGCACCCCGACCGAACTCCCCAGCCCCCCGACCGCGGCGCCCCCACCCCCCTCCACCCCACCTCGCCCCGCGGGCCCACCTCCATCACGGCGGGATGCGGGCGACTCGGGTGGGGGCGGTTTCGGCGGACCGGCTCCGCAAGGTGGTCCCGGTGTGGGGCGGGCGCATGATGCCGACCGGACTGTCTCGCCCGGTGCCGGCGACTCGGGAGGGCTGGTGTCGCGAGACGGCCCCGCTGCCGGTCCGGCGCAAGAGGCTGTCGGCCGGGCCGGCTCACCCGACCGTAGCGATTACCGCGAGCCCGGCTTCCGCGGTGGCGGTCCGGGTGCGGGCGGCCCGGATGGTGTGGGCTCGCGTGACGGCGCCTCCCGGGAGGACTCCGTCCCCGGTGCCACGGACGCCGCCGAGCGCACCGAAGACGTGCCGACTTCCGGCCCGCCCGAGCGGCTTCCACGGCCCTCGGAGCGAGGCGGAGCCGGCGCACGGCACGGCGGAGGAGACTGGTGGGCTGCTCCCCCCGGGCCGGATCCCGGCCCCGATACCGACCCCGGCGCCGCCCAGGAGGCCCCCGCAGTCATTCCACCTCGCAACAGCCCTCGCTCTACCCAGCCCAACCCCGCGCCCTCCGCCCCCGGCCAGGACCAACCCGCCCCCGCGCCGCAGTCATCCCGCACCGGCCCCGGCTCCACGCAGGCCAACCCCGCGCCCGAGTCCTCCGCGCCCGGCCAGGACCCACCCACCCCCGCCCCGCAGGCCCCCCGCACCACCACCCACCTGGACCTCCCCTCCCTTCCTCCCGCCCCCGTCGGCTTCGTCGGGTCCGGGCCGCCGACCTACGACGCCGAACCCACCGCCCTCCCGCCCGCCGACCCCGACGAACTCGACGACCTGGTGGCCGACACCGTGCTCGACGGGGCCAGGTACGGGGCCTGCACGCTGCGGGCGGTGTCCGTGCGCGGGGACTCGGCCAGGTTCCGGGGCGAGCCCCGCCGGGACTCCCTGCTCACCGCCCGCTTCGGCACCGGCGACCAGGCGTTGATCCTCGTCGCCATGGCGACCGGCGCCCGCGCCACCCCCGGTGCCCACCGCGCCGCCGCCGAGGCGTGTCACTGGATCGGGCGGGCCATAGGGCGCAGTCATGCCCGGCTCGCGCAGGACATCGGCGCCGCCCGCCGCGGAGACCTGAAGTCAGGGCTGCAGCGGCTCACCGACCGCAGTCTCGGCAAGCTCCGCGCCAGCGCCGTGGAGCAGGGCATCGACCCGGAGGAGTACGCCGCCACCCTGCGCTGTCTGCTCCTGCCCGCCGACCCCCACTGCCGTATCCGCGTCTTCTTCGGCGTCGGCGCGGGCGGCCTGTTCCGTCTCCGCGACGGCCAGTGGCACGACATCGAACCCCGGATCACCGACGTCACCGGCGAACCGGTCGTCGGCTTCGGCTCGCTGCCCCCCGAGACCCCCGACGGCGACCGCCTCACCATGGACCTCGGCATCCCCACACCCCCGAGCCCCTACGAACCCGCCCCCGAGCCGCCCCGCGAAGCCTTCCGCTTCCGCGCCTCCGTCGCCCGCCCGGGTGACACCCTCCTGATGTGCACCGGCGGCCTCGCCGACGCCCTGCGCGGCGAGCCCGAACTGTGCGCGTACCTCACGGGACGGTGGTCAGGACCCCCGCCAGGCCTCGCCGAGTTCCTCGCCGACTCCCAAGTCAGGGTCAAGGGATATGCCGACGACCGTACAGCCGCCGCGGTTTGGGAGGCGTGATCGCGGCCATTGCGGATTGATGGACCCAAGGAGACCGAAGGGGTGCATGGATCCATGGCCAAACAGAACGTCGCCGAACAGTTCGTGGACATCCTCGTCAAGGCGGGGGTGAAGCGCCTCTACGGCGTCGTCGGCGACAGCCTCAACCCCGTCGTGGACGCCGTGCGCCGCAACTCCGCCATCGACTGGGTGCACGTACGGCACGAGGAGACCGCCGCCTTCGCCGCCGGCGCCGAGGCACAGATCACCGGGAAGCTGGCCGCGTGTGCCGGCTCCTGCGGCCCCGGCAACCTGCACCTCATCAACGGCCTCTACGACGCCCACCGCTCCATGGCCCCGGTCCTCGCCCTCGCCTCGCACATCCCCTCCAGCGAGATCGGCCTCGGCTTCTTCCAGGAGACCCATCCCGACCGCCTCTTCCAGGAGTGCAGTCACTACAGCGAGATGATCTCCAGCCCCCAGCAGATGCCGAGGCTGCTGCAGACCGCCATCCAGAACGCCGTCGGCCGCTCCGGCGTCAGCGTCGTCACCCTCCCCGGCGACATCGCCGACCAGCCCGCCCCCGACAAGGCCGCCGAGACCGCCCTCGTCACCTCCCGGCCCAGCGTCCGCCCCGGCGACGCCGAGATCGACAAGCTCGTCGAGATGATTGACCAGGCCGACAAAGTCACCTTGTTCTGCGGCAGCGGCACGGCGGGCGCGCACGCCGAGGTCATGGAGTTCGCGGAGAAGGTCAAGTCCCCGGTGGGGCACGCCCTCAGGGGCAAGGAGTGGATCCAGTACGACAACCCCTTCGACGTCGGCATGAGCGGCCTGCTCGGCTACGGCGCCGCCTACGAGGCGACCCACGAGTGCGACCTGCTGATCCTGCTCGGCACCGACTTCCCGTACAACGCCTTCCTCCCCGACGACGTCAAGATCGCCCAGGTCGACGTGCGCCCCGAGCACCTGGGCCGCCGCTCCAAGCTCGACCTCGCCGTGTGGGGCGATGTGAAGGAGACCCTGCGGTGCCTCACGCCGCGGGTGAAGGAGAAGACGAACCGGCGCTTCCTCGACAAGATGCTCAAGAAGCACGCCGACGCGCTCGAAGGGGTCGTCAAGGCGTACACCCGCAAGGTCGACAAGCACGTCCCGATCCACCCCGAGTACGTGGCCTCCGTACTGGACGAACTCGCCGACGACGACGCGGTGTTCACCGTCGACACCGGCATGTGCAATGTGTGGGCCGCCCGCTACATCTCCCCCAACGGCCGTCGCCGCGTGATCGGTTCGTTCTCGCACGGGTCCATGGCGAACGCGTTGCCCATGGCGATCGGGGCGCAGTTCACCGACCGGAAGCGACAGGTCGTGTCGATGTCCGGGGACGGCGGGTTCTCCATGCTGATGGGCGACTTCCTGACCCTCGTGCAGTACGACCTCCCCGTGAAGGTCGTCCTCTTCAACAACTCCTCGCTCGGCATGGTCGAGTTGGAGATGCTGGTCGCCGGGCTCCCCTCCCACGGCACCACCAACAAGAACCCCGACTTCGCCGCCGTGGCCCGTGCCTGCGGTGCCCACGGGGTGCGCGTCGAGAATCCCAAGGACCTCGCGGGGGCGCTGAAGTCGGCGTTCAAGCACAAGGGCCCGGCCCTCGTCGACATCGTCACCGACCCCAACGCCCTCTCCATCCCGCCGAAGATCAGCAAGGAGATGGTCACCGGCTTCGCCCTGTCCGCCTCGAAGATCGTCCTCGACGGCGGAGTCGGCCGCATGCTCCAGATGGCCCGCTCCAACCTCCGTAACGTGCCCCGCCCCTGAGGAACCCCGGGGCTGCGAGACTGGCCGCATGCCAGACATCGCCTTCACCGACGTCGCGCCCGTCGTCCCGGTCCGGAACCTCGCCGTAGCCCTGGAGCGGTACCGCCGGCTGGGCTTCACCGCGCGTGCCTACGACGGACCGGAGCGGTACGGGTACGTCGAGCGGGGGTCGGTCTCGATGCACCTCAGCGAGTGGTCCGAGCACGACGCGCTGCGCACCGGAGCCGTCGTCTACCTGTACGTGAGCGACGCCGACGCCGTCCATGCCGAGTGGACGGCGTCCGGCGTCGAGGGCCGCTTCGTCGAACCGGCCGACACGCCTTACGGGCTACGGGAGTTCGCCTACGTGGACCCCGACGGCACGGCCCACCGGGTGGGGTCCGCGCTCGGCTCCTAGTGCTGTGACCACGTAGGTTCGCCGGGTTGGCGGTCGCGACAGTTGGATGTGCGGTGACGTCCATTCGACCGGTGGAGGCGTTGATGGCTGAGCCTGTCCGTGTACGCAGACTGACCGACCAGGAGGGGCAGAAGCTGCAGCAGATCGTGCGCCGGGGTAGCACGAGTTCGGTGCGCTACCGGCGCGCGATGATGCTGGTGGCCTCGGCGGGCGGGAACCGGGTGCCGGTGATTGCCCAGCTGGTCCAGGCAGACGAGGACACCGTGCGCGATGTGATCCACCGGTTCAACGAGATCGGCCTGGCCTGCCTGGACCCTCAGTGGGCGGGAGGCCGTCCCTGCCTGCTCAGCCCTGACGACGAGGACTTCGTCATCCGGACGGCCACCACTCGCCCTACCAGGCTCGGCCAGCCCTTCACTCGCTGGTCGATCCGCAAACTCGCTTACCTGCGGAAAGTGCACGGACGCGTCATCCGCGTCGGCCGTGAAGCCTTACGGTGCCTGCTCCTGCGCCGCGGCATCACCTTCCAGCGCACCAAGACCTGGAAGGAATCGCCCGATCCTGATCGCAACGCCAAGCTCAACCGCATTGAGCAGGTGCTGGACCGATTCCCCGACCGAGTCTTCGCCTTCGACGAGTTCGGGCCCTTGGGGATCCGGCCCACCGCGGGCTCCTGCTGGGCGAAGCAGGGCAAGCCCAACCGGCTGCCGGCGACCTACCGCCGCACCCACGGCGTCACCTACTTCCACGGCTGCTACTCCGTCGGGGACGACCGTCTGTGGGGCGTCAACCGCCGTCGCAAAGGCACCGCCAACACCTTGGCGGCGCTGAAGTCGATCCGCGCCGCCCGACCCGACGGCGCCCCGATCTACATCATCCTGGACAACCTCTCCGCCCACACTGGCGCGGACATCCGCCGCTGGGCGAAGAAGCACAAGGTCGAGCTGTGCTTCACCCCGACCTACGCCTCCTGGGCCAACCCCATCGAGGCCTACTTCGGCCCGCTGCGGCAGTTCACCCTGGCCAACCCACACCATCGTAGCCACCCCGCGCAGACCCAGGCACTGCACCGCTACCTGCGCTGGCGCAACGCCAACGTCCTCGCCGCCCAACGCAAAGAACGCGCCCGCGTCCGCAGCGAGAAGGGCATCCGCTGGGGCGGACGCCCTCTGCCCAACGCGGCCTGACCAGGACCCGGGCCGACATCCCCGGCACATCACTAACCGACCCGCTGCATCGCCTTCCGGTGCCGTTCCGCCATCGCGGCCCCGGACTCGCGGCGGGCCATCCTGCGCAGGACCGACGGTGCGAGGAGCAGCCCGGCGACTGCCCAGGCACCCAGCACGCCCGCTGTCTCCAGGTGCCGCCAGGATTCGCCGATCTCGGCGGCGACCGCATCGGCCGGCAGCAGCGCCGAGCGGAGACCGAGGCCGAGCCAGTACACGGGGAAGATCTGCCCGACGATCTGCAGCCACTCGGGCAGCTTCGACAGGGGAAAGTAGATCCCGGAGATCACGACGAGTCCCATCACCGGAAGCATCAGCAACCCGACGGTGCGCGGACTGCCGACGAGTGAGCCGATGACAGCGCCCATCGGCAGGGTGGCCAGGAGACCCAGCGGCACCACCCACACCAGCGTCAGCAACGCTCCGCCACCCTGCCGGGCAACCCCGTCCACCAGGAACACGCCAACGGCAAAGGGGAGTGCCATAGAGGCGAGAGCCGTACCCGACACCATGATGATCTTGCCGACCAGGTGGCCGACCATGCCGTGGGGCACGGCCTTGGCCCGCAGCAGGGTGCCGTCCTCACGCTCGGTCGCGAGCAGCTGCGCCGTAGTCATCATCCCCGTGAACGCGAGCGTCATCCCCAGCATGCTCGGCAGCATGAACGCGCCGGCCGAGATGCCGGCGCCCTTCAGCGGATCGTCCCTGACCAAGAACAGCGGCACGATGAGCAGAACTGTCCAGAGCACGTAACCGAACACGTCCTGGCCGGTGGTGAAAGTCTGTCGAAGTTCCGTCCAGCCGCGCCGCACCCCAACTACCGCCGCGTACCACACCGGACTCATCACGATCCCTCCCCGAAAGCGTGCACCGCCCGCTCATCGGGAACGCTCCCCGCCTCAAGCTCCCGCACCATCGTCAGGTAGGTGTCCTCCAGGCTCGCCCGGCGCACCTCCAGCCCGCCGATCGCCTCGCCATGCTCCTCGAACAGCCGACGAACGAACCGGGTGGGCTCGGCCGTTGCCTCCTCAAAAGGCCGCCCGTCCCGCGTCCAGCGCACAGTGGCCTCGGCCGATGCCTGCCGCGACAGCTCCTCGGCCGAGCCATCGGCCACGATCCGGCCACCGGCCAGAATGAGGATCCGGTCGGCGAGCCTCTCCGCCTCGGCGAGGTCGTGCGTGGTCAGCAGAACAGTGGTGTTCTCGTCCGCCAGCCCGCGTACCAGGCCGTGGAACTCGTTCCTCGCCTCCGGGTCCAGACCAGCCGTCGGCTCGTCCAAAAACAGCACCTCGGGTCTGCCTACGATGCCGATGGCCACGTCGAAACGCCTGCGCTGCCCGCCGGACAGAGTTCCGACCCGTTTGTCCGCCTGCTCGGTCAGACCCACTGCGGCGAGGAGCTCGTCAACATCCCACGGCCGCCGCACGAGGGCGGTGGAGTACGGCGCGTAGTACGCGCCAAGGTGGGCCAGCAGTTCCCGCACCCGCCACTTCCCGTGGTCGCGCCAGGACTGCAACACGATGCCCAGGCGCGCACGCCACCGCTCGTCCCCGCCTGCCGGATCGGTGCCGAGGACGGTCACGTCACCGGCCGAGCGCATCCGGAAACCTTCCAAGACCTCGATCGTCGTCGTCTTGCCCGCGCCGTTCGGGCCGAGCAGCAGGACGACTTCGCCTCGCCGGGCCGTGAAGCCGACACCCTTCAATACGTCCTGGCTGCGGTAGCGCATCCGCAGATCCCGTACGTCGATGACCGTGTCGCTCTCTGGCGGTGGACTGCTCCCAACCCCGGATAAGGCGTGAGCGGTCGTCATCGGTGTTCCCCCGTCCGTCTCGTGGTCCGTTCTCTGGGATCAGGGGCCGGAGGCCGTGCCGACGTCCGTGGTCATGAGACGTGTCGACGGCTGTGGCTGCCGTTTCCACCTGGCAGCAGCGATTCGGGCCCTCCCGGACGAACACATTACCGAACGGTTCAGTTATCTCATCCTGTTCCGCCGGCCCGGCGAACGTTCCCGGTCAGAGCACTATGTGCCGGAGGGCACCCAGGCCCGCTCGCCCGCGTCGTTCGTGCCGTACCAGAGACGGGTCAGGCCCTTGATGCTGGTCGTGCGGAACGGGCGGCCGTGGTCGTCGATGCGGACCGTGCCGGTGCGGCCCTGCGAGGACCAGTCGAGCTCGAGGTACCAGTTGCAGTCGTACGTCTGCGTCGTCGCGGTGACCAGAAGCACCTCCGGGTCCGTGGCGGAGACCCGGTAGGGGAACTGCACCGCGGGGACGGTCTGTCCGGTGTCGTTGCCGGCGACCGCATGGGCGACGGGGCGGTCGATGTCCAGGTTCACGTCGAAGCCGCGCTGGGTGATCCCGCCGCCGCAGCCCTGGTCCATGGCGTAGTCAGTACCGGGTGCCGGGGAGCCGCGGCCGGCGATCCGGACGCGGAGCGCCTCCAGGACGACGGCCGTGGACGAACGTCCCTGCACGGAGATCTGCACCTTCGTCTCCCGCCCGTGGATCGCGCCCTGCGTCGCCGCCCAGATCCCGGCGTCCTGCACGAGCGGGGGCGGGGGAACCTGGGAGGGCGGCTTGTCGATGACGTAGTCGTGACCGCAGCTTCCCTCCCAGATCTGGGAGTTGGCGGTCCAGGTCAGGGGAGTGCCGGTGGAGGTCCCCTGCTGCCCGGCATCCGCGCTCTTCTTCACGGTGCCGCGGCCGTGGGACGCCGAAGCGGAGGGCCGTGCTCCGGTGGTCTGGGCCGAGGGGGAGGCGGACGGGGCGGAGGGACTCGGTGACGGCGATCCGGAACGGCCGGGCAGGCCCGAGGCGGTCGTCCGGGAGGACGGGTCAGGAGCCTGGGCCACCTTGTCCGAGGCGGGACGGCCGGACGGCAGCGCCGAAAGACTGCCCAGAGTGCCGAGAGCGATCACGACGGCGGCCGCGGTGACGAGGAAACGCCGACGCCGGTACCAGGGGCGGGGCGGGGGAGCGGACCCCGTCACCCCCACGGTGTCCGGCTCACCCGCACTCTCCCTGCCGTCCGGTCCCTCGTACGCGCTCCCCGAACCCGGCCCACCGGCCGCGTCCGCGTCCGCGTCCACGTCCGCGCGAGAATCTCCTCCTGCCCCCGCCGGCACGACGAGAGCCTTCGACGACTCCGGCGGCTCCGACAACTCTGGCGGCTCTGTCGGCTCCGCAGTCCGCGGCCGCTGTCTCGCCGCCACCGCCGACAGCCACAGTCGGTGCAGATCCATCCGTTCCTCGGCCGATGCCCCGCACAGCGCCGCGAACCGCTCCGCCGGTGCGAAGTCGACCGGTACGGCGTCGCCCGCGCAGTACCGGTGCAGCGTCGAGGTGTTCATGTCCAGCCGCCGGGCCAGCGAACCGTAGCTGCGGTCCGTGCGCTCCTTCAGCCGCCGCAGCAGAGCCGCGAACTCCTGGACATCGTCCTGTGGTTCCCGTGCGGACAACGATTTCCCCCTTGATCCCGCATCCCAGGCACTCCATATACCTGCACGTCAGACGGCCTGGGATGGTTCCATGCCGACGGATCCGGCGTCCCGTGTTGCATCCGCCCCCCGGGACCGCTGATGCTCTTGGTGTCACACCGACCGGGCCGGACCGACCATCCGGTGTCGTGGTGGCATCCCACATCCATGTACGTATCTCACGGGGGACACTCATGCCCAAGCGCAGTCGAGCAGGCGCGCTCACCGTACTCTCTCTCACCGGCCTCACGCTCGGCGTCACCTTCGCCGTGCAGGCCGCAGCCGCGCCGGCCGCGCCCGGGTTCCTCTCGGCCGCCGACCTCCCGCCGCACCCCTCGTCCGCCTGGACGGCGGGCAAGGTGACCGACGGGGTGCCGGAGGAACTGCAGCTCTGCCTGAAGGACGCGCTGCCGGGCTACGACTCCCGGTACCGCGACTTCCGCACCGACCTGGACACCAGCGCCCGCCAGCTGACGATCGAGGTCGGCACCAAGGCGAAGGCCGCGGCCCTCGCCGCCCGCATGGACAAGGAGATCCGCACCTGCGCGGACCGACTCGAACAGGGCGACCCGGATCTCGAGGCGACGTACAAGGACTACGGCAAGGTCGCGGTCGAGGAGGGCGCCCGGGTGCACGGCCTGCACACGGAGCAGTCGTACGGCGCCACCGACATCCGCCTGCTGTCCGTGGGCCGGGACGACCGGACCGTCACCGTCGTGGAGTGGTCGCAGATGGGCGACTTCACCGACGCCCCGGTGAAGGCCTTCAAGAAGACGACCGCCACCGCGGTGAACAAGCTCCACTGAGCAGCGGGGCCGCCCTCCCGCACGGGGGTCGGGCGGGCGGCCCCGCACACACCACATCACCGGCAAGCAGCCACCAGAAAGAAAACGGGGAACACACATGAACACGACCAAGGCGACCCGCCGCACCACCCTGGCCCTCGGCCTCGCCCTGGCCCTCGGCCTCGGCGTCACCGCCCAGGCCTCCGCCGGAGCACCGCGCAGCGTCAGCGGGAAGCCCTCCGACAACATCACCCGCATCGCCGACTTCTACGGCGCCTACATCGACGCGGTGACCGACGAGGGCAGCGGCGACCTCCAGGACGCGCTCCGCGCGCACTACCTCACCCCGGCCTTCCAGAAGGAACTGAACGCCTGGGAGGAGAAGGAGCACGCCGACGGCGTCCTGCGCGCCCAGAACGTGCCCCTCGCCTGGAAGGTGACCGACAACGGCAGCACCGCCACCCGCACCGAGGCCGTCGTCACCCTCACCTGGAGCGCCGGCCAGACCAGCACCCTTGTCGTCGACATGACCCGTGGCAGCCACCAGATCCTCCACATCGGCGCCAAGGGACTCGCGAGCAAGTAGCGGCGGATTCAGGCCAGTTTCCCGGCTGCCCCAGCTCTTCGCGGGGTACGGCGAGGTCGACAGCGCCGAGTAGGCAGATCGGCCCATGCCGGGCGGTCCCGGCGTCCCGTGACCAGGTGGACCAGGAGTCCTACGGCATCGCGGGCCCGGAGACCGCCCAAGGGAACGGAAGCACCGGCTCGCCCCCGCTCGCCGGCCCCGCTCGTCGGGCGCCGGCGGCGGGGGCGCACGCCGTTCGAGGGGCGCGCCGGCCGTCGTACGGCAGGCTTTTCACCGGGAGCCAGGGCCGGGTACGTGGGCGTCCGGGGCGGGTCCTCGCCCGGCAGCCCTGGCCCGCCCGCTCCTCCCGGCTCTCGGAACCAGCCCACGACCAGGTACTTTCCCGCACCTTCCCGCTCGTGAAGGGCCCGCGCGCCACCCGTGGCGTCCGGCAGGCAGACACCGGTGTGCAGGGCACATGTCACGCGGAGGGGGCAGTGGCACGGGCGCCGCGTGGTGGGTGGCCCGTACGGGCCACCGCGGGGCGCGCACGCGCACGGGAACCGCGCCGTCGTGCGCGGTGGCTCGCGAAGTGCGGTCGGGGATTCGTCCGCGCGGTCGGCGCGGCCGTGGTCGCCACCGCAAACGTGGCCGAACACCTGGTCGTTGACGATTCGACATGACTGCCGCATGAAGTATGGGGCATGGATCCCCGTGAACGTGTTCGAGCAGGAGGGAAACCGACATCGGCACGCGGGCGGGGGTCATGAAGAGGCAGGCACGAGGAGGCGGTCCCACGGCAGCAGGGGCCTTCTCGGCACAGACAGTGGAGGAGAAGGCCGGCAGCGCCCGGGATCAGGCGCAGTCGCCGCAGCTCCGGCGCAGACTGGAGCGGGCGGACCTGGGGGCCGTACCAGAGACACGAAGGGCCTTGCGCGAGTTGTTACGACACTGGGGGAGGCCCGGACGATCCGAGATAGCCGAACTGCTCACCAGCGAACTCGTCACGAACGCACTCGTGCACACCGACCGGGACGCGGTCGTCACCGCCACGGTCGGGCCGCAGGCCCTGAGGGTGGAAGTGCGGGACTTCGTCGCCCGCATACCCCGGGTACGCGTACCCAGCGTCGACGACGGTACGCACGGCAGGGGTCTGGCCCTGGTGCAGTCCCTCGCGGACGCCTGGGGCGTACGGGCACACGGCGTGGGCAAGGCCGTCTGGTTCGAACTCGACGCCGAAGCGGCGTGAACGACGGGGAGGGGGCGTGACCGACACGGTCACGCCCCCTGTCCATGTGCTGCTTCGGCCTCCTGGCCGCCTAACCGAACTGCTGCTCAAGGTCCTTGAGCTTGCGCTCCAGCGAGTCGAGACGCGGGAGGGCCATTGTGTCGTCCTCCGCGGTGAGGTCGACGGAGTGGGACTCGGACGCGCCACGGACGGGCTGCAGCGAGGGGCGCTGGCGTACGGGCAGCGGGTCCGGGGTCGATATCGCGGGCTCCGAGGAGGCACGCTCCAGGGCGGCGGCCTGCGGCTGCTGCTCCAACTGGCGCCCGCCGCCCCGGCCGACGAAGCCGCGGTGACCCCGGCTGATCGCCTTGAGCTGCGCCCGCTCGACCCGCTCCTGCTCACGGCGCCTGAGGCGGGCCGTCTCCTTCTGACGCTTGTCCTCGCGGACCTCGTCGACCGCCTCGTCGAGGCTGCGCACGTTCTCGAGGAGCATCAGCGACCAGGCCTTGTACGTCTCACGCGGCGCCCTCACCCAGCGGACGATGCGGATCTGGGGCAGCGGACGCGGCACCAGGCCCTGCTCGCGCAGTGCGGCCCGGCGGGTCTGCTTCAGCGCGCGGTCGAACAGGACGGCGGCCGAGAGGGACATGCCGGAGAAGAACTGCGGTGCGCCGGCGTGGTCGATGCCCCTGGGCGCGTGCACCCAGTTGAACCAGGCCGCCGCGCCGGCGAACGTCCACACGAGTATCCGGGAGCCGAGGGCCGCGTCACCGTGGCTGGCCTCGCGTACCGCGAGTACGGAGCAGAACATCGCCGCGCCGTCCAGGCCGAACGGCACCAGGTATTCCCAGCCGCCGGTGAGGCCGAGGTTCTGCTGGCCGAAGCCCACCAGACCGTGGAAGGAGAGGGCGGCGGCGACCGCCGCACAGCAGAACAGGAGGACGTAGGAGGCGGTGCCGTATATGGCTTCCTTGCGCCTGCGGCGCTCCTCGGTCCGCTCCCACGAGTCGTCTTTCGCGTGCTCCCCGCCGGACCGCTTGCTCCGCGCGAGCACCGCCACCGCCGCCAGCATGCCCAGGAGCAGTACGGCGCCCGGAAGCAACCAGTTCAGCGATATGTCGGTCAGTCTCATCTGGGGTCCCTTGCATTGGGATAGGGCGTAACGCCCGCCATAGTGGCCCAATCCCAACGGCCCTCAGGCGATTTCGGGGCAAGAGGCCGCCAAGGAAGTGCAAGGGGTTGCCCAGGGCGGCATTCTGCTCGAACTGCCGCGTGAGGGGCGGGAGTTGAGTTCGAATAAGACTACCCGTACGGGTGGTTCCTCGGAAAGTTCCTGCGCCGAGTGAGGAAATTGTGAATTGCCTGTAACCGAACGGGCGTCCCAGTCGGCGTTGATCTTACGGGAGGGGAGGCGGGGGGCTGGCGGCGGGGGTCCCCTGAAGGTCCCTCAACTCGCTGCGACCGCTGTGAGCTTGGCGATCCTGGTCGCGTCGCAGGTGCGCGGACAGGTGGCGCAGGTGTCGTCCGGGTCGAGGGTGTAGTACATGCAGCAGGTCACCCGGTCCCGGGTGCGCAGGGGGCGGCCGGCCGGACCGGTCAGGACACGGAAGGCCGGGGAGCCGGCGTACGGCTTCGTCGTGCCGGGCAGCAGCAGGTCCAGGGAGTGTTCGGCCCGGCGCTTCTCGTGTTCGCCGAGGAGCTCGGCGACGTACCAGATCCCCTCGACGATCTCGTCGGTCACCAGGCCCCACAGGGCCCTGCCGCGGCGGCGCATGCGCGGGCCGAAGGCGGTGAGGAGCGGCTCCATGTGCTCGGCGATCGCGTCCCGCAGCTCGGCGCGCAGCGACTCCTCGTCGGGGACGGGGTACGCGCCGGGGAGTGCCGCCGCCGGGTCGTCCGGGAGGCAGGCGAAGGGGCCCGGGTGGACCGCGAGGGACATCGGGCCCCGGGTGCGGTCGTAGGAGACGTGGGTCACGGGGTAGCGGGGGACCCGGCGGTGCAGGAACCACGGTGCGGTGAAGAGGAGGCAGGCCGGCCAGGCGTAGCGGTGCAGACCGAAACCGGCGATCACGTCCGGGCGGCCCCTCTTGGCGTTGTCCCTCAGGATCTGCGCGTCGTCCCAGGCGAGGAAGGCGTCCAGGGCGGCCGCGTCCTTTGCCAGGGCGGCGGCGGTGACCCAGCCGTCGGTGGCCGGGAGGGGGGTGTCCTGGGGCAGCTCGGTGACCGTCAGTCCCGGGAGCGCCTCGGTCAGGCGGGCGTAGGCGGTGGTGACGGCGGTGACGGCGGTGGCGGAACGGGGGGCGGGTAGCGGTGTGGGCATGCGGGGCCACCGATTCGCAGTCGGTCCGGAACTGAGTGCCTAGAGGTAAGCCTTACCTTACCCAATCAATTCCGGATGTGAAGTGGAGCGATCTACGCCTAAGGTGCTTGACGCATGAGTAACAACCTGCCGTTAATGACCCCAAGTACCGAAACGTCCGGAGGAGTGCCCGTGAAGCAGGCTGCGCAGAGCTCCTTCCGCGTGCCGCCGCAGATACGGGCCTCCGACGCGGGGCGGGCCCGGGTCGAGGCGGGTACGGATTCCGGGGCCCGGGGTGAGCACACGCACAGCGAGGTGCCGATTCCTCGGCCTGTCGTGCAGCGGGCCTCGGTGCGGGGGCAGATCCTCGACGCCTTGCGTACGGCGCTGGTCGCGGGGGAGTTGCGGCCCGGTGAGGTGTACTCGGCACCGGCGCTGGGAGAACGGTTCGGGGTGTCGGCGACGCCCGTGCGGGAGGCCATGCAGCAGCTCGCGCTGGAAGGGGCCGTCGAGGTCGTTCCCAACCGGGGGTTCCGGGTGGTCGAGCGGGGGGCCCGTGAACTGGCCGAGTTGGCCGAGGTGCGGGCGCTGATCGAGGTGCCGGTGGTGTTGCGGCTGGCGCGGAGTGTGCCGGTGGAGCGGTGGGCGGAGTTGCGGCCGGTCGCCGAGGCGACCGTGCGGGCCGCGTCGTCGGGGTGCCCGGCGACGTATGCGGAGGCCGACCGGGTGTTTCACCGTGCGGTGCTTGTGCTGTCGGGCAACGAGCAACTGGTGCAGATCTCGGAGGACTTGCACCGGCGGTCGCAGTGGCCGCTGGTGGGTGGGTCCGCGTCTCGGGGGCGGGCGGATCTGATCGCGGACGCGGTGGAGCATACGGCGCTGCTGGACGCGTTGATCGCGCGGGATCTGGATGTGGTGCGGGGGTTGGTGGGCGGGCATTTCGCCGGGGGCGCGTGAGGGTGAGTGCGGGGTCGGGTGCGGGTTCGGTGGGGGCGGGCGTTTTGCGCAGTTCCCCGCGCCCCTGATGCCTGCGGCGCAGCTGCGGCTCCGGTGGGGGCTTGTGTAGCGCCAGCGGTTTCGTCGTGGGTCGGGGCCGGGGTGGGGGGTGTCCGTC
>NZ_JBHVYZ010000018.1:0-31187 GCF_042880295.1 Streptomyces sp. NPDC058307
ACCTCGCCCACGCCTACCGCGACTGGCTCCAAGCCGCTTGACAGGCAATAGGAGCCTCAGTGACCCACTCGCCGCCGTGACCGCTGTGACCCCTGAGGACACACGGGGGTGCCGGGGCCGGGCGGGTCGCGACCGCCGCATACCATCGACCCGAGACCTTCCGCACGGCAGGCGCGGAAGACGCTTCGAACGAGGGGACATCGTGGACGAGAGCGGCGGGAGCGGGCAGCCGCGGTCCGGCACGGACCGGCCGGCCAGGCCCCACGCAGGGCCCACGGCCCAGACCACCGACCCCACGGCCCCCGACCCGCACGAGAACGGGACCCCGGCCGCCGCCCCGCCCACCAGCGCCCCCACCGAGGCCCCGAAGGCCCCGAACGCCAAGAGTGCAAGCGACGACGCCGCCCAGGCGCCCCCCACCCCCGCGCCCGCCGACGTCGCGGCCTCCGAGAGTGAGATCGGCACCGGAGACGGCGAGCAGCAGCCCGCCCCCGACGACCATGCCGACGCGACGCCCCCGGCCCCCGCCGACCCGCGCGAACCCAAAGCACCCCACGACCCCCACACCACCGACGACCACCGCACCCTCGCCCACTCCGGTGCGCCACCCAAGAGCCCCCCGCCCCAGTCCCCCCAGCCCCGCGGCGGACTCCTGATGGGCCGTCCCTTCGGTGTGCCCGTCTACGTCGCCCCCAGCTGGTTCCTCGTCGCCGCGCTCATCACCTGGGTGTTCGGCGGCCAACTGGACCGCGTACTGCCGGAACTCGGCGCCGCCCGCTACCTCGTCTCCCTCTTCTTCGCGGTCGCCTTCTACGCCTCCGTCCTCGTCCACGAACTGGCCCACACCGTCGCGGCCCTCCGCTTCAAACTTCCCGTGCGCCGCATCCAGCTCCAGTTCTTCGGCGGCGTCTCCGAGATCGAGAAGGAGGCCGAGACCCCCGGCCGCGAGTTCGTGCTCGCCTTCGTCGGCCCGCTGCTCTCCCTGATCCTCGCCGGCCTCTTCTACGTCGCCATGCAGCCCGTCGAACCCGGCACGGTCCCCGGCGTCCTGCTCGCCGGCCTGATGGTCTCCAACCTCATCGTGGCCGCCTTCAACCTCCTGCCCGGCCTCCCCCTCGACGGCGGCCGCATGCTCCGCGCCGTCGTATGGAAGATCACCGGCAGGCCCATGACCGGCACCATCGCCGCCGCCTGGGTCGGCCGCGCCCTCGCCGTCTGCGTCCTCATCGGCCTCCCGTTGCTCACCCAGTCCGGAGCCCTCGGCTCCTCCGCCGAGGACAACGTCGGCATGGACACCGTCATGGACGCCCTGCTCGCCGCCATCCTCGCCGCGATCATCTGGACCGGCGCCGGCAACAGCCTGCGCATGGCCCGCCTGCGCGAACACCTCCCCGACCTGCGCGCCCGCACCCTCACCCGCCGCGCCGTCCCCGTCGAGACCGACACCCCCCTCTCCGAGGCCCTGCGCCGCGCCAACGACGCCGGCGCCCGCGCCCTGGTCGTCGTCGACGCCGACGGCACCCCCCTCTCCCTCGTCCGCGAGGCCGCCATCGTCGGCGTACCCGAACACCGCCGCCCCTGGGTCGCTGTCAGCGGCCTCGCCCAGGACCTCACCGACGGCATGCGCGTCTCCGCCGAACTCGCCGGCGAGGACCTGCTGGACACCCTCCGCGCAACCCCCGCCACCGAATACCTCGTCGTCGAGGACACCGGAGAGATCTACGGCGTCCTGTCCGCGGCCGACGTGGAACGCGCCTTCGTGAAGGCCATGGCCAGACCCTCCTGATGGTCAGCAGCCCCTCCGCGGACCGGTAGGCTGTTCACATGTCCGAACCGACCGGTGCCGCCCGCAGGCGCGGGCCCTTCAAGGTCGGGGACCAGGTTCAGCTGACCGACCCCAAGGGCCGCCACTACACGTTCACGCTCGAAGAGGGAAAGAACTTCCACACCCACAAGGGTTCCTTCCCGCACGACGAGCTGATCGGCGCACCCGAGGGCAGCGTTGTCCGCACCACCGGTAACGTCGCCTACCTCGCGCTGCGCCCCCTGCTCCCCGACTACGTCCTGTCCATGCCCCGCGGCGCCGCCGTGGTCTACCCCAAGGACGCGGGGCAGATCCTCGCCTTCGCCGACATCTTCCCAGGCGCCCGCGTCGTGGAGGCAGGCGTCGGCTCCGGCTCGCTCAGCAGCTTCCTGCTGCGCGCCATCGGCGACCAGGGCATGCTGCACAGCTACGAGCGCCGCGAGGACTTCGCCGACATCGCCCGGCAGAACGTCGAGCGCTACTTCGGCGGCCCGCACCCCGCCTGGCAGCTCACCGTCGGCGACCTCCAGGACAACCTCTCCGACGCCGACGTGGACCGCGTCATCCTCGACATGCTCGCCCCCTGGGAATGCCTGGAAGCCGTCTCCAAGGCACTCGTGCCCGGCGGCATCCTGTGCTGCTACGTGGCGACCACCACCCAGCTCGCCCGCACCGTCGAGTCCATCCGCGAGATCGGTTCCTTCAACGAGCCGACCTCCTGGGAGTCGATGATCCGCAACTGGCACGTCGAGGGCCTGGCCGTCCGCCCGGACCACCGCATGATCGGCCACACCGGCTTCCTCCTCACCGCCCGCCGCCTCGCCGACGGCGTCGAGCCCCCCATGCGCCGCCGCCGCCCCGCCAAGGGCGCCTACGGCGAGGACTACACCGGCCCCAACGCCGACGGAGGCTCCGGCCGCTAGGGCCGCCCCGTACCGCAGTCAACGTACAGGCGTCGGGGAGGAGTTCCCGCAGACCAGCAGAACTCCACCCCGGCACCTTCGTGTTGAGGGAGCGGCAGAAACCGCCGCAGAGCAACCGGGACAAGTACCCACCCCGCCGTTCCCCACCCCTGTGACGTGTGGCACCATGCTGGCCACCCCCCCCACCGGCACAGCCCTCACAGGAGACGCTCCGAGTGCAGCAATCCGCCGTCCCGGAACTGGCACACACCCACACCCGCCCGATCCACTGGCTCGCCACCGCCACCGCCGTGGCGGCAGTCGTGGCCCTCTCCTCGGTCCTGCAGCCCAGCCCCGCCACCGCGGCACAGGCAGCCGGCCCTGAAGCCAGACCCGCCCCGGTGGTCACGACGGCGCCCGACCCGGCAGACGTCCACTTCCCGATCGACTGCGGCCCCGTCAAGGCGAAAGTGCAGAAGCGGGTCTCCGGAGACCTCGACGACGACGGACGGCCGGAAACAGTCGTCGTGGTGCACTGCGACGCCCCCATGGGCACCCCGCCCGACGCCGTCTACGTCATCACACACGCGAAGGACACCGGTGAACCCCGGGTCGTCGCCACCCTGCTGAGCCCGAAGACCCGCAACACCGTCACCGACTTCACACTGAGCGACGGCGCCGTCCTCGCGACCCTGCTCGGCTACTCCACGTCCGATGTGCCCAGTTGCTGCCCGGACGTCACGGACAAGGCGAAATGGCAGTGGAAGGACGGCGCATTCGTCCGCTCGACCCCCGCAGGCACGCACACCGTCTGACCGAAGCGATCACATCTGTGAGAAATCAGACAGTCGTCACGCAGGGTGCCATCCCGGTCACTCCGCGTCCGGACCGTAGATCTCGACGCTGTCCGAAACCCGACGTACGTGGATGCACGCACCCGGACACTCCTTCGCCGAGTCGACCACATCGGTGAGAAGCGGCAGCGGTACGGGCGTTGTGGCGCCCTTGTCCTGCAGCAGCTCGTCGTCCGAGCCCTTCACATAGGCCAGACCGTCGATGTCCAGCTCGAACACCTCCGGCGCGTACTGGACACAGATGCCGTCACCGGTACAGAGGTCCTGATCGATCCAGACCTCCAGGGTCTCGCCGCCGGCCCCGACCTCCTGCTGCACTGTCATCTCTCCTGCCGTTTATGCGTCCAGCTGAACGGGAATCCGGCCAGCTCTGACGGGTGTTGAACACTTCGACCCTACCTTCGGCGGCTTTCCAATCTTGTTCGGTGGGTATTCCCCTGGCGTGAGGGAGAGCGCAAGGGTGAAGATCGGACACACCTCGACAGTCTTTGTGATCTAGGGGTTTCAATCGACACCCACCCAGGTAGGGTCTGGAAGCGTCCAGCTCCCCTTGGAGGAGGTGAGGACCGTGGCAGCCCACGACGACGACATGAACCGCGGCATCCGCCCGGGACGAGGGTCCGACGACCCGTCCGGGCAGATTGCCTACCTTGAGCAGGAGATCGCCGTCCTGCGACGCAAGCTCGCCGACTCTCCGCGACACACGAGGATTCTCGAAGAGCGGATCGTCGAGCTGCAGACCAACCTGGCCGGCGTGTCCGCCCAGAACGAGCGACTCGCCAACACGCTCCGTGAGGCCCGCGACCAGATCGTGGCCCTCAAGGAGGAGGTCGACCGGCTCGCACAGCCACCGGCCGGCTTCGGCGTCTTCCTCGAAGCGAACGAGGACGGCACCGCCGACATCTTCACCGGCGGCCGCAAACTGCGAGTGAACGTCAGCCCCAGCGTCGAACTCGAAGAGCTCCGGCGCGGCCAGGAAGTGATGCTCAACGAAGCTCTCAACGTGGTCGAGGCCATGGAATACGAGAGCGTCGGCGACATCGTCACCCTCAAGGAGATCCTCGAGGACGGCCAGCGCGCCCTCGTGCAGGGGCACACCGACGAGGAACGGGTGGTCCGGCTCGCCGAGCCACTGATGGACGTCACCATCCGCCCCGGCGACGCCCTGCTCCTCGAACCACGCTCCGGCTACGTCTACGAAGTCGTGCCCAAGAGCGAGGTCGAGGAACTCGTCCTCGAAGAAGTCCCCGACATCGGCTACGAACAGATCGGCGGACTCGGCGGCCAGATCGAGGCCATCCGAGACGCCGTAGAGCTCCCCTACCTCTACCCGGACCTGTTCAAGGAGCACGAACTGCGCCCGCCCAAGGGCGTCCTGCTCTACGGGCCCCCCGGATGCGGAAAGACACTCATCGCCAAGGCCGTCGCCAACTCGCTGGCCAAAAAGGTCGCCGAAGTCACCGGCCAGGCCACCGGCAAGAGCTTCTTCCTCAACATCAAGGGCCCCGAACTCCTCAACAAGTACGTCGGCGAGACCGAGCGGCAGATCCGCCTCGTCTTCCAGCGTGCGAGGGAGAAGGCCAGCGAGGGCACCCCCGTCATCGTCTTCTTCGACGAGATGGAATCCCTCTTCCGCACCCGCGGCTCCGGTGTCAGCTCGGACGTGGAGAACACCATCGTCCCCCAGCTGCTCGCCGAGATCGACGGCGTGGAAGGCCTGCAGAACGTGGTCGTGATCGGCGCCTCCAACCGTGAGGACATGATCGACCCCGCCATCCTGCGCCCCGGCCGCCTGGACGTGAAGATCAAGATCGAGCGTCCCGACGCCGAGGCCGCCAAGGACATCTTCGCCAAGTACCTCACCGAGCGCCTCCCGCTGCACTCCGACGACGTCGGCGAGCACGGCGGCAGCAAGGCCACCACCGTCCAGAGCATGATCCAGACGGCCGTGGAACACATGTACGCCGAATCCGAGGAAAACCGCTTCCTGGAAGTCACCTATGCCAACGGCGACAAGGAAGTCCTCTACTTCAAGGACTTCAACTCCGGCGCCATGATCGAGAACATCGTCGGCCGCGCCAAGAAAATGGCGATCAAGGACTTCCTCGACCACAACGCCAAGGGTCTCCGCGTCTCCCACCTCCTCCAGGCCTGCGTGGACGAGTTCAAGGAGAACGAAGACCTGCCCAACACCACCAACCCGGACGACTGGGCCCGCATCTCCGGCAAGAAGGGCGAGCGGATCGTCTACATCCGCACGCTCATCACCGGCAAGCAGGGCGCCGACACCGGACGCTCCATCGACACGGTGGCCAATACCGGTCAGTACCTGTAAAGACAGGGCGGCTGCGGGTGCCCTCACCGGGGTACCCGCAGCCGACTGTTTTTCAGGCAACCAACCGGACCAAAGGCGAGCAAGGCAATGACGCAAATGATCTCCCCACCAGCGCAGAGGCGTTCTAGGCTCTTCGGTACCGCCGAGTCGCGCAGTGCGGGGACGGGCACCGCACACGCACCGGAGCGCCAGCGGTACTTGAGCGCCGCCCCCGACCGAGGGCGCCGCCGGGCAAGGAGGGCCGCATGACCGTACGGCGAGTAATGGGCATCGAGACGGAGTACGGGATCTCCGTCCCCGGCCACCCCAACGCCAATGCCATGCTCACCTCATCCCAGATCGTCAACGCCTACGCGGCGGCGATGCACCGGGCCCGCCGGGCCCGCTGGGACTTCGAGGAGGAGAATCCGCTGCGGGACGCGCGGGGCTTCGACCTCGCCCGCGAAGCCGCCGACTCCAGCCAGCTCACCGACGAGGACATCGGCCTCGCCAACGTCATCCTCACCAACGGCGCACGGCTCTACGTCGACCACGCACACCCCGAATACAGCGCCCCCGAGGTCACCAACCCCCGCGACGCCGTCCTCTGGGACAAGGCCGGCGAACGCATCATGGCCGAGGCCGCCGAACGAGCCGCACAGCTTCCCGGCGCCCAGCCCATCCACCTCTACAAGAACAACACCGACAACAAGGGCGCCTCCTACGGCACACACGAGAACTACCTGATGAAGCGGGAAACCCCCTTCTCGGACATCGTGCGCCACCTCACGCCCTTCTTCGTCTCCCGCCAGGTCTTCGCAGGCGCCGGGCGCGTCGGCATCGGCCAGGACGGCCACGAACACGGCTTCCAGCTCAGCCAGCGCGCCGACTACTTCGAGGTCGAGGTCGGCCTGGAAACCACCCTCAAGCGCCCCATCATCAACACCCGCGACGAGCCCCACGCCGACGCCGAGAAGTACCGCCGCCTCCACGTGATCATCGGCGACGCCAACCTCTCGGAGATCTCCACCTACCTCAAGCTCGGCACCACGGCCCTGGTCCTGTCGATGATCGAGGACGGCTTCATCGCCGTCGACCTGGCCGTGGACCAGCCGGTCCGCACCCTCCACCAGGTCTCCCACGACCCGACGCTCCAACGCCTGGTCACCCTCCGTAGCGGCCGCACACTCACCGCGGTCCAGCTCCAGATGGAGTACTACGAGCTCTCCCGCAAGTACGTCGAAGAACGCTACGGCGCCGACGCGGACGACCAGACCAAAGACATTCTGGCCCGCTGGGAGGACACCCTCAACCGCCTCGAGAACAACCCCATGAGCCTCGCCGGCGAACTCGACTGGGTCGCCAAGCGAGAACTCATGGAGGGCTACCGGCGCCGCGACGACCTCGACTGGGACGCCGCGAAACTCCACCTCCTGGACCTCCAGTACGCCGACGTGCGCGCCGACAAGGGCCTCTACAACCGGCTCGCGGCCCGCGGCCGCATTAAGCGCCTCCTCGACGAGAACGAGGTCGAGCGAGCCCGTACGAAGCCCCCCGAGGACACCCGCGCCTACTTCCGAGGCCGCTGCCTGGAGCAGTACGCCGACGACGTCGCCGCGGCCTCCTGGGACTCCGTGATCTTCGACCTCCCGGGCCGGGATTCGCTCCAGCGCGTCCCAACCCTCGAACCGCTTCGCGGAACGCGAAATCACGTCAAGGAGCTCCTGGACCGCTGTCGCACGGCAGAAGACCTGGTCAGGGTCCTGTCGGGCAACTGAACCGATACCCGGGCCGGGTCGTCCCGCAGGGTGGAAAACCCGGCCAGAGGGAATCATCGAGATGGCCCCCGTACGTTGTAAGAACTACGGGGCCGATGTCAGACCCTGCTTGTAGGGTCTGATCAAGAACGTCGAACCGAGCGGGGTGAGGGGTTATGGCGACCAAGGACACCGGCGGCGGACAGCAGAAGGCCACGCGCAACACCGAGGAGGTCGAGGAGCAGACTGCGGAGACGCAGGGTTCCGAGGACCTGAAGGAGCGCCAGGAGAAGCTGAGCGACGACGTCGACTCGGTTCTGGACGAAATCGATGATGTGCTCGAAGAGAATGCGGAGGACTTCGTGAGGTCATTTGTCCAGAAGGGTGGGGAGTAGCGGTAAATGTCCGAATTGGGTGCCGAGAAGCGATGCTCGGCATGCAAGCGGACTCTCCCTACCAGCGCGTTCGCGGCTAACAGGTCGAAGCTCGACAGGCTTCAGGACCGTTGCCGCGAATGCGGGGCAGATGCCTACCGCCGTGGTCGGGAGGCTCAGGGCAAGAAGGTCCGTCGAGTGGATGTGCCCGAAGGGCACAAACACTGCCTGGGGTGCGACGAAGTCAAACAGTGGAGTGAGTGGCACAGGAACGCGTCGGCCTCCGACGGCTTGTCGACGCGCTGCAAGACGTGCCGAGCTGTCGCCGGGCGTGAGCGGCACCTGAAGCGCCACTACGGCCTCACCGAAGCCGAGCGTGACGAGATGGTCGCCTCTCAGATGGGGCTCTGCGTGATCTGTCTGAAGGCTCCTGCCGTTCATGTGGATCATTGCCACAAGACGGGTAGGGTCCGAGGCGTACTGTGCTTCAACTGCAATTCGGCCATCGGCAAGTTGGGAGACGATCCCGACGCCGTCCGTCGGGCCGCCGCTTACCTGGAAGGAATCGCGTGGAAGCCAACACTCGTAGCACCGGGCGTCTACCAGCTGCCTTCCTGACGCCTGGGTCGTCGTCCTTCATGGACTTCCTGTCCGAGCACCAGCCGGAGATGCTGCCGGGGAACCGGCAGCTGCCGCCCATGCAGGGTGTGATCGAGGCGCCGCACGGCACCACGATCGTGGCGGTCACCTTCCCCGGTGGTGTCGTGCTCGCCGGTGACCGTCGCGCCACGATGGGCAACGTCATCGCCCAGCGGGACATCGAGAAGGTGTTCCCGGCCGACGAGTACTCGGCCGTCGGGATCGCCGGCACCGCCGGTCTCGCCGTGGAGATGGTGAAGCTGTTCCAGTTGGAGCTGGAGCACTTCGAAAAGGTCGAGGGCGCCCAGCTGTCGCTGGAGGGCAAGGCGAACCGGCTGTCCACGATGATCCGTTCCAACCTCGGCATGGCGATGCAGGGGCTGGCCGTGGTGCCGCTGTTCGCGGGGTACGACGTGGACCGCGGCAGGGGTCGGATCTTCTCCTACGACGTCACCGGCGGCCGTTCCGAGGAGCACAATTTCGCCGCCACGGGTTCCGGTTCGGTCTTCGCGCGCGGTGCCATGAAGAAGTTCTTCCACGGCTCTCTGAGCGAGGCCGAGGCCACGATGCTCGTGGTGCAGGCCCTGTACGACGCGGCCGACGACGACTCGGCGACCGGTGGTCCCGATGTCGCCCGCCGGATCTATCCGATCGTGACCGTGATCACCGAGGACGGCTTCCGCCGGCTCACCGACGACGAGTCCTCCGAGATCGCCCGTTCGATTCTCGAGCGGCGGCTGGAGCAGCCCGACGGCCCGCGGGCCGCGCTGCTGTAGGCGCCGCCCGTCTTGTTCAAGGTGATCGCAGTGACTTCCACAGAAAGGGACGGATAACCGGTGTCGACGCCGTTCTATGTCTCCCCCCAGCAGGCCATGGCCGACCGGGCGGAGTACGCCCGCAAGGGCATCGCCCGTGGTCGCAGCCTGGTCGTGCTGCAGTATGCCGACGGCATCGTGTTCGTCGGCGAGAATCCGTCCCGTGCGCTGCACAAGTTCAGCGAGATCTATGACCGGATCGGCTTCGCGGCCGCCGGCAAGTACAACGAGTACGAGAACCTGCGGATCGGTGGCGTCCGGTACGCCGATCTTCGTGGTTACACCTATGACCGTGATGACGTGACTGCCCGTGGTCTCGCCAATGTGTATGCCCAGACGTTGGGCACGATTTTCTCTTCGGCCGGTGAGAAGCCGTACGAGGTGGAGCTGGTCGTTGCGGAGGTGGGTGACACTCCGGACGGTGACCAGATCTACCGGCTGCCGCATGACGGTTCCATCGTGGACGAGCACGGCTCGGTGGCGGTGGGCGGCAACGCGGAGACGATCAGCAGTTATCTGGATCAGCGTCACCAGGACGGTATGAGTCTGGCGGAGGCGTTGAAGCTGGCTGTGCAGGCGTTGTCGCGTGACACGAACGGCAGTGAGCGGGAGATTCCGGCGGAGCGGCTGGAGGTCGCGGTGCTGGACCGTACGCGTCCGCAGCAGCGCAAGTTCAAGCGCATCGTGGGGCGTCAGCTGGGCCGGTTGCTGGAGGCCGGTGGTGCGTCCACCGAGGCGGAGAGTTCGGATGAGGCGGAGGGTGCCGAGGACGAGTAGTCCCGGCGGGTTGCGCCCGATCGTCACCCCTTCTGTGCCCCGGCCGATCATCAGGCCGGGGCACAGGGCGTTTCAGGAGGCGTTGGGGGGCGCTGTGGAGCCTCGTACGACCAACTTGACGGGGATGTCTCCGGCCGGTGGTGTGCGGCCCTCCAGGACGGCCAGGAGGGCTTCCATGCCTCGTTCGCCGAACAGTTCGGCGTCCAGTCGTACGGTCGTGAGTTCGGGGTCGATGGCGGTGGCGAGGGCGAGGTCGTCGAGGCCGGTGACGGAGATGTCGTCGGGGACGCGCAGTCCGAGTCGTCGTACGGCCTTGTAGGCGCCGGCGGCGAGTTTGTCGTCGTCGCAGATCAGGGCGGTGGGCCGGAGGCCGGGTGTGGCGAGGGCGGCCTCGGTGGCGGTCAGGGCGCCGTCGATGGAGATGGGGGCGTGGGCGGTGCGGAGGGTGGTGCCGGGGACCGTGTGGAGTTGTGCGGCCAGTTCGCGGGCGCGGACTTCGAAGGTCCAGGAGGGGATGTCGGCGGCGAGGTGCAGGAAGCGGCGGTGGCCGAGGTCCAGGAGGTGGGTGGCGACCTGGCGGATGCCGTCGGCGATGTCGAGGTTGACGGTGGCGGCGCCGAGGCTGCCGGAGGGGTCGCTGTCGAGCATGACGAGGGGGAGTTGGTCGCCGCGGATGGCGGTGAGGGCGTCGGCGGCCATGGAGGAGGCGATGACGCCGTCGAGGGCGGCCTGGGAGGAGGCGAAGGGGTCGCGGGCGGGGCCGATGCCTTCGGGGGAGGGGTAGAGGACGACGCCGAAGCCGTGGTCGGCGGCGACGCGTGCGGCGCCGGTGTAGACGCCGGCGAAGAACTCGGTGGTGAGGGCGGGGACGACGAGGAGGACGGTGCGGGTGTGGCCGAGGCGGAGGTTGCGGGCGGCGAGGTTGGGGCGGTAGCCGAGGTCGCGGGCGGCTTCCCGGACGCGTTCGGCGGTGGTTTCGGAGACGCGGCCGCGCCATTTGTCGCCGAGGACGAGGGAGACGGCGGCCTGGGACACTCCGGCCGCCTGTGCGACGTCGCGGCTGGTCGGTCGCGTGCTGCTGCGTGCCACCGTGGGTCCGCTCCTTCGTCTGGACGTCCGAACAGCGCACATGGTACGTATGGGAGTCGACGTTATACGTATGACTTGGAGGCGGGACATGGCCGCGGGATACCTGGAGATCCTCAGGGCGAGGCACGCGGCGCGCCTGCTGACGGGGACGCTGGTGGGCCGGCTGCCGAACGCCACCGCGGCGATCGCGATCGTGCTGTTCGTCCGGGCGCAGGGCGGTACGTACAGCCTCGCCGGGGCTCTCGCGGCCGTGTACGGGGTCGCCAACGCCGTGGGGCAGCCGGTGCTCGGGCGGCTCGTCGATCTTCACGGCCAGCCTCGGGTGCAGCTCCCGTCCGCCGTGCTGTCGGCCCTCGCGATGGCCGTCTTCGCCTTCACCGGCACGGATCCGCTTCCGCTCGCCTACGTGGCCGTGGCGGCCGCGGGGCTCTTCACGCCGCCGCTGGAGGGCGGGCTTCGGGCGCTGTGGCCGAGCGTGCTGCGCCGGGAGGACCAGGTGCACACGGCGTACGCCATGGACGCGGTGGCGCAGGAAGTCATGTTCACCGTGGGGCCGTTGCTGGTGACGCTGTGCGTGTCGCTGTGGTCGGCGCAGGCGGCGCTGGTGGTGCTGAACGTCATCGGGGTCCTCGGGGCGCTCTCGGTCGTGGTGTCGCCGCCCTCGCGCGCGTGGCGCTCCGGTCCGCGTGAGGCGCACTGGCTCGGGGCGCTGCGCTCGCCCGGACTGCTGGTGCTGCTCGCCGCGTTCCTGTTCGTGGGGATCGCGCTCGGGTCCATCACGGTCGCCTCCGTGCCGTACGCGGACGAGCACGGCGGGAACGCGGTGTACGGCTGGCTGATGGCCGGGATCGGTCTGGGGGCCCTGGTGGGTGGCACGGTGTACGGCGCGCGGCAGTGGGCCGGTGAGCCCGCGCGGCGACTCCAGGTGCTGGTGGGCTTCCTGGCGGTGTGTTACCTGCCGCTGACGCTGATGCCGGGGGCGGTGGCCATGACACTGCTGCTGGTGCTCGCGGGGGTGTTCCTGGCGCCCGTGATCGCGTGCGCGTTCGTCCTGGTCGACCGGCACGCGCCGGCCGGGACGGTGACGGAGGCCTTCTCCTGGATCGTGACGACGTTCACGGTGGGCGCCTCGGTCGGAACGGGGCTCGCGGGACCGGTCGTCGAGGGTGGTGGGGCCGTGTGGGGCTTCGCGGTGCCGGGTGTGGCGGGGGGTGTGTCGCTGCTGGTTCTGCTGGTCACGGGAGGCGTCCTCACGGCTCCCGCGGGAGGGGCGGTGGTTGCGGCTTCATCGGAAAATGATCCAAACCGTGCTGCCGAACCCCGTTTCAGCTCGGGGGATCGGGCGTAATGTTCACTCATGGACCGCCGCATTTTCGGGCTGGAGAACGAGTACGGCGTCACGTGTACGTTCAGGGGACAGCGACGCCTGTCTCCCGACGAGGTGGCGCGGTACCTCTTCCGCCGTGTCGTGTCATGGGGCCGCAGCAGTAATGTCTTTCTGCGAAACGGCGCACGCCTCTATCTCGACGTGGGTTCACATCCGGAATACGCGACACCCGAATGTGACAACGTGACCGAACTGGTCACCCACGACAAAGCGGGCGAGCGCATTCTCGAAGGACTCCTGGTGGACGCCGAACGACGCCTGCACGAGGAAGGAATCGCGGGCGACGTCTACCTCTTCAAGAACAACACGGACTCGGCCGGCAACTCCTACGGCTGTCACGAGAACTATCTCGTGGCCCGCCACGGGGAGTTCTCCCGGCTCGCGGACATTCTCATTCCGTTCCTGGTCACGAGGCAGCTTCTCTGTGGTGCCGGCAAGGTGCTGCAGACCCCGCGGGGCGCGGTGTACTGCGTCAGTCAGCGGGCCGAGCACATCTGGGAGGGCGTCTCCTCGGCCACGACCCGTTCCCGGCCGATCATCAACACCCGCGACGAACCGCACGCCGACGCCGAGCGCTACCGCCGCCTGCACGTGATCGTGGGCGACTCGAACATGTCCGAGACGACCATGCTGCTGAAGGTCGGCGCGACCGACCTGGTGCTGCGCATGATCGAGGCGGGCACCGTGATGCGTGATCTGACCCTGGAGAACCCGATCCGGGCGATCCGCGAGGTCAGCCATGACATCACCGGTCGGCGCAAGGTGCGTCTGGCCAGTGGCCGGGAGGCCTCCGCGCTGGAGGTGCAGCGCGAGTACTACGAGAAGGCCGTGGACTTCGTGGAGCGCCGCGGTGTCCGCACGGGCACCGTCGACCAGGTCCTGGAGCTGTGGGGCCGGACGCTGGACGCGATCGAGGCGGAGGACCTCGACCGGATCGGCACCGAGATCGACTGGGTCATGAAGTACAAGCTCATCGAGCGGTACCGGGCCAAGCACAACATGACCATGTCCCACCCGCGGGTCGCGCAGATAGACCTCGCGTATCACGACATCCACCGCCGTCGTGGGCTGTACTACATTCTGGAGAGGAAGGGGCAGGCCGCCCGTATCTGCAACGACTTGAAGATCTTCGAGGGCAAGTCCGTTCCGCCGCAGACCACTCGGGCCCGGCTGCGCGGTGACTTCATCCGCAGGGCGCAGGAACAGCGCCGGGACTTCACCGTCGACTGGGTCCACCTCAAGCTCAACGACCAGGCGCAGCGCACGGTGTTGTGCAAGGACCCGTTCCGATCGGTCGACGACCGGGTGGAGAAACTGATCGCCGGAATGTGAGCAATGCGTTCCGCGTGAGTGCCGGAACGCAACACGGGCGCCGTACGTTTCCCGTACGGCGCCCTTCTCACGCCGTAGAGTTGCGCGCACGCCATCAACAAGATCGACCGATTACGAGGCTCTCACAGTGCGCCGACGCTCCCTTCTCATTGCCGTTCCCGCAGGACTGGCCACACTCGCCGCATGCGGTGACGACAAGTCCGACTCGAGCAAGGCGAGCGACAGCGCGTCACCCTCGGCGTCGTCCTCGGCCTCGCCGGCGCCGCCGCCGCCGAAGATCGTCGACGGTCCGCTGCCGGCGATCACGGCGGGCGCGAAGTTCGGTGACAAGCCGACGGTCGCCAAGGGCAGCGGTGATCCGTCCGACCAACTCGCGGTGAAGACGGTCGTCGCGGGTGGTGGGAAGGTCGTCGCGGAGGGCGACTTCATCCTGGCGAACTACCTGGGGCAGCTCTGGGACACCGCGAAGGTCCTCGACAGCACCTACGACCGTAAGACGCCGGCGTTTGCCGAGATCGCCCAGGGCAAGACCATGGAGGGCTGGCGCTACGCGTTGACGGGCAAGAAGGCCGGCAGCCGGGTGGAGTTCTCGGTGCCGCCGGCCTGGGGGTTCGGCAAGGCGGGTAACCCGCAGGTGGGCGTCAAGAGCACCGACACGATGGTGTTCGTGTTCGACATCGAGGACACGTTCGGTCCCAAGAGCTCCGCCAAGGGCAAGAAGGTCGCGCAGAGCGACGCCGCTCTGCCCAAGGTCGGCACCAACACCGACGGCAAGGCCCCGTCGATCGAGATCCCCAAGGCGGACGCGCCGGCCAAGCTGGTGTCGGAGTACGTCATCGAGGGCGACGGCGACAAGGTCGCGGCCGACAGCACGCTGCTCGTGCAGTACAAGGGCGTGGTGTGGGACAGCGGCAAGGAGTTCGACTCGACGTACAAGCGGGGGCAGCTGGCGTCGTTCTCGCTGCAGCAGGTCGTCAAGGGCTGGGCGCAGGGTCTGACGGGCAAGAAGGTGGGCAGCCGGGTGCTGATCTCCATCCCGCCGAAGCTGGGTTACGGCGACAACCCGCCCGCGGGCAGCGGGATCGAGAAGGACTCCACGCTGGTCTTCACCGTGGACATCCTCGCCAAGATGTGACGCACGGCGGACATGCGCGCAGGTCTTCGCGGCGGGGATGTAAGACTGGTCCCTGTTGCCTTTCCGTGAACAAGCAGGAGCGAGTGACGTGAGCATCGACAAGCCCGAGATCGACTTTCCGGGCGGCGAGCCCCCGGCGGACCTGGAGATCAAGGACATCTGGGAGGGCGACGGCGAGGTTGCGCAGGCCGGCCAGACCGTCACCGTCCACTACGTGGGCGTGGCCTTCAGCACCGGTGAGGAGTTCGACGCCAGCTGGAACCGTGGTCAGCCGTTCCGCTTCCCGCTGGGTGGCGGCCGGGTCATCAAGGGCTGGGACCAGGGCGTGCAGGGCATGAAGGTCGGCGGCCGTCGTCAGCTGACCATCCCGGCCCACCTGGCCTACGGCAACCAGAGCCCCACTCCGGCGATCAAGCCCGGTGAGACCCTGATCTTCGTGGTCGACCTGCTCGGCGTCTGATCGTCGTACCGGAGTCGCCACAGGAGTCGTAAAAGATCGGGTCGGGGTCTGATCGTCGTACGACATCCGACCGGACCTGATCGACCAGGGCCCATGCCTGTCCGGGCATGGGCCCTCGGCTTTTGCCCTGCTCCTTCGGGGCGGTACGGTCATCGTCCGTAAGCACCATAGGGAGGCGAAGGGCGTCGATGGCCATTGCCAAGGCCGAGCGGCTGATGAACCTGGCGCTGTGTCTGCTCGGGACGCGACGGCCGCTGAGCAAGCGTGAGCTCAGGGAGTCCATCGAGGCCTACCTGGAAGCCAATTCCGACGACTCCTTCAACCGGATGTTCGAGCGCGACAAGGATGATCTGCGTGAACTCGGGCTCGTGATCGAGACCGTTGAGAACCTGGACGGCGAAGTCGGCTATCTCGCCCGTCGGGACAGCAACCGGCTGCCGCCCATCACCCTCGACGCCGAGGAGGCCGCCGCCCTGGGCCTGGCCGCCAAGGTGTGGCAGCAGGCCCGGCTCGCCGGCGCGGCCAGCGGCGCGCTGCAGAAACTGCGTGCCGCGGGGCTGCCCGAGGACGTCGACCCGTACGAGGCGCACGGTGCCCTGGAGCCGCGCATCCCGGTGCACGAGGCCTCCTTCGAGCCGCTGATGCTCGCCTGCCGCGACCGTCGCCCGGTCGTCTTCGACTACCGCAAGGCCACCGCGGCCCGCCCTGAGCCGCGCCATGTCGAGCCGTGGGCGCTGGAGTGCTGGCGCGGCCACTGGTACCTGGCCGGATTCGACCGTGACCGGGGTGCCGAGCGGGTGTTCCGGCTCTCCCGGATCACCGGCAAGGTGCGCTCGCGCGGCGCCCGGTTCACGGCCCCGGTCCCCGACGTCGTCACCGTCCGCGAGACCGTGGCGAGCTGGGCGGGGGAGACCGCCGACCGCAGCGCGCTGATCCGGCTGCGCACGGGCGCCGGGTACCCCTTGCGGGCGAAGGCCACCTCGGTGCGGGAACTGGGCGACGGCTGGGACGAGTTGGAGATTCCGTACGGCCACGGTCTGGATGCCTGGCTGGTGGAGTTCGGTCCGGACGTGGTGGTCCTGGAGCCCGCCGAGTTGCGGGCCGACGTGGTGGACCGGCTGCGTGCCGTGGCCAAGGGCTGAGGGGGAACGGAAGACAACTGTGGCAGGCAAACCGGTCAGGCCCACGAACGCCATCGACCAGACCCGGCGGATGCTCTCGCTGGTGACCTATCTGAAGGAGCGTCCCGGAGCGCGGGTCGAGGACGTGGCCCGCGCCTTCGGGATCACCGAGGACGAGCTGGTCTCCGACCTCGATGTGCTGCCCATGTGCGGCACCAGTTTCCGCGGCGGTGATCTGCTCGACATCGACACCGACGGCGAGCGGATCTGGTGGCACAACCCCGCCGCCCTCGGCGAGGAGACGGCCGAGCCGCTGCGGCTCGCCGCCGACGAGGCGACCGCGCTGCTGGTGGCCGCCCGCGCGGTCTCCACGCTGCCCGGCCTCAGGGAGAGCGACCGGCAGGCGCTGCTGCGGGCCACCGCCAAGGTGGAGACTGCGGCCGGTGAGGCCGCCGGTGCCAGCGCGCGTCTTTCGGTGACCTTCGAGTCCGAGGGCGGGGTCTTCGCGGACGTCGACCGGGCCATCTCCGAGCGCCGGCGGCTGTGGATCCGCTACTACTCGCCGGCCCGTGACGAGCTCACCGAGCGTGAGATCGACCCGATCCGCCTGGTCAGCGTGGGGCACACCTATGTCGAGGCATGGTGCCGCCGTTCCGAGGCGCGGCGCACCTTCCGGCTGGACCGGGTCGCCGAGATCAAGATCCTCGACGAGCCGTCCGCGCCGCCCGAGGTCGAGCTCAGGGACCTGTCGGAGGGGCTCGTGCAGCCCGCGGCCGAGGATCCCGAGGTGGTCGTCGAGGTCGGCCCCGGCGGACGTTGGGTCGCCGAGTACTACCCGCACGACAGCGCGGATGAGCTGTCCGACGGCGGGCTGCGTATTACCCTGCGCACCCCGGACCCGGCATCGCTGCGCAGGCTGGCGCTCCGGCTCGGCCGCGACGGCCGGATCGTCTCGCCGAGCGACCTCGCCGACAGCGCCCGCGAGGCGGCCCGCGAGGCCCTGGCGGCCTACGACGGGGTCGAGGCGCAGGGCGCGCACGCGGCCGACGCGGGGCGCGAGGGGCAGGACGAGGGTCGGTACGACAGGCAGGAGCAGGGGCTTTGAGCGAGTCGGCGACGTCCGGTGCGGGTATGACGGTGGCTGCCGCCTTCGCGGGGATGAGAAGCGCGGCTCCGGTGACCTTCAGGGCCAGCTGCCCGGACTGCCGGGAGCGGTTCGAGCTGGCCGCCGCCGCGCTGCGCCTGGCCATCGGCGCGACCAGCCGCGCCACCTTCTACTCCTTCACCTGCCCCGAGTGCGGCGCGGCCGTCCGCAAGCCCGCCGGTGAACGGATCGTGGAGCTGCTGACCGGCGGCGGGGTCCGTACGCTGCGGCTGCACTCCACCCTCTAGGCTCGGTGCCATGTTCTGGCCGATGTTCGCGGTAGCTGTGGGTTTCGTGGGTCTCGCCGTCCTCGGTGTGCTCGCCGTGCGGGTCTTCCTGGAGGCACAGCGCCTCGGGCGCCAGGTCACCGACTCGGCGCGGCGCATCAACCGGGCCGCGGAGGATCTGGAGCGGGCGGCGGTGAGCACGGCCCGTTCCGTGGACTCACTGTGAGTGCTGCTGAGAGTCGGGTGTGAGTCGCGCGCCGGATGCGTTTTGGGCCACTTCGCCCTGTCACCGGGGCGGGGTCGGCAGGTACGCTGCTGGTCGCGGTCCGGATAACGAGGCTCGGCCGCGAACCGGGAGTACGCACAGGGATTGCCAGGCGTTCACCCCTGGGCGTTACGATCGCTGTCAACACGACTGATCGGACAGCTGTCCGACCGGTCGGACAGCACCCCACAAGCCGCCTCGGTGAGAAGGTAAAGACTTATGTTCGGAAGGCTCGGCGCCCCCGAGATCATTCTCATCCTCGTCGTCATCGTCCTGCTGTTCGGGGCGAAGAAGCTTCCCGACATGGCGCGCTCGCTCGGCAAGTCCGCTCGCATCCTCAAGAGCGAGGCCAAGGCGATGAAGGAAGAGGGCGGCAGCACGGCCACTCCGGCCGGTCCGCCCACCACCGACGAGCAGAGCCCGTCCCAGCGCACCATCCAGGCCGCCCCCGGCGACGTGACCAGCTCGCGCCCGGTCAGCGAGCCGACGGACACGACCAAGCGCTGACGCGGGGCCGGTGACCTCCGGCCCGCCCGCACGAGATGGGAACGTGGGTTGCTGAAGTCTGCCCGCAAAGAGGAGAGGGATCCCGAGGGGCGGATGCCTCTCGCGGATCACCTTCGTGAGCTCCGCAACCGGCTTGCGAAGGCCTTGCTGGCCATCGTCCTCGTGACGATCGTCGCCGCCTTCTTCTACGACGACATCATCAACTTCATGACGAAGCCGATCCTGGATTCGATCGGTTGCCAGAAGAGTTTCGCGGAGCTCGCCAAGGCGTCCTCGTCGGACGCGACGCAGAAGTGCGCCCGGATCACCATGAACGGCCTGCTCGCGCCCTTCACGCTGGCCCTGCAGGTCTCGTTGACGGCCGGTGTCGTCCTGGCCTCGCCGGTCTGGCTGTACCAGCTCTGGGCGTTCGTCGCCCCGGGTCTGCACCGGCACGAGAAGAAGTACGCGTACGCGTTCGTCTTCACCGGTGCCCCGCTGTTCATGGGCGGTGCCTACTTCGCGTACTCGGTGCTTCCCACCACCGCGAAGGTGCTGATCGACTTCACGCCGAGCGGCAGCATCGACAACCTGCTGCCCCTCGATGACCTGCTGCAGCTCGTCACGCGCATGGTGATCGTCTTCGGTCTCTCCTTCGAACTGCCGCTGCTGCTGGTCTTCCTCAACCTCACCGGCATGATCACCGGCAAGCGGATGCTCGGCTGGTGGCGGGGCATGATCATGGGCATCACCGTGTTCGCCGCCGTGGCGACGCCGAGCACGGACCCGCTGAGCATGCTCGCGCTGGCCGGCCCGATCTGGGTGCTGTACTTCTTCGCGGTGGTCTTCTCCCTGGTCAACGACAAGCGTCGGCGCCGCCGGGAGGCCGAGGGCCCCGCCGACGACGAGGCATCCGACCTGGATCTCACGCCCGAGGACATCGGCGAGGTCGAGACCGTCGCCGCGAGCCGGGCGCTGCCCGAGTCTTCCGGCACGGACCGGGTCAACGGTTATGACGACGTGACCTGACGACCGGGAAGCGGCTCGTAAGGTCACTTGCGTGACCAGCGAGATCACCCTCTTCGTCAACCCCACCGCGGGCCGCGGCCGGGGCGCCCACGCGGCGCAGCCGGCCGCTTCCGCGTTGCGGGCGGCGGGCTTCGCCGTGCGGACCGTGCTCGGCGAGGACGCCGCCGACGCCCTCGCACGCGCGCGTGCCGCCGTCACGGACGGCACCGGCGCCCTGATCGCCGTCGGCGGCGACGGCATGGCCAACCTCGCCCTGCAGGCCGTCGCCGGCACCGCCACCCCCTTCGGGCTGGTCGCCGTCGGCACCGGCAACGACTTCGCCCGCGCACTGGGGCTGCCGGTGCGCGATCCCGCCGCCGCGGGCCGGCTGATCGCCGGGGCGCTCAAGGAGGGCCGCCTCCACGACGTCGACCTGGGCCGGGTCGGTGACCGCTGGTTCGCCACGGTCCTCGCCTCCGGCTTCGACTCCCGCGTCAACGACCGCGGCAACCGCATGAGATGGCCCGCGGGCCGCCTCAAGTACGACCTCGCGATGCTCGCCGAACTGGCCGCCTTCCGGCCCGTCCCGTACCGGATCACACTCGACGACGGCCTGGTCCGCGAGGTCGAGGCGACGCTGGTGGCCGTCGGCAACGGATCGTCGTACGGCGGCGGCATGCGGATCTGCCCGGGCGCGGATCTCACCGAGGCTGTTCGACATCACCGTGGTCGGCGCCTGCAGCCGTACGACCCTGCTGCGGGTCTTCCCACGCGTGTACCGGGGCACCCACGTCGACCATCCCGTGGTCACCGTGGTGAGGGCCGCTCAGGTCGAGATCGCCGCCGACGGCGTCACGGGGTACGCGGACGGCGAGCCGCTCGGGCCGCTGCCGCTGAAGGCGCGCTGTGTGCGCGGGGCGGTGTCCGTGGTGGGCCCTTGAACTGCGTGAAGGGCAGGTTTCGCGGGCTCCGATCCGGATAATGATCGTCCTGTTGTCAGTGCCGCCGGGTACGCTCGAAAGCACGATGACAGAGGACCTCTCACCGGCCGAGCGGTACGCGGCAGCCCGCCTGCGGGCAGCCGAGCAGGCCACCGCGCTCGCGGGCTTCCGCGAGATGTACGACTTCGGTCTCGACCCCTTCCAGATCGAGGCCTGCAAGGCTCTCGAGGCCGGGAAGGGCGTGCTGGTGGCCGCCCCCACCGGCTCCGGCAAGACGATCGTCGGCGAGTTCGCCGTCCACCTCGCCCTCCAGCAGGGCAAGAAGTGCTTCTACACCACCCCCATCAAGGCCCTGTCCAACCAGAAGTACGCCGACCTGAGCCGCCGTTACGGCGCCGACAAGGTCGGCCTGCTCACCGGGGACAACAGCGTCAACTCCGACGCCCCCGTGGTCGTGATGACCACCGAGGTCCTGCGGAACATGCTGTACGCGGGCTCGCAGACCCTCCTCGGCCTCGGATACGTGGTCATGGACGAGGTGCACTACCTCTCCGACCGCTTCCGGGGCGCCGTATGGGAAGAGGTGATCATCCACCTCCCCGAGTCCGTCACCCTGGTGTCGCTGTCGGCGACCGTGTCCAACGCCGAGGAGTTCGGCGACTGGCTCGACACCGTCCGCGGCGACACCCAGGTGATCGTCTCCGAGCACCGGCCCGTGCCGCTGTTCCAGCACGTGCTCGCCGGGCGGCGGATGTACGACCTGTTCGAGGAGGGCGAGGGCAACAAGAAGGCCGTCAACCCCGATCTCGTGCGACTGGCCCGGATGGAGGCCCAGCGGCCGTCGTACCAGGACCGCAGACGCGGCCGGGCGATGCGCGAGGCCGACCGGGAGCGCGAGCGGCGGCAGCGGTCGAAGGTGTGGACGCCGAGCCGGCCCGAGGTCATCGAGCGCCTCGACGCCGAGGGTCTGCTGCCCGCCATCACGTTCATCTTCAGCCGCGCCGCGTGCGAGGCGGCCGTACAGCAGTGCCTGTACGCGGGGCTGCGGCTGAACGACGACGAGGCGCGGGGCAGGGTGCGCGCCCTCGTCGAGGAGCGCACCGCGTCCATTCCGCACGAGGACCTCCATGTCCTCGGGTACTACGAGTGGCTGGAGGGCCTGGAGCGCGGTATCGCGGCCCACCACGCGGGCATGCTGCCGACCTTCAAGGAGGTCGTCGAGGAGCTGTTCGTCCGGGGCCTGGTCAAGGCCGTGTTCGCCACCGAGACGCTCGCCCTGGGCATCAACATGCCCGCGCGTTCGGTGGTCCTTGAGAAGCTCGTGAAGTGGAACGGCGAGCAGCACGCCGACATCACGCCCGGCGAGTACACCCAGCTGACGGGGCGTGCGGGGCGGCGCGGCATCGACATCGAGGGTCACGCGGTGGTGCTGTGGCAGCGCGGGGGCAGCCCCGAGCACCTGGCGGGACTCGCCGGCACGCGCACGTACCCGCTGCGCTCCAGCTTCAAGCCGTCGTACAACATGGCGGTCAACCTCGTCGAGCAGTTCGGGCGGCACCGCTCGCGTGAGCTGCTGGAGACGTCGTTCGCGCAGTTCCAGGCCGACAAGTCGGTCGTCGGGATCTCCCGGCAGGTGCAGCGCAACGAGGAGGGGCTCGACGGCTACAAGGCCTCCATGACCTGCCACCTCGGCGACTTCGAGGAGTACGCGCGGCTGCGCCGCGAGCTCAAGGACCGGGAGACGGAGCTGGCCCGGCAGGGGGTATCCCAGCGGCGCGCCGAGGCGGCGGTGGCGCTGGAGAAGCTCAAGCCGGGCGATGTCATCCATGTGCCTACGGGCAAGTACGCCGGTCTCGCGCTGGTGCTGGACCCGGGCCTGCCCGCCGGGCGCTCCAACGGCCACCGCGGCTTCGAGCACCACGACGGCCCGCGCCCGCTGGTGCTGACCGCCGAGCGACAGGTCAAGCGGCTCGCGTCGATGGACTTCCCCGTGCCGGTCGAAGCGCTGGACCGGATGCGGATCCCGAAGTCCTTCAACGCGCGCTCACCGCAGTCCCGTCGGGACCTGGCCTCCGCGCTGCGCACCAAGGCCGGGCACATCCCACCGGAGCGGGCCCGTAAGCAGCGTTCCCAGGCGGCCGACGACCGCGAGATCGCCCGGCTGCGCACGGCGATCCGGGCACATCCCTGCCACGGGTGCAACGACCGGGAGGACCACGCCCGTTGGGCCGAGCGCTATCACCGGCTGCTGCGCGACACCACGCAGCTGGAGCGGCGCATCGAGGGCCGTACGAACACCATCGCGCGCACCTTCGACCGGATCGTGGCCCTGCTGACCGAGATGGACTATCTGCGCGGCGACGAGGTCACCGAGCACGGCAAGCGGCTCGCCCGCTTGTACGGCGAGCTCGATCTGCTGGCCAGCGAGTGCCTGCGGGAAGGCGTCTGGGAGGGGCTCGCCCCTGGCGAACTGGCCGCCTGTGTGTCGGCGTTGGTGTACGAGTCCCGGGCGGGCGACGACGCCATGGCGCCCAAGGTGCCGTCCGGCAAGGCGAAGGCCGCGCTGGGGGAGATGGTGCGGATCTGGGGACGGCTGGACGCCCTCGAGGAGGACTTCCGGATCAACCAGACCGAGGGCGTGGGCCAGCGCGAGCCCGACCTCGGCTTCGCCTGGGCCGCCTACATGTGGGCGTCCGGCAAGGGGCTGGACGAGGTGCTGCGGGAGGCGGAGATGCCCGCCGGGGACTTCGTGCGCTGGTGCAAGCAGGTGATCGACGTGCTGGGGCAGATCTCGGCGGCCGCGCCGGTTTCCGGGGGCGAGGGGTCCACGGTCGCGAAGAACGCGCGCAAGGCCGTTGATCTGTTGCTGCGGGGGGTTGTCGCTTACTCGTCGGTGGGGTGAGGGTGCATCGGCGGGTGCGGGGAGTTCGTGGCTGGTCGCGCAGTTCCCCGCGCCCCTGGGTGGGTGCTGCTACTCGGCGTTCACATAGGGCCGCCAGCCTCCGTACTCCGTGATGTCCTCGGCGTTCTTCAGAGCGCCGGGTTCGCAGAGAAAGCCGGGGACGTGGGTGCCGTCCGCCAGCTGCACCCTGCCCAAGGTCATCGGGCGGGGGAGGGCCGTCAGGAGGCGGCCGAGGCCCTCCGTCGGCAGGCGCCACACTTCCGCCTCGATCGCGGCACCGCCGTCGCCGACGTGCACCAGACCCGGTTTCGGCGGGACCGTCCGCAGGGCGTGCAGGCGGTACACCGGTGCCGTCGTGGTCGTACGGTCCAGGCGGGCGCCCAGGGCGAGGAGTTGGGGGTTCAGCGGCTGGCCCGTCAGGTGGGCGCCGACCACCGCGAGGCGTGTCTCCGGCTGGAGCAGGCGCGCGATGCTCGCCAGGCGTTCGTCGGTGTGTGCCGGGCCGATCAGCATCACGCCGAACGGGAGGCCGTTCACCTCGCCCGCCGGGACGGCCGAGGCCGCCAGGTCGAAGAGGTTCGTGGAGTTGGTGAAGCGGCCCAGGCGGGCGTTGGCGCCCAGCGGGTCCGCGGCGACCTCGGCGAGGGTGGGGTGACCGGGGGCGGTGGGCAGGAGAAGGGCGTCCGCGTCGGCCAGTTCGGCCAGGGCCCGGGTGCGGAGCGTGGCCAGGCGGTCCAGGTCGGCGTAGAGCTGGTGGGCCGGGAGGTCGCGGGCCCGGGTGATGATGGCGGCGACCGTGGGGTCGAGGGAGTCGTCGTTCGCTTCCATCGCCTTGTCGACAAATGTCCCCACCGCTGTGTAGCGCTCGGCGACGAACGCGCCTTCGTAGAGCATCGCCGCCGCCTGGGTGAAGGGAGTGAGGTCGAGTTCGCGTACCGAGGCGCCGGCCGTGATCAGTCGGTCCACGGCCTCCTCGTACGCTGCTGCCCACCCCTCGTCCAGTTCGCCGAGCTGCTCGCGCGGGGGGACCGCGATCCGCCAGGGGCCGGGGCGGCGTCCGGGCAGGGACGGGGCGGTGCCCGTCGTCATGTGGGACAGGGCCTGCTCGGCCTCCGGGAGGGTGCGGGCGAAGACCGTCACGCAGTCGATCGAGGCGCAGGCCGGGACGACCCCGGCCGTGGGGACCAGGCCGCGGGTGGGTTTGAGGCCGACGATGCCGTTGAAGGCGGCCGGGACCCGGCCCGAGCCCGCCGTGTCGGTGCCCAGGGCGAAGTCCACGATGCCCAGCGCCACCGCGACCGCCGAGCCGGAGCTGGAACCGCCGCTCACCCTCAGGGGGTCGTAGGCGTTGCGGACCGCGCCGTACGGGGAGCGGGTGCCGACCAGGCCCGTCGCGAACTGGTCCAGGTTCGTGGTGCCGAGCACGATCGCGCCCGCCGCGCGGAGCCGGGCGACCACCGGGGCATCGGCCTCGGGACGATAGGCGTACGACGGACAGCCCGCGGTGGTGGGCAGGCCGGCCACGTCGATGTTGCCCTTGGCGGCGAACAGGCGGCCCGCGAGGGGCAGTCGCTCACCTCGCGCGAGCCGTTCGTCGATCGACCGGGCCTCCCGCTCGACCTCCTCCCGCGGGCGCAGGTCGATCCAGATCTCGGGGCGGTCCACGGCCTCGACGCGGTCGTAGGCGGCACGGACCCGGGTGACGGTGCTGGACATGGCTCGCTCCTCTTCCACTGTGCGGCCGAGTTTCACTGTGCGGGCGGGTCTCACTGTGCGGGCGGGGCCAGGACGAGCAGGGCCGTCCCCGCCTCGACCTGGTCGCCCGGCCTGGCCAGGATCTCCGCGACCACGCCGGCCGCCGGCGCGTGCACCCGGGACTCCATCTTCATCGCCTCCAGGGCGAGCAGCGGCTGTCCGGCCGTCACCACGTCACCCGGCTCGACGTTCAACTGCCATACGGAAGCGGCGAACTCGGCCTCGATCAGCCGGCCTCCCGCAGGGACCGCGATGTCGGCGGGGGCGGCTGCCGGTGCGGACACCGACTCGGCACGCGCGAACTCGCCCGCCGCCTCCCACGCGTCCCGCTCCGCCGCGAAGGCCGTCTGCTGGCACGTCCTGAACTCCGCGATGGACTCGGCGTGTTCGGCGAGGAAGGCCTGGTACTCGGCGAGCGAGAAGGTGCCCTCCTCGATGCGGGGCACGAAACGGCCGGAGGTGATGTCGGCGCGCAGCTCCAGGAGTTCGTCCGCCTCCACCGGATACCACTTGATGCGGTCGAAGAAGCGCAGCAGCCAGGGCGAGCCCGGCTCGAACGCGCCGCGCTGCTGCCAGGGCGACCACACCTGGGTCGTACGGCCCACGAACTGGTAGCCGCCGGGGCCCTCCATGCCGTAGATGCACAGATACGCCCCGCCGATGCCGACCGAGTTCTCGGCTGTCCAGGTGCGTGCCGGGTTGTACTTCGTGGTCACCAGGCGGTGGCGCGGGTCGAGGGGCGTGGCCACCGGGGCGCCGAGGTAGACGTCGCCCAGGCCCAGGACGAGGTACTCCGCGTCGAAGACCGTGCGGTAGACGTCGTTGACCGAGTCCAGGCCGTTGACGCGGCGGATGAACTCGATGTTCCACGGGCACCAGGGCGCGTCGTCGCGGACGCCCGCCATGTACCGCGCGATCGCCTCGCGGGTGGCCGGGTCGTCCCAGGAGAGCGGGAGGTGGACCGTGCGGGAGGGGACGACCAGTTGGTCGGACGGGGGGAGCGACGCGGTGATCTCCCGTACCGCGGCGAGGAGTTCGTGCTGGGGCAGCCGGTCCGGGTCGGTGCGGATCTGGAGGGAGCGGATGCCGGGGGTGAGGTCGGTGATGCCGTCGAGGCACTGTTCGGCGACCGACTCCATCAGCGCGTGGACGCGCATCCGCAGCGCCAGGTCCAGCTGCATCGGGCCGAACTCGACCAGCAGGTTGTCGTCGCCGCTGCGGCGGTACGTCACATCGCCGTCGCGGGCGAGGATGCCGCCGTCCACGATCGCCGGGCGCGCCGAGCCGTCGGTGTTCACCGGGACGAAGCGGACCGTGTCACCGGGGCGCAGCTGGCCCAGCTTCCAGCGCTCGGTGCTGATGACGGTCGCCGGGCACACGAACCCGCCGAGGGAGGGGCCGTCCGGGCCCAGCAGCACCGGCATGTCGCCCGTGTAGTCGACCGCGCCGACCGAGTACGGGGTGTCGTGGATGTTGGACGGGTGCAGCCCGGCCTCGCCGCCGTCGGTGCGGGCCCAGCGGGGCTTGGGGCCGACGAGTCGGACTCCGGTGCGGGCCGAGTTGAAGTGCACCTTCCAGTCGGCGGCGTAGAAGTCGCGGATGTCGTCCTCGGTGAAGAACTCCGGGGCGGCGTGCGGGCCTTCGGCGGCGGCGATGTACCAGGTGGAGGTGAAGGAGGGACGCGTGGAGGTGAAGGAGGCACTCGTGGAGGGGGAGGAGAGGCGGTCCTCGACGGACGTGCTGTCGGCTCGGCCCGACCCGTGCAGTACGTCGCCCGTCCGCAGGGCCCGTCCGCCGTGTCCGCCGAAGCGGCCCAGCGTGAAGGTGCTCGCGCTGCCGAGGAAGGCCGGCACGTCGAGGCCGCCCGCGAACAGGACGTACGTCCGCAGGCCGTGTTCGGCGGGTGCGCCGATCTCCAGGACCGAGCCCGCGGGCACACTCACCGGCTCCCACTGCGCCACGGGGGTGCCGTCGACGGTGACCGGGGCCGGAGCGCCCGTCACGCAGACGGTCGTGGGGTGGGTGAACCGCAACGACGGTCCCTGCAAGGTGCATTCGAGGCCGGGGGCTGTCTCCGGGTTGCCCAGCGCCCGGTTGCCGAGCCGGAGGGAGAGGTCGTCCATCGGGCCGGACGGCGGTACGCCGACCTGCCAGTAGCCGGTGCGGCCCGGCCAGTCCTGGACCGTGGTGAGGGTGCCGGCCGTGACGACCTCGATGCGCGGGGTCGGGTCCTGAATCCCCGAGAGGGTCGCCGTGGAGTGCGCGGCCGTCCTGAAGTCGGGGTCGGCCAGCGCCGCCCGGACCAGGCCCAGGTTGGTCTCGATGCCGTCGACGCGGGTGCGTTCCAGGGCCTCGTCCAGCCGCTGGAGTGCGTGGACGCGGTCCGGGCCGTACGCGATGATCTTCGCGAGCATCGGGTCGTACGACGTCGTCACCTCGGTGCCGGTCTCCACCCAGCCGTCGACGCGCACCCCGCTGGGGTACTCGACCCGGGTCAACAGGCCCGCGCTGGGCCGGTGTTCGCGGGAGGGGTCCTCGGCGTAGACGCGCGCCTCGACGGCGTGGCCGCGCGGGGGGCCCGGCTCGCGTACGACGTCCCGCTCGCCTTGGGCCAGGCGGAGCATCCAGGCGACCAGGTCGACGCCGTAGATCTCCTCGGTGACCGGATGCTCCACCTGGAGACGGGTATTGACCTCCAGGAAGTAGGCTTCCTCGCGGGCGGCGTCGTAGACGAACTCGACGGTTCCCGCGGAGCGGTAGCCGACCGAGGCGCACAACTGCCGTGCGCTGTCCGCGAGTTGTGCGCGGACGTGGGCGGGAAGGCCAGGTGCGGGAGCCTCCTCCAGGACCTTCTGGTTGCGGCGCTGGAGGGAGCAGTCTCGGTCGCCGAAGGTGACGACCCTGCCCTCGCCGTCGCCGAAGACCTGCACCTCGACATGGCGGGCGTGCTCGACGAGGCGTTCCAGGAAGACGCCGGCCAAGGAGAAGGAGGCGGCGGCGACGCGCTGCACCCGGTCCCAGGCGTCGCTCAGTTCGTCGGCGGAGTGACAGGCCGACATGCCGATGCCGCCGCCACCGCCGGTGGCCTTGAGCATGACGGGATAGCCGATGGCTCCGGCCGCTTCGAGGGCTTCGTCGAGCGAGGGCAGCAGGCCCGTTCCCGGCGCCAGCCGTACTCCCGCCGCCTCGGCTGCGGCCCGTGCCGTGTGCTTCGCGCCGAACAGCTCCAGCTGCTCGGGCGCCGGGCCCACGAACACGATCCCCGCCTCCTCGCAGCGGCGGGCGAAGACGGCGTCCTCGGACAGGAAACCGTAGCCGGGGTGGATCGCGCCCGCGCCCGAGTCCTTGGCCGCCTTCAGCACCAGGTCGGCGTCGAGATACGACTCCTTCGCGGGCGCCGGGCCGAGACGTACGGCCTCGTCGGCGAGCCGGACGTGGGGTGCGGCCCGGTCGGCGTCGGAGTACACCGCGACGGTCCGCAGGCCCAGTTCGCGGGCCGTGCGGATGATGCGGACCGCTATCTCGCCCCGGTTGGCGACGAGGAGGGTGTCGAAGGTCATGCGCCGGCCCCGATCGTCGTCTGTACGGATCCCTCCACGGACCCGATCGTCATTTCCACGGGTGTCGGGTCGAAGCCGTTGCACGGGTTGTTGATCTGGGGGCAGTTGGAGACGAGGACGAGGACGTCGCGTTCGGCGCGCAGGGTCAGGGAGAGGCCCGGGGCGGAGATGCCGTCGACGATGCCGAGGGTGCCGTCCTTCTCGACCGGGACGTTCATGTACCAGTTGATGTTGGAGACGAGGTCACGCTTGCCGAGGCCGTACTTCGCGCCCTCGGCGAGGAAGTTGTCCACGCACGCGTGCTGCGACCAGGTGTGGTGGCCGTAGCGCAGGGTGTTCGACTCCTTGGAGCAGGCGCCGCCGACCGTGTCGTGGCGGCCCACGTCGTCGGCGGTGACCGTCATCAGCGGGGTGTGCTCGTTGGACATCAGCACGCTGCCTGTGGTGAGGAAGATGCCGCTCTGCGCCTGAACGGTGTCGGGGGCGCTGTAGCGGACCGCCGTGTCGTGGGCGTCGTAGACGAGGAAGTCGACGGCCTGGTTGCCGTGGAGGTCGGTGATGGTGAGTGTCTCGCCCCGGCGGATGACGGAGGACCAGGCGGAGCGGGCCGGAACGACCGCCTTCGTACGCGTCCCTTCCAGCGTATGCGTCCCTTCGAGGTTCATGCGCGTCCCTTCGAGGCGAGGAAGTCGGCGGTGTTGAGGAAGGCGCGGCGGCCTTCGGGGGTGGCGTCCCAGAGGGGGTCGCCGGCGCGGGTGGGTTCGGCGCGCCAGGCGAGGACCTCCAGGGGGGTGCTGACGTAGGCGGGCCGGGGGTCGGCGGGGTGCGGGACGTTCGCGATCAGCACCGTCACGTCCTGTTCGGCGCGGAGGGTGACGGCGGCGCCGGGGCCCGCCGAGCCGGTGAAGTCGAGGGTGCCGTCCTCGCGGATGCGGACGCCCTGGAAGAAGGAGAGGGAGGGCGGCAGATCGCGGGGTTCGAGGCCGTTCTTCGCGGCCGCCAGCTTGAAGAGCTCGCGGCCGGCGGGGGAGGGGCTCTGGGGGGTGCCGTCGCCGTAGCGCTCGGTGTTGCGGGCCAGGGTGGAGGTGCCGCACAGGGCGTCGTGGCGGCCGGAGGTGTCGGTGACGACGCTCGCGAGGACGCGGCCCTGGTCGGACAGGAGCAGTTGGCCCTCGCCGAGGTAGGCGTTCCACTGGACCTTGACCGTGTCGGCGACGTTCAGACGCTCCCAGGGGCGGCCCTCCGCGTACAGGAGGACGTGGGCGCAGGCGTCTCCGTGGAGGTCGGTGAGGCGCAGTTCGGTGCCGCGGGCGAGGACGCGGTGCGTGTAGTTGCCGCCCGCGACGGTCTCCGCCCACACCAGGGGGCCCGCCGCGGCAGGCGGCTCGGGCCAGTCGCCGGCCGGTACGACGGGCATCGCCTCGGCACGGGTGCCCTCCTGGGCACGGGCGTGTTCTCGGGCTCCGTATGTGGTCTCTGTGGCCATGGCGGACCTCCGGGGGCGGGGGTGGGGTGAGGCAGGGGTGGGGGCGGGGTGTTTCTGTCGCTTGACAGAAATTAAGGGCGGGGTAGGTCGGGGGGATTGCCCTGGTGTTGCCGGGTGGTTACCGGGGCCTCACGTGGGCTCATGGGGGCTCACGGGGGTGGGGCGCGTGGTCGGGTGCGGGCCGGTGGGAGCTGGCCGCGCAGTTCCCCGCGCCCCTGGGGGTTGGTGTGTGCGTGCCGCTGGGCGGCGGGGGTGCGTCCGGTGGGTGTGGTCGTCCCGGGGCGCCCGAAGATCACCCGGCGATCACCCCGCGCCCTGTGTGCGAGGATCGAACGCATGGGTACGACAGGTGGGGCGGCGGAGTCCGGGCGGCGGGTCGGCAGGCCACGGGCCGATCGGCGGCCGGACAGCGGGCTGGCGCCTCGCGATGAACTCCTCGTCGCCGCAGCCGAGTTGTTCACCTCCCTTGGCTATGCGGCCACCAGCACCCGGGCCGTCGCCGAGCGTGCGGGCATGCGGCAGGCGTCCATGTACCACTACGTCTCCGGCAAGGAGGAGCTCCTCGCCCAGCTCCTGGAGTCCACCGTCACGCCCTCGCTGGCGTACGCCCGTGAGCTGCTGGCGGACGACAAGGTCCCGGCCGAGAGCAGGCG
>NZ_JBHVYZ010000018.1:31286-72920 GCF_042880295.1 Streptomyces sp. NPDC058307
GCCGCGCCGACGTCGAGGTGCTGTGCGGCGGGCCGTACAACCTCGGCGGGCTCTATCTGCTGCCCGAGGTGCGCGCCGAGCGGTTCGCCGGCTTCCATGCCGTGCGCGCCGAACTCAAGGACGCCTACCGGCAGTTGCTCGCCGCCACGGCCGCGGGCAGCGCCCTCGCCAAGAGCGAGCTCGAGCTCCGCACGGACCTGCTGTTCGGTCTGATCGAGGGCGTGATCCTCGTCCACCGCTCCGACCCCGAGCGACCCGTCTCCGTCTTCGCGGAGGCCACCGCGGACGCGGCCCTGCGCATCGCCGGAATCGGAGCCGGGAACCCGGCCGAACACTGATCTTCACTCACCGCAGTGAGTGGGATTCGCGCGCCCGCACGCCATGACTCGACGTGTTCGAATGGTGCCGGAGCGTGTAAATGGACCGAGGCTACTCCAGTCGCAATGCCCGTTTCAGGCGCTTGCTGAATATGACACGGCGATGATCCGGTCGGACTAAGCTCGCCCGCAGCGCACCGAGTTGATGTGTATTCGTGCGCTTGTTCCCTATATGTGCGACTCCCCGTCGATACGTCTCAGAGGGCCCACATGGTGAGTGTTCAATCCCCCCCAGGACGCCGTGAACTGCCGTATGCACGCGTGCTGTTGCTCCCCGCCATAGTCATGGCCGCGGTGACCGGGTCCGGTGTCGCGCTGGTGCAGCAGCCCGCCAGGGCCGCTGTCGGCTGGTGCGGTGCCATCGCCACGCTGCTGGTGATCGCGGTGGCGGCCGAAGCCGTACGGCGCGGTCGTGAACTGCGTGAGCAGCGACTCGAGCACACCCGTCACACGGCTCATCTGAAGCAGCGCATCGCCGACCACGACCAGGACATGATCCGGTTCGCGAAGGAGATCGCACCCGCCGCGCTGGACTGGCTGCGCCGCGGAAGTTCCCCCGGAGAGGTGATTCGCCGACTCGGCGAGTTCGACCCCGCGTGGGGGAACCTGCCCGAGGCGCAGATCCGGTTGCTCAAGACGGTGCTCACCATCGTCGACACCGAGGAGATCATGCGTGACGCCGCGCAGCGCTCCTTCGTGAACATCGCCCGGCGCGTGCAGGCCATCGTCCACCAGCAGGCCAACGAACTGCGGGAGATGGAGGAGGACCACGGACGCAACCCGGAGGTCTTCGACGACCTCCTGCGCATCGACCACGGCACCGCGCTGATCGGCCGGCTCGCCGACTCCATCTCCGTCCTCGGCGGCGGCCGCCCCGGCCGGCAGTGGCCCGAGCCCGTGGCGCTGTACAGCGTGCTGCGCGGCGCCATGTCCCGGATCCTGGAGTACCGGCGCATCGACCTCTCCTCGATCGCCAAGGTCAACGTCAAGGGCACCGCAGTCGAGCCGGTCATCCACGCCGCGGCCGAACTCCTCGACAACGCCACGCGGTACTCGCCGCCCCAGAGCAAGGTGCACGTCACCGCCACCGAGGTGCAGACCGGCGTCTGCATCGAGATCGAGGACGCCGGCGTCAGCCTCAGCGAGGAGGCCCGGCTGCGGGCCGAGGGCATGCTGGAGCGGGCCAAGGCCGGCGTGGACTTCCAGGACCTCGGCGAGTCGCCGCGCCTCGGCCTCGCCGTCGTGGGCCGCCTCTGCGCTGCGTACGACATGCAGGTCTCCCTGCGCGCCTCCGCGTACGGCGGCGTCCGCGCCATCCTCGTCGTACCCAGCGACATGCTCACCGACGAGCCCGGCGTCGGACTCGCCCACGGCATCGGCGCCACCGCCGTGCCCAAGGCCGAACTCGGCGCCCTGCCCGGCCCCAAGCGCACGATCAAGAAGCGCCGCCCCACCAGCCCCAAGTTCACGACGCCGGTGTCCATGGAGGACGACGTTCCCGAGGTCACCGAGTGGACGGCGAACGGGCTGCCGCAGCGCCGCAGCCGGGTCAAGACCTCGCTCACCCAGCGCTACGCCGAGCAGGCCGAGATCGAACGCGCCGAGCGGGAGGGCCGCCCGACCATCTGGTCGACGGCCAAGCGCGAGCCCGAGCCCGAGCCGAAGCCCGACGACACCCCGCCGGGTCTGTGGGTCCAGGCCTTCATGGACGGCCTCAAACGCCCCGCCTCTTCCACAGTCACCCAGCCGACCGACGAACCGGCCCGTACCGAGGCCGAAGACGAGGGGAACCTCAAGTGATCCAGCAGCGAGGCAACTTCGACTGGATGCTCCAGGACCTCGCCAAAGGCGTACCGGGCATCCAGATGATCGTGGTGCTCTCCGCCGACGGCCTGCGCATCGCACGGCACGGCGGCGACCCGGACACCGCCGACCGCGTGGCCGCCGCGTGCGCGGGTCTGCAGAGCCTGGCGGGTGCCGTGGCCGGGGAGATCCCGGGCAGCGACGGCAAGATGAAGATGGTCCTCATCGAGATCCACGGCGGCTACTTCTACCTCATGGCCGCCGGCCCCAACGCCTATCTCGCGGTGCTCTCCGACATCATCACCGAACCCGGCCACATGAGCGCCCGCATGAGCGATCTGGTCGTCCGCATCGGCGCGCACCTGACGAGTCCGCCCCGGCGCAACGGGCAGACCGTATGACTCCTCCACAACGCCGACGGCGATTCCCCAAGGCCGGTCAGGAACCGACCCCGCCACCCCCGCAGGAGGGCCAGGACCCACCCGAGGGACCGAAGAAGAACCCCGAGCGGCTGTACGTCATCACCGGCCCCGACGGAGCCGAGCGCTCGGAACTCGACCTGGTCACCTTAATCGTGGCGCACGCCGACCCACCGCCCTCCGCCACGCCCGAGCAGGCGGCGCTGCTCAGGCTCTGCACGGCCCCCCTGTCCGTGGCCGAGCTGTCCGCCTATCTCAGCCTGCCGTTCAGCGTGGTGACCGTCCTGCTCACCGAGCTGCTGACGGCCGAACTGGTGACGGCGCGCGCCCCTGTGATCCGCCAGGCGCTGGCCGACCGTTCCCTCCTCGAAGCGGTGATGCATGGACTTCAAAGGCTCTGACACCATCCCCGGTCCGCGAACAGCGGACCACCTGCCCCAGACCGCCGAGGCCGCGGTGAAGATCGTCATCGTGGGCGGCTTCGGCGTCGGCAAGACGACCATGGTCGGCTCGGTCAGCGAGATCAAACCGCTGACCACCGAGGAGACCATGACCCAGGCCGGCATCGGGGTCGACGACAACTACGGCTCCGAGACCAAGACGGCCACCACCGTGGCCATGGACTTCGGCCGCATCAGCATCACCGAGCAACTGGTGCTGTACCTCTTCGGCACCCCGGGCCAGGAGCGCTTCTGGTTCCTGTGGAACGGCCTGTTCGAAGGCGCGCTCGGCGCGGTGGTCCTGGTGGACACCCGACGCCTCGAGGTCAGCTTCGACGTCATGGACCGGCTGGAGGAACGCGGCGTGCCCTTCGTCGTCGCCGTCAACACCTTCCCCGACGGCCCCCGCCACCCCCTCGAGGACCTCCGCACCGCGCTCGACCTCAGCGAGGACATCCCCATCGTCGAGTGCGACGCGCGCCGACGGGCGTCCAGTCGGGACGTGCTGATGACGTTGTTGCAGTTCCTTCATTCGCTGGCGGTGGAGAAGGCGGCTGTGTGAGGCGGGGCATGGACGTCCGGTCCTTCCGCATCCAGTACGTCCGGGCACGCTGCCCGTCCCCGGCTCCCGCGCGAGCCTCCCTGTCCGGGCTTCGCTCGAACCGGGGCCCCTTACTTCCTGTACACCAGATCGACCTCAGCTTCGGAGCGACATCGTGACGCCTGACTCCTTTTCCCTGGCTGGCAAGGACGACCCCACGGTCGTCCCGCCCCCCGGCTGCCCCGCACACGACATCGGCGTCGGCGGACTGCGTCGGTTGTACGGCCCGGGGTCCGAAGACCTGGAGGCCGTGTACGAGAAGCTCCGCGCCGAGCACGGAGCCGTGGCTCCAGTGCTGCTTCACGAGGACGTACCGGTCTGGCTGGTACTCGGCCACGCCGAGAACCTGCACATGGTGCGCAATCCCTCGCAGTTCTGCCGTAACACCCGATTGTGGTCCGCTCTCCAGGACGGCACGGTCAAGCCCGACCATCCGCTCATGCCGCACTTCGCCTGGCAACCCATCTGCAGCCATGCCGAGGGCGATGAGCATCTGCGGTTGCGGGGTGCGGTCACCGGCGCCATCTCGACCATTGATCACCGGGGCATCCGCCGTTACGTCAACCGAGCGACCCAGCAACTCGTCAACAATTTCTGCGGAGAGGGAAGGGCCGACCTGGTAGGACAGTTCGCCGAGCACCTGCCGATGATGGTGATGTGCGAAATCCTCGGTATGCCCGACGAGTACAACGACCAGATCGTGCAGGCCGCTCGTGACATGCCCAAGGGCAGCGAAACCGCAATCGCCAGCAACGCGTACCTCATGGACGTCCTGATGCGTCTCACCGCTCGCCGCCGAGCCGAGCCCAGGGACGACTTCACCAGCCACCTGATCAACCACCCGGCACAGCTCACCGACGACGAGGTCGGTCAACACCTGCGCATCATCCTGGTCGCAGCGTACGAGGCCACCGCCAACCTCATCGCCAACGTGCTGCGGGTGGTGCTCACCGACCCACGGTTCCGCGCCCAGCTCAACGGCGGCCAGATGACGGTTCCGCAGGCGGTCGAGCAGTCCCTGTGGGACGAGCCGCCGTTCAGCACCGTGCTTCCCTACGTCGCGAAGCAGGACACCGAACTGGGCGGCCAGCGCATCCGCAAAGGTGATGCCCTCATCCTCGGGATCGCCCCCGGCAACGTCGACCCACGGGTGCGGCCCGACACCAAGGCACACATGCAGGGCAACCGCTCACACCTGGCATTCGGCGGTGGTCCCCATGAGTGCCCGGGACAGGACATCGGCCGTGTCATCGCCGAGGTCGGTGTTGACGCGCTGCTGACCCGCCTGCCTGACGTCCAACTCGCTTGCGAGGAAGATGTATTGCGCTGGTGGGCGTCCATTTCGAACCGGCACTTGCTGGAACTACCGGTGAAGTTCGAGGCGAAGCCCCAGCAGGATGTCATGGCGCGGCCCGCGCACCCGCTGGCGTTCCACAATTCCAGCAACTGGTTGATCAGCACACCCCAGCGCAAGACGGCGCCGGTTGAGGCGACCACTCCACCCACCGCTCCGACGCAGACGCCCGTACCGGACCCTCGGCCCGGAGTGTTCCAGCGCCTCCTGCGCTGGTGGCGCGGCGAGTGAGCCGATCGGCACCGGAGTCGGGCCTACGACCCGGTGACCCATTCGTCGTACGACGACCAGGCCCGCAGCACGCGCGGACTGACGAACCGATGCTCGCGTCCGGTGACCGGATCGGTGAACTCCAGCGTCCGTGACAGCAGTTGGAGCGGACGCCGGAAGTCGCCGGGCGCCACTGGAGCGGTGACCACCGGATAGAGGGGGTCGCCGAGGATGGGCACCCCCAGAGCGCTCATGTGCACTCTCAACTGGTGCGTCTGCCCGGTACTCGGTGTGAGCCGGTACCGGGCGCGCTCGCCCCGGTGCTCCAGCAACTCGATCCGGCTGACGGCGTTGGGCTCACCGTCGACCTCGCGGGCCGCCAGGACTCCGCGCTCCTTGACAATGCGGCTGCGCACGGTACGGGGAAGGGGCAGCGTCGGGTCGTAGGGGGCCACGGCTTCGTACTCCTTGGCCACCCGTCTGTCCCGGAACAGCGATTGGTAGGTGCCGCGTTCCTCGGGGCGCACGGTGAACATGACCAGGCCGGCCGTGAGCCGGTCCAGCCGGTGCGCGGCGCCGAGCGTAGGGATGGCCAGCTCCCGGCGCAGCCGCGCCAGGGCAGTCTCGGCTACATGGCTGCCGCGCGGGGTGGTGGCGAGGAAGTGTGGTTTGTCGGCCACCACCAGGTGTTCGTCCCGGTAGACGACGTCTATCGGGAAGGGGACCCGTTCCTCGGCGGGCAGGTCCCGGTGGAACCACACGAACATCCCCGGCACGTACGCCAGGTCCCGTGGCACCGGATGCCCGGCGGCATCCACGATCTGCCCGGCCGCCAGCATCCCGTCGATGATCTCGGCCCGGGCCGCGAGCCGCGCCACGAGATGATCCCGCACGGTCGGCCAGGCGTCGCCGGGCGGCAGCCGCACCCGCACCGGATCGACCCCGTCGCGCTGCGGCAGGGGAGAAGGCGGGGGCGGAGTACGGCGTCTCATCAGGGCCCAAGCCTACGAGAGGGCCCTGACACCGAGGGCGAGCGGGAGGCTCGGAAGAGGGGCGCGTCCTCGCCACGTTCCCTGCAGGCGCCGAGAAGTTATGGAGATACGGTCGTGAGGTTTGCGGGGTGGAGCTGGCCGGTCATATTCGGGCTCAGGGCGCTGGCTGTTCGTGGCGAGTAACGGCCGTTGCTGCGGCTCCAGTCGTAGCTCCCGCGTATCCATGTGAACAGGGCGGACGCATAGCGTTGGACTTTCTCGGACTCTGTGCTCTTAAGCCCCAGCCGGGCACAGAAAAGGGGGATCAGTTTCATCTGATCGAAGAGCTGACCGACTTTTGTCTGGATGAGGCTGACGGTGACCCTGATGGCTTCCTCGCGTGAACAATTGCTTTGCCGCATGAGGCAACGCACCAGATTGGGATCGCCTCGTGCGTCATCGTTCTCGAGGGACATCACCTCGTTGATGAGTTTGACGGAATCGACAGCTGCTCGTCGCATCGATTCCAGTTGGCTGCTATGCCAAATGATCTGCGGGATCTCGAAGTGGCCCACCCTTTCGGCCAGGTCGAGCGAGGGGATAAGCCCAAGAGTGCGGTGACCCACCCTCATTCGGGTGGCGAAGTCCTGGGGGATCCAGGTACGCCGATCGATCTCCTCAGTGAGGTTTCCCGTCAGGTAGTCCACCCAGTTGTGGGCGGCCCGCTGCTGCCATTCGTGGGACATCCCCGTCGTGGCTCGACGCCAGATGTCCGCGAAGGCGCCCACCAGAGGCGCATCGCGGTTGGTTTCCCGCGGTGACGGCTGGGTGACGAGCGCGATGAGTTGCTGGCACACATCGACGGCTACATCGGCTTCACGCCCCTCGGGTACATCAAACAGATCATCGAACAGGAAGAACCAGCCCATGGTGTCAAAGGCCAGGTCGAGGTCAGCACCTTCGGCGTCCGGATAGCTGTAGGCGGCCAGGTCCGCCACTGCCGAGAACATGTAGCGATGGATGGCCTCGTGTCCCGACACCAGGTTATGTCGGCGCATCCACTCCAGATTGCGTTCTCTGGCGGTTGCTAAACCGGTGTTCAGTCGGGACGGAATGGGCAACTTGATGGTTATGTTCTGGGGCATTATTGTCTCCCAGTTTCTGCCTCAGCATGCTTGTCTACCCAGCAAGTCAGGTGGTCGCCGATACCTCGTACCTGCGGGTGTCGCTGCTTCAGTATTCTTGTCCAGAGACCAATGAAAATGATCATCAGAGGATGAGAAGGAGTAGGCCGTTTCTGACGGCTCCTGAAACCGCTCTTCGGCCGCTTGTGCCGAGGTGGACGAGGCGAGCAGGAGCATCATCCGCCTTGCGACGGATGACCGCGGCCGGACCGTGTCCGATCAAGAGCCGTCAGAAGCGCCCTGGGGGAGTGCCCGGCAAGAGCCCCGCACCACTCCGGCGCCTCGGGGGGAACCGGGTGTCTGCGAGCCCGTGGGGGCGGAGAGGGGCAACTGGGAACGAGCAGAGCTTTTCATGATGCCCTCCGGGAGGCGGAGTCGACCAAGTTCATGAACTGTGCGTTGTGCTCCATACGCTGAACTGCGGCGTCGCTGACTCATGCACGGTTTGTGCGGCCTGTCGGCCGAGTAGGTCGAGCAGGGCTTCGTCAATCGCATGCCGGGCAGTTCTCTGGTGTGACCTTCGAGGCGGCCACCCGGCGGCACCCACAATCGGTGGCCACCACCGCCACGACAGCGTTGTCGGAGGCGAGGTCGTGGATCATCCCTACCTTCCAGTGCCACCGTGGGTTTCGTCAACCGTGTGGGGCCAGTTGACGCAGGTGCGAGGCACCGTGGGGGACGGCTGCGAGGGGCGCGTCGGGCAGCAGCCGGTTCGTTGGTCTCGGCGACATTCCGGGCGGCCCGGTCAGTAAGGGGTAGGCCTCCGGCGCGGTCGGATTCGCACTGGTACACGACCACGCCGACCACGCCGACCGTACCGACCGCATCCGCGCCTTACGCGCGACACGCTCCCGAGGCCCTCCGCCGACCATCGCAGGCATTCGGCCACCACCCTCACGGGCCCGGGTGCGACACCGCTCATGCTCGCAATTCACCCTGACAGCCCACCACTTCGCACCATGCGACGATTTTCGGCCGTGGGAAAGGGGGCGCAGCCCCGGCGCACGGAGCGGATCCCCTGGCCGCCGGATGCACGGCCGCGCATTCCAGGCCGTCGATGCGCCGTGGGTACCACCCGCGTTTGCGGCAGTTGGGAAGCAAGTTCACCGCGAGGCGGCACGTCTGGTCCGCGCGGCCGGGGGCGCGGGCTGCGGTCGCCCGAGGGTGGGTACCGACTGGCCAACGGCTCCACGTCGGCAAGGGGAAAAACCGTTGGGACGGGCCTTGCCCGATTGGCAGGATGCGGGTCATGCCCTTCCTCACTGGCCCGGTGCTCGCACCCGGCACCCTCTCCAGCACCGCCCAGCCCACCCTCCCCACCGGCGACGGACTGCTCCTGCGTCCCTGGCGGCCCGAGGACGCTCCCGCCGTCCATGCCGCGTTCCAGGACCCGGTGATGCAGCAGTGGCACGCCCGAGCCGCCGACTCCGTGGACGAGGTCGGCGGCTGGATCGAGGAGTGGCGACAGGCCTGGGCGGGGGAGAAGACCGCTCAGTGGGCCGTGGCGGACGGGGACACCGGTCTGCTGCTCGGCCGCGTGGCCCTGCGTGAGATCAATTTCGTCGACGGGCAGGCCGAGATGGCCTACTGGACGACCGCCGAGGCCCGGGGGCGGGGGGTCGCGGCGCGTGCCACGGTCGCCCTGTCCCGCTGGGCTCTCGACGAGGTCGGCTTCCACCGCCTCGAGCTCATGCACGCTGTCCGCAACGAGGCGTCGTGCCGTGTCGCGACCAAGACGGGCTTCGTCCTGGAAGGGACCAAGCGAAGTGCGGTGCTGCACCCGGACGGCTGGCACGACATGCATCTGCACGCGCGGGTGCGGGGCGACTGAGGGGCCCGCAGGGGCGGCGCTCCTGAGCCACCCCCGCGGTCCCCCCGCGTTCCACCCCCGCGTTCCACTCCCGCGATCAACCCGCCGACGTACGCCCGCGCAGTGCACGCCATGTCATGCCCACCGCCAGCGTCGCGGCCAGGAACAGCACCGTGAACCACTGGAAGTACCAGTGTCCGCCCGCCGGGTCGTACACCTCGGCGCGGGGCCAGGCCAGGTTGACGGTCATCAGGAGGCCGTAGAGGAGGGCCAGGGCGTTGACCGGGATGCCCCAGCGGCCCAGGGAGAACAGGCGGGCGCCTTCCTCGTCGGTGCCCGACGAGGTGAACTCGCCCCGGATGCGGCGGATCAACAGGGGGCCCGTGACCATCGCGTACGCCAGGTACAGCATCACGATGCAGGTCGTGCCGATGGCCAGGAACGCCTCCGGCGAGGCGAAGTTGAGCAGGAGCAGGGCGGCGGCCAGGATGCCGACGACCAGGGCGGGGGCGGTGGGCATGCCCGTGCGGGGGTTCACGCGCGCGAGGCGGCCCGCGAAGGGCAGTTGGCCGTCGCGGGCCATGGAGAAGAGCATGCGGCAGGCCGCCGTCTGGATGGCGAGGGTGGCCACCGCGATCGCGACCACCACGTCGGCCAGCAGAGCCTTGCCGACGCCGTCGCCGAGGCTGCTGGTGAGTACGTAGCTGAGGCCGTCGACCGAGAGGTGTCCGTCGGTGAGGCTGGGGGCGGCGAGCAGGCCGGCCAGGACGATCAGGCCGCCGAGCGCGCCGGCCGCGGCGAGCGCGGTGAGGATCGTGCGGGGCGCGGTGCGCCGGGGGTTGCGGGTCTCCTCGCTCATCTCGCCCGCGCTGTCGAAGCCGATCATCACGTACGCCGCCGTGAACGAGCCCACCAGCAGCGCCCCGAACAGGCCGTTCTGCGCGGCGCCCGCGGTGTGGAAGGTGATGCTCGGGGTGCGCTCGGAGTGGGTCAGCAGCAGCACGATGATCAGGACCGCGCCGATGATCTCGGCGGTGACGCCGACCCGGTTGATCAGGGACATGACGCGGTTGTCGACGACGTTCACGACGGTCGTCAGGACGAGCAGGATCACGCCGAGGACGGCCGCGTTGGCGGCGCCGTCCGCCGAGGTCGGCGCCGGGTCGGTGCCGACCAGCTGGAAGCCCGACCAGATCGCCGGGAGCACCATCTGCAGGGCCAGCGCCGCCGCAGCGACCACGACGATCTGCCCGATCACCATGATCCAGCCGGCGAACCAGCCGAAGGTCGCGTTGGAGAGGCGGGACGACCACTGGTAGATCGCGCCCGAGAGGGGGTAACGGGCCGCCAGCTCCGCGAAGCAGGCCGCAACCAGCAGCTGTCCGGCCAGTACCGCCGGCCAGGCCCAGAAGAAGACGGGGCCGCCGAACGCGTACCCGAAGGCGAAGAACTGGAAGACGGTCGTCAGGACCGAGATGAAGGAGAACCCCGCCGCGAAGGACGCGTACCGGCCCAGGCTGCGGTGCAGCTCCTGGGAGTAGCCGAACTCGGTGAGGGACCGGTCGTCGGAGGAGGGGGTTGGGGAGTGCGGGGGATCGGGACGGACGTCGGAGGGACTGGTCGTCGTCACGGCGGTACCTGCCTTCGGCGGCATGAGGGCGGAAGCACGGAACAGCGGTGCGGCAGCTGAATTCCTGTCGGGTGACAGAAATTAGGGAGGAGCTGTTTCGGGTGCGTGACGCGGGCATGTCGGCGCGGAGCCCAAGTCCTCACGTGCTTGCGTGGGCCTACAAAAACGCGATACATCGTGTCTATTGACGGGGCTTTCTGGATCGCGATATAGCTGGCCACGGATATTCGGATGCGAGGTGAATCCATGCAGCGCCGCAAGCTCCGCAACCCCCTGGCACTCGCCGTGCTGGCGACGCTCCGGCAGAAGCCCGTGCATCCCTACGAGATGGCCCAGACCCTGCGCTGCCAGGGCAAGGACTCCAGCACGACGCGGGGGAGCGCTGCTCGGCTGGCGGTCGTGGTGGTGTGGCTGTCGATCCGGACGTCCCGGTCGTGCCAGCGGTCGGTGTGATCCCTCCGGACACGACTACCTGACACGACTACCTGACACGACTCCCGGACACGACTCCCGGACACGGCTCCCGGACACGACGAAAGGGGCGGCACCTTCCAAGGTGCCGCCCCTTTCGGAGACCTATGCCTAAGCGGCCGATGCCGCCCCCTCCTGCTCCGCCTCGATGCGTGCGTTCCAGTCCCGCTTGGAAGCCTGCCAGCCGTCCTCGTTGTGGCCCAGGCGCCAGTAGCCGGAGATCGACAGGTCCTCGCGCGGGACGCCGCGCTCGACGCGCAGCAGATGGCGCAGCTGCTTCACGAAGTGCGCCTCGCCGTGCACGAACGCGCACAGCCGGCCCTCCGGGAACTCCAGCGCGCGCACGGCCTCGACCAGGGCCTCGCCGACGGGGCGGGAGCCGCGGTGCAGCCAGACGACCTCCACGTCGGAGTCGATCTTCTGTTCCTCCTCGGGCCCGGAGACCTCGATGAAGGCGTGCGCCCGGGCGCCGTCCGGCAGCGACTCCAGGGAGCGGGCGATCGCGGGCAGCGCGCTCTCGTCACCGACGAGCAGATGCCAGTCGGCGTCGGGGGCCGGGGCGTAGGCGCCGCCCGGGCCCATGAAGCGCACGGTCTCGCCGGGCTGGACGCGCATCGCCCAGGGACCGGCCAGGCCCTCGTCGCCGTGGATCACGAAGTCCAGGGTGAGCTCGCGCTGTTCGGCGTCCCAGTGGCGCACGGTGTACGTGCGGGTCACCGGCCACTGCTCGCGCGGGAACTCCTCGCGGATCCGCTGCATGTCGAAGGGCTCGGGGTAGGTCGCGCCCTCGGCCGGGAAAAGGATCTTGACGTAGTGGTCGGTGCAGGTGTCCGCCCCGAAGTCGGCGAGTCCGTCGCCGCCGAGCACCACGCGCTGCATGTGCGGGGTCAGGCGTTCGGTGCGGACCACCTGTGCGGAGTGGGGCTTGCGCGGCTTGCGTCCCGGTCCTTCTGCCATGGCGGCCTCCCAGTTCCCTACGCTTAGGCTTACCTAAGTTAGCACTCGCCTCGCTGGCGACGGCGTGCCACTTGTGGAAAGCGAGGGCAATATTTACGCGCCGAGCGTCGCCACCAGCCGCTGCAACGAGCCTCCCAGTCCCCATCGCTCCGCCAGCTTCTCCAGCGCCGCGGGATCACGCGGCGCACCCGGAACCGCGGTCTCCACCGGCGGCAGCGGGACGTCGCCGGCCACCCGCACGACCTTCGGCGCCACGGCCAGGTACGGCCGCGACTCGTCCAGCCGCTTGCGCTGCGACGGCGTGAGCTTCGTCCTCGGATCGTCGACCGCGGCCATGATCCCGGCCAGATCGCCGAACTCGGCCAGCAGCTTGGCCGCCGTCTTCTCACCGATGCCGGGCACGCCCGGCAGACCGTCGCTCGGGTCGCCGCGCAACAGCGCCAGATCCGCGTACCCCCGGCCGTCGACGCCATACTTGTCGCGCAGCCACGCCTCGTCGGTCAACTGGAGCGTGCCGACGCCCTTGAGGGGATACAGCACCCGCACCTGGCGCTCGTCGTCCACCAGTTGATACAGGTCGCGGTCGCCGGTGACGATGTCGACCGGGCCCGTCGCCTGTCCGGTGAACGTGCCGATCACGTCGTCCGCCTCGTATCCGGCGACCCCCACGCGCGCGATGCCGAGCGCGTCCAGGACCGATTCGATGACCGGCACCTGCGGCGACAGGGTGTCCGGCACCTCCTCCTCGTCCGGTCCGCTCTCGCGCTCCTCGGCGACGCGGTGCGCCTTGTAGGAGGGGATGAGGTCGACCCGCCACTGGGGCCGCCAGTCGGCGTCCATGCAGGCCACCAGCGCGTCCGGACGGTGGTCCTTGACCAGGCGGTCGATGAATTCGAGGAGGCCGCGCACGGCATTCACCGGTGTGCCGTCGGGAGCCTTCACCGACTCCGGCACACCGAAGTAGGCACGGAAGTAGAGCGAGGCGGTGTCGAGGAGCATCAGTCGTCCGGTCACGTCTCGCATCATGCCGTACCCCACTGACACCGGCCGTCGACGCTTGACTCGTTCGGCGGTGCGAGCGCCCTGTGAGCCGGGACACGGGTGTGTTTGCCTCGGAGACATATGGGCATGCGCCGCCCCGGAGCGGGGCAGGTTGCACCTTCAACTGTTCGCGGCCCTTCGTCTCCCCCACTGGTCGAACACTGGTCGAAGAGACGAGAGGCACGCGTGTCATCAAGGCTTGAGGCAGAGCAGTTGTACAAGGTCTTCGGAAGACGGCCGGCCGAGGCGGTCGACAGGCTCCGCGAGGGCGCCGACCGGGAGGGACTGCGTGCCGAGGGCACCACGACAGCGGTGATCGACGCCTCCTTCACCGTGGACCCGGGCGAGATCTTCGTCGTCATGGGCCTGTCCGGCTCCGGCAAGTCCACGCTGCTGCGCATGCTCAACGGCCTCCTGGAGCCGACCGCGGGCCATGTCCGCTTCGACGGCCAGGACCTCACCGCGCTCACCGACCGCGAGCTGCGCGCCGTACGCGCCCGGAAGATCAGCATGGTCTTCCAGCACTTCGCGCTCTTCCCGCACCGCAGCGTCCTGGAGAACGCCGCCTACGGCCTCGCCGTCCAGGGCGTCGCCAAGGCCGAGCGGATCGAGCGGGCCACCGAGGCCCTGGAGCTGTGCGGCCTGGGCGGCTGGGAGAACTCCTGGCCCGACGAGCTGTCCGGCGGTATGCAGCAGCGCGTGGGCCTGGCCCGCGCCCTCGCCACCGACGCGGACCTGCTCCTCATGGACGAGTCCTTCAGCGCGCTCGACCCGCTGATCCGCCGGGACATGCAGGACCAGCTCCTGCAGCTCCAGCAGACCCTGAAGAAGACCATCGTCTTCATCACCCACGACCTCAACGAGGCCATGCGGCTCGGCGACCGGATCGCCGTGATGCGCGACGGCCGGATCGTCCAGACCGGCAGTGCGGAGGACATCCTCGTGCGGCCCGTCGACGACTACGTCGCCTCCTTCACCAAGGACGTCGACCGCTCCCGCGTCCTGACCGCGTCCGCCGTCATGGACACGGACGTGAGCGGCGTCGAGGCCGACTGCGAGTGCGCGGGCGACTGCGAGACCGCGACGCCCGACACGCCGTTCACCGAGCTCTGCGCGATGAGCGCCCGGTCGACGCATCCGGTGGCCGTCCTGGACGAGCACCGCAAGCTCGTCGGCGTGGTCGCGCAGCAGAGACTGGTCGGCTTCATGGGTGACGTGGAGGTGGCCCATGCCTAGGATCCCGCTCGGCGACTGGGTCAACCACACCGTCGACTGGCTGCTCGACCACGTGGCCTGGCTCTTCGACTTCCTCAAGACCGTCTTCACCGGCACCTACGACGGTATCGACGCCGTCCTCCAGGCGCCCCAGCCCCTCCTGCTCGCGGGCATCTTCGCCGTGATCGCGTTCTGGTTGCGCGGCACCCTGGCCGGGCTCCTCACCTTCGCGGGATTCGCCTTCATCGACTCCCTCGAACTGTGGGAGGACGCGATGACGACCCTCTCGCTGGTCCTCGTCGCCACGATCATCGCGCTCGTCATAGCCGTGCCCGTGGGCATCTGGGCGGCCCGCTCGAACCGGGTCAGTGGCATCGTCCGCCCCGTCCTGGACTTCATGCAGACGCTGCCCGCGATGATCTACCTCATCCCGGCGATCCTGTTCTTCGGCACCGGCGCCTCCGCGGGCATCGTCGCCACCCTGATCTTCGCGCTCGCCCCCGGCGTCCGCATGACCGAGCTCGGCATCCGCCAGGTCGACAAGGAGCTCGTCGAGGCCGCCGAGGCGTTCGGCACCACCCCTCGCGACACCCTCCTGCGCGTCCAGCTGCCGCTCGCGCTGCCCACCGTGATGGCGGGCGTCAACCAGGTCATCATGCTCGGCCTGTCGATGGCCGCGATCGCCGGCATGGTCGGCACCGGAGGCCTCGGCGGCGACGTCAACGAGGCCATCGGCCAGCTCAACGTGGGCCTCGGCTCCGAGGCCGGTGTCGCCATCGTGATCCTCGCCATCTACCTGGACCGCATGACCAGTGCGCTCGGCACCCAGGTCTCCCCGCTGGGCCGCCGCGCCGCCGCCAAGGCCCGCGCGAGCCAGGGGCTCAGGATCTGGTCCTACCGCCCCCGCCCCCAGGTCGCGGTGATCGGTGTCGTCGTCCTCGCCCTCGTCGCGGGCGGCATGGGGATCTTCGGCGGCACCTCGGGCGAGGCCACGGCCGTCTCCGGCGGCAAGGACGTCGGCCAGGGCAAGAAGATCAGCATCGGCTACGTCCCCTGGGACGACGGGGTCGCCTCCACCTTCCTCTGGAAGGAGATCCTGGAGCAGCGCGGTTACCAGGTCGACGCCAAGCAGCTCGACGCCGGGCCGCTCTACACCTCCCTCGCCTCCGGCAACGCCGACTTCATGACCGGCGCCTGGCTGCCGACCACCCATGAGCAGTACTGGAAGAAGTACGGCGACAAGCTCGACGACCTCGGCGCCTGGTACGGCAAGACGTCTCTGGAGCTGAGCGTGCCGTCGTACATGAAGGACATCAACTCCCTGGCCGACCTCAAGGGCAAGGCCTCGCAGTTCGGCGGGAACGTCACCGGCATCGAGTCGAGCGCCGGTGAGATGGCCCTGCTCAAGAGCAAGGTGCTGAAGGCGTACGGCCTCGACAAGGAGTACAAGGTCGTCGACAGCTCCACGCCGGCCATGCTGGCCGAGCTGAAGCGGGCGTACGCCAAGAAGGCCCCGGTCGTCGTCACGCTCTGGTCGCCGCACTGGGCGTACAACGACTACGACCTGAAGAAGCTCAAGGATCCCAAGGGCGCCTGGGGCTCGGGCGACGGCATCCACACGGTGGCCCGCAAGGGCTTCGCGGACGAGAACCCGGTTGTCGGACAGTGGCTGAAGAACTTCAAGCTGGACGAGAAGCAGCTCACCGGCTTGGAGGCCGAGATCAACAAGGCGGGCAAGGGCAGGCAGCAGGACGCCGTCCGCAGCTGGCTGAAGCAGCACCCCGGCCTGGTCGACGAGCTGGCCCCCGTCCAGAAGACCGCGGCGGAGACCAGGCGCCCGGTGAACGTGGCCTGGTTCCCCTGGGACGAGGACATCGCCGTCACCTACCTCTGGAAGCACGTGCTCGAGAAACGCGGCTACCGGCTCGACCTCAAGCAGATGGACGTCGGCCCGGTCTACACCGGCCTCGCCTCCGGTGACCTGGACCTCAACTTCGACGCCTGGCTGCCGTACGCCCAGAAGAACTACTGGGACAAGAGCAAGGACAGCCTCGCCGACCTCGGCACCTGGTATCAGCCGACCTCGCTGGAGGTCGCCGTCCCTTCGTACGTCAAGGGCGTGAAGACGTACGAGGACCTCAAGGGCCGGGCCGCCGAGTTCGACGGGAAGATCATCGGCATCGAACCGGGCACCGGCGAGATGAACCTCCTCAAGAACAAGGTCCTGCCGGGCTACGGCCTCGACAAGGAGTACGAGGTCGTCGACGGCTCCACGCCCGCGATGCTGGCCGAGCTCAAGCGCGCCTACGCCAGGAAGCAGCCCGTCGCGGTCGTCCTGTGGTCCCCGCACTGGGCGTACAGCCAGTACGACCTCACCAAGCTCAAGGACGACAGGAAGCTCTTCGGCGAGGGCAACACGATCCGCACCATCGCCAACGAGAAGTTCCCCGGGCAGTACCCGCAGCTCACCAAGTGGATCAAGGGTTTCCGGATGAGTGAGGACGAGCTCGGTACTCTGGAGAGCGAGATCAATCGGTACGGCCAGGGGCACGAGGGGCAGGCGGTCGCGGCCTGGCTGAAGAAGCACCCGGAGATGGTCGGGCGGATGACACCGTCATAACCGCTCCGGGCACACGGTAAGGATCCGGCCAACCACATAGAGCTACGCCATCGCCCGAACTCCGATGCCGACGAGGGGACTTGGGCCGCTCGCGGCGGACGGGTGACCGAAACCCGGCCCCCTCGCCGCGGTGAGGGGGCCGTTCGGCTGGCGCGAACTGTGAGGTACGGTCGCACGCCGTATGACATGGATGTGACGGCCGCGTGAAACGGTTTGCCGAACATGCGTAGGGTGCAGACAACTCATCAGGGGACGGGTCACAGGACCGACGAGCGGAGGAGGGAGCCGGAGCCATGGGCGACCACAAAGAACAGCCCCTTCGGGTCGGCGCGGCCGTGCGCCGCAGGCGCCGCGCGCTGGAGCTCACCCTCGCCGTCGTCGCCGAGCGCAGCGGCCTCTCGGTGCCCTTCCTGAGCCAGATCGAGAACGAACGCGCCCGGCCCAGCCGCAGCTCCCTGGAGAAGGTCGCCGACGCCCTGCGCACCACGGCCGTAGAACTCCTCGCCGCGGCCGACCCGGCGTGCAGCGTCGACGTGGTGCACGCCGAGGGCCCGGAGCCGGACGGTGAACCCCGGATGCGCTCCCTGGTGCGCGGTCACCACCAGATGCACGCTCAGGAGTTCACCGGCGATCATGACGCGGGCCGTGAATTCCAGTTCCGCAACGACCAGTTGATGTACGTCGCCGACGGAGCGGTGGACGTCGAGGCCGAGGGCCGCGCGTACCGGCTGGGCCGCGGTGACACCCTGTACCTCACCGGCGGGGTGCGGCACCGCTGGCGGGCGACCGTGGCGGACACCCGCGTGCTCGTCGTCGCCGTGGCCGAGCACGTCGAGGCGGCCTGGGACCGGCCCCGGCAGTGAGAGTCGTCTCCCTGGTCCCCTCGCTGACCGAGGCGATCGCCCGCTCGGCCCCCGGCGTCCTGGTCGGCGCCACCGACTGGTGCACCTACCCGGCGGACCTGGACGTCACCCGCATTGGCGGCACCAAGAACCCGAAGGTCGACCGGATCGTCGCCCTCGCTCCCGACCTGGTGATCGCCAACGAGGAGGAGAACCGCGAGCCGGATCTGCGGGCTCTGCGCGAGGCGGGCCTGGAGGTCCTGGTCACCGAGGTCCGTGATGTCCCGCAGGCCTTCCGTGAACTGGCCCGGGTCGTCGAGGCGTGCGGCGTCGTACGGCCGCGCTGGCTGGACGAGGCCGAGGAGGCCTGGTCGGCGCTCGAACCCCCGTCGCGCCGCAGGACGGCGGTCGTGCCGATCTGGCGGCGGCCGTGGATGGTGCTGGGCCGGGACACGTTCGCGGGCGACGTACTGTCCCGGCTGGGCGTGGACCACGTGTACGCCGGTCACGAGGACCGCTATCCGCGGATCCCGCTGGAGGAGCTGCGGGCGGCGGCCCCGGACGTGGTGGTCCTGCCCGACGAGCCGTACCGCTTCACCGCCGACGACGGCCCGGAGGCCTTCCCCGGTCTGCCCTGCGCCCTCGTCAGCGGACGGCACCTGACGTGGTACGGACCGTCGCTGGCCGAAGCACCACGGGCACTGGGCGAGGCCCTGCGAGCAGCGCTCCGCTGACCAGGCCGCGCGCGGTGTGCACGGCGGCCGTGCTCCAGGCGGCGACGAGAGCGACGTAGAGGCCGGTGGCGAGCCAGTCGTAGACCACGAGCCCGGTGTGCCGGGCCAGCGCCTCGGAGCCCGTGACGCAGGTGCCGACCGGGAAGGTGAACGCCCACCAGGTCATCGAGAACCCCATCCCGTGCCGACGGGCCCGGACCACGTGCGCGGTGGCCAGCCCCAGCCACAGCAGTGCGAACCCCATGACGGGAACGCCGTAGAGGACCGCGAGGACGCCGAAGCCCTGGCTGTAGGGGGCCGGTATGACACCTGGGGCCACGTCCGCGAACTTGCCGACGGCGGTGGTGGACTGGCCGAGCGGGCCGAGCACCAGGAAGAGGGTCGGGGTCAGCGCGAGGGGGAGCGGGCCGCCGGTGACGATCCGGGCGAAGACGAGCGGCAGCATCAGCAGGGTGGCGAGAAGGCTGAGCCCGAACATCGCGAAGCAGGCGAGGAGGAGGGTCTCGCGCGGCTGACCGGCGGGGAGATACGGCACGAGGAGCGGCCCGAGCGCGGCGGACACCATGGGCGCGACGAGGGGCAGCAGCCACACCGGCGTGGCCTGCCCCGGCTCGGCCCGCTGCCGTACGGCCATGAGGTACGGCACGGTGATCGCGGCGGCCAGTCCCACGGCCGTACCCGCGGTGAACAGCACGGCGTCCAGAGCGACCGCGGCCGTCGTCCCGATCCGGTACCGGCCCACGGTGAGGGCACCGCCGCCGACCGCCAGCAGGGCCATGGCCAGGCAGCCGTAGAAGGGGGCCATGCCAGGGTCGAGGAGGTGGGCGCGGGCCTGGTCGGCATGGTGACGCCAGTGCAGGGCGCGGGCGCAGAGGAGGGCGAGCAGCAGGGCGAGGGACAGCAGCCAGCCGGCGGCGCAGATCGTGCGCCGGCCGGGGAGGTGCACGGGGAGCGCGACGCCGGCGGTGGCGACGATCGCGGTGCCCATGACGCAGGCGTACCAGTTCGGCCCGAGGTGACGGACGGCGGTGACCATGGCTCCACGGTGCCGCCGGGGGAGCGCCGCGACCAGGGAGTACGGCTCTATGAGGACATAAGCTGGTCTTATGAGCGGTGAGGAAGAAGTTCGGTCGGCGGTGGGCGGGATGCTGGCGCACCGGGTACCGGATCTCGGGGCGCTGGAGCTGCTGCTGGCCGTGGCGCGGCTCGGGAGTCTCGGCGGGGCGGCCCGGGAGCTGGGCATCACCCAGCCGGCGGCGAGCAGCCGGATCCGCTCCATGGAACGGCAGTTGGGCGTGGCCCTGGTCGACCGCTCGCCCCGGGGCTCACGGCTCACGGACACCGGGGCGCTGGTGACCGACTGGGCGCGGCGGATCGTGGAGGCGGCGGAGGCCTTCGACGCCGGGGCGCAGGCGCTGCGGGTTCGCCGGGACTCCCGGCTCCGGGTGGCGGCGAGCATGACGATCGCGGAGTACCTGCTGCCGGGGTGGCTCCTCGCCCTGCGCGCGGGGCGTCCGGACACGGCGGTGTCGCTGCACGCGGGGAACTCGGCGACGGTGGCGGAACGGCTGCTGTCGGACGAGGCGGACCTGGGCTTCGTGGAGGGGCTGACCGTCCCCTCCGGCCTCGACTCGGTGGTGATAGCCCACGACCACCTGATCGTGGTGACGGCCCCGGGGCATGCCTGGGCCCGCCGCCGACGTCCCCTGGAAGCCGCTGAACTGGCCGCGACGCCGCTGATCCTGCGGGAGAAGGGCTCGGGCACCCGACAGGTCCTGGACGCGGCTCTGGGCGGCCTGGCCCGCCCCCTGATCGAGCTCTCGTCCACCACGGCGGTGAAGGCGGCGGTGGTGAGCGGGGCGGGCCCGGCCGTCCTGAGCGAACTGGCCGTGGGCGAGGAACTGTCGATGCGCCGACTGGTGCGGGTGCCGGTGGAGGGGGTGTCGCTGGCCCGGGACCTGCGGGCGGTGTGGCCCACGGGCCACCGCCCGGTGGGCCCGGCGAGGGACCTGCTGTCGCTGACGCGGGCCTAGGGTCTGTCTGTCGTCGCGTTCCCGCCTGCCCGAACGGTGTCCGGCACGCGCGTTCGCCGCGCTGCCCACCGGCGCCGCCACCAGGGCGTCCCGACCGCACGGTGTTCTGGGCGGTGCGCAGGCGCCGTACGGCCGACACCACACCCGTCGGCACGGGCGTCTGACGTGGGTGCCGGACACGCCTTGCGATGACCCGCGGGACACCGCCAGGACCGCCGTCCGAGCGGACGACGGGAAATCGACGACAGGGCCTGGCCGACGACAGGGACCAGGACTGGCCTAGGATCGGCCCGCCGCCGAGACCAGTCCCCGCATCACCCGCAGGTCCTCGCCCATCTCCGGATGCCACTGGACGCCCAGCACCCAGTGCGGGCCGGGCAGTTCGACCGCCTCCACCGTGCCGTCCGACGCCTGCGCCGACACCAGCAGGCCCCTCCCGAGGCGGTCCACCGCCTGGTGGTGGTAGGTCGGCACGGAGGTCTCCTCCGGGGCGAGGTCGCCGTAGAGCGTGGCCGGTACCGGCTTGACCGGGTGGCGGCCGAAGACGCCCGGTACCTCCGCGTGGCCGTCGATGTGCTGGACGAGGGTGCCGCCCAGGGCGACGTTCAGCAGTTGCATGCCCCGGCAGATCCCCAGCAGGGGGACGCGGGCCGACAACGCGGCCTGGATCAGGGCCAGTTCCCAGGCGTCGCGGGCGCGGGCGGGCGGGCCGGTGCGGGGATCGGGGGTGGCGCCGTAGTGGACCGGCTCCACGTCCGGGCCGCCCGCGATCACCAGGCCGTCCAGACGGGCCACCGTCGCCGCCGCGTGCTCCGGGGCGTCCGGCGGGAGCATCGCGGCCAGACCGCCCGCCCGCTGCACCAGACGCGGATAGCCCGCCGGCAGCAGCGCCGCCTCCAGCTCCCAGACGCCCCAGCGGGCCCCGGCCTCCAGATACGTGCTGACGCCGATCAGCGGTCGTACGGTCACGCGGCCCTCCCAGGCTTGCAATGGCACACACGCATACCTTTGCCTCCCGGGGGCACGGGCGGCAAGGTCACGCCAGAAATCCCCGCAGCAGCGCCGCCGTCCCCCCGCAGTGCTCCCGCATCATCTCCCGCGCCCCGTCGGCGTCCCCGTCCAGCACCGCCTCGACCAGCGCCGCGTGCTGCCGCTGGGAGTGCTCCAGGTTGCGCACCAGCAGCGGGATGCAGTCCAGGAGGTCGTTCACCGAGGCACGTACCGCCGCGTACTGCGCGGTCAGCGTGGGCGAGCCGCACAGTTCCGCGAGGGTCAGGTGCAGCAGGGTGTCCAGGCGCCGGTAGTCCGCCAGCGGCGCCTCCTGCGTGGCCGCCAGCGCCTCGCGCAGCCGCTGTGCCTGCTCGTCCGTGAGGCCGTGCGCCGCGCACAGGCCCGCCGCGCCCACCTCCAGGACCTCCCGGAAGCGCAGCACGTCCTCGATGTCCACCTCGGCGATCCGGCGCCGCAGCTCCTCCTCGCCGACCGCGGCCCGGGCGCGGGGCAGCACGAACGTGCCCCCGTACCGGCCCCGCCGCGACTCCACCAGCCCCTGGTCCTGCAGCACCTTCAGCACCTCGCGCAGCGTCACCCGGCTGATCCCGAGCCGCTCCGCGAGTTCCCGCTCGGCCGGCAGCCGCCCGCCCCCCGGCACCAGCCCGAGCCGCACCACCTGCAGGATCTGCTCCAGCGCCTCCTCGAAGCCGTTGCCCGCCCTGACCGGCCGCAGCACCGGAGTCAACCGGTCGTCCGGGCCGCCGTCAGCGTCCACCGACATATGGCCGAGCCCCCTTCCCAAGCAATGGTTCAGAGCAATACCTTATGGCTCCCGGCCCGGTCGGAAAAACGCGCAGCAGCCGAAGGAGCTCTCCCGTGGCAGACCGCACACCCCCGCTCAGCGTCGAGGAGCTGCACACCCTCGTCGCGGGCGGTGAGATCGACACCGTCGTCCTGGCCTTCCCCGACATGCAGGGCCGCCTCCAGGGCAAGCGGTTCGCCGCCCGCTTCTTCCTCGACGAGGTACTCCACCACGGCACCGAGGGCTGCAACTACCTCCTCGCCGTCGACACCGAGATGAACACCGTCGACGGCTACGCGATGTCCTCCTGGGACCGCGGCTACGGCGACTTCGCCATGCGCCCCGACCTCGGCACCCTGCGGCGCGTGCCCTGGAACGCCGGTACGGCCCTGCTGATCGCCGACCTCGCCTGGGACGACGGCTCCCCGGTCGTCGCCGCGCCCCGCCAGATCCTGCGCCGCCAGCTGCAGCGGCTCGCCGAACTCGGCTACACCGCCCAGGTCGGCACCGAGCTGGAGTTCATCGTCTTCAAGGACACCTACGAGCAGGCCTGGGACGCGAACTACCGCGGGCTCACCCCCGCCAACCAGTACAACATCGACTACTCGGTCCTCGGCACCGGACGGATCGAGCCGCTGCTGCGCCGCATCCGCAACGAGATGGCCGCCGCCGGGCTCACCGTCGAGTCCGCCAAGGGCGAGTGCAACCCCGGCCAGCACGAGATCGCCTTCCGCTACGACGAGGCCCTGACCACCTGCGACCAGCACGCCGTCTACAAGACGGGCGCCAAGGAGATCGCCGCCCAGGAGGGCGTGTCGCTCACCTTCATGGCCAAGTACAACGAGCGCGAGGGCAACTCCTGTCACATCCACCTCTCGCTCGCCGACGCCGCCGGCGACAACGCCATGGCCGGCCCGGACGGCATGTCGGACGTGATGCGGTACTTCCTCGCGGGGCAGCTCGCGGCCCTGAGGGACTTCTCGCTCCTCTACGCCCCCAACATCAACTCCTACAAGCGGTTCCAGCCGGGCTCCTTCGCCCCCACGGCCGTCGCCTGGGGCCACGACAACCGCACCTGTTCGCTCAGAGTCGTGGGCCACGGCCGCTCCCTGCGCTTCGAGAACCGGCTGCCCGGCGGGGACGTCAACCCGTACCTCGCGGTCGCCGGACTGGTCGCGGCGGGTCTGTACGGCATCGAGCAGAAGCTGGAGCTGCCGGAGGTCTGCACCGGCAACGCCTACACCGCCGACTACGCCCACGTCCCCACCACCCTGCGCGAGGCCGCCGAGCTCTGGGAGAACAGCCCGATCGCCCGGGCCGCCTTCGGCGACGAGGTCGTCGCGCACTACCGCAACATGGCCCGCGTCGAACTCGAAGCCTTCGACGCGGCGGTCACCGACTGGGAGCTGCGCCGCTCCTTCGAACGCCTGTGAGAGGTATCTCGTTGTCCCCGTCGTCCTACGAGCACGATCTGACCGTCCTCAACCCGGCCACCGAGGAGGTCGTCGCCACCGTCCCCGCCGCCACCGCCGCCGACGTGGACGCGGCGGTCGCCCGCGCGTCGAAGGCACAGGTCCGCTGGGCGGCCCTCGCCCCCGCCGACCGGGCCCGGCTGCTGCGCCGGTTCGCCGACGTCGTCGATCAACACGTCGAGGAACTGGCCCGGCTGGAGGTCCGGGAAGCCGGTCACCTCCTCGGCAACGCCCGCTGGGAGGCCGGCAACGTCCGTGACCTGCTCGCCTACGCGGCAGGCGGGGTGGAACGGCTGAACGGCCGCCAGATCCCCGTCCCCGGCGGACTCGACGTCACCCTCCTCGAACCCCTCGGCGTCGTCGGCGTCATCGCGCCCTGGAACTTCCCCATGCCGATCGCCGCCTGGGGCACGGCACCCGCGCTCGCCGCCGGCAACGCCGTCGTCCTCAAGCCCGCCGAGACCACCCCGCTCACCGCCCTGCGGCTCGCCGAACTCGCTCTGGAGGCAGGGCTGCCGGAGGGTCTGTTCCAGGTGTTGCCGGGCCACGGGCCGGTCGCCGGCACCGCCCTGGTCGAGCACCCCGGTGTCGCGAAGATCGTCTTCACCGGCTCCACCCCGACCGGCCGTGACGTCATGGAGCGCTGCGCCCGCCAGGTCAAGCCGGTCACGCTCGAACTCGGCGGCAAGAGCCCCAACATCGTCTTCGCGGACGCGGACCTGAAGACGGCCGTCGACCCCTTCTCCTTCCTCGACAACTCCGGCCAGGACTGCTGCGCCCGCACCCGGATCCTGGTCCAGGAATCGGTGTACGACCAGGTCAGGGAGCTACTGGCCAACGCCGTGAACGCCGTCGTCGTGGGCGACCCCGCCGACGAGAAGACCCAGATGGGCCCGCTGATCTCCCGTCGGCAACTGGACCGCGTACGGGCGCTGGTGCCGGACGACGCGCCCGGTCTGCGGGGCAGCGCGCCCGACGGGCCCGGCTTCTGGTTCGCGCCGACCGTCCTCACCGGTGAGGCCCCCGACTCCGAGGCCGCCCGCGAGGAGATCTTCGGCCCGGTCGCCGTCCTGCTGCCCTTCACCGACGAGGACGACGCGATCCGGCTCGCCAACGACACCCCGTACGGCCTCTCCGGCTCCCTGTGGACCCGCGACATCGGCCGTGCCCTGCGCGTCTCCCGGGCCGTCAGGGCGGGCAACCTGTCCGTCAACTCCCACTCCAGCGTGCGCTACTGGACCCCCTTCGGCGGCTACAAGCAGTCCGGACTCGGCCGCGAACTCGGCCCGGACGCCCTGACCGCCTTCACCGAGACCAAGAACGTCTTCATCAGCACGGAAGGCCCCGCCCAGTGACCTCTTCGACCGATCAGATCGTGTGCCGCCGTCTCGTCGGCCGTACGGCCGTCATCACCGGAGCCGGCAGCGGCATCGGTCTCGCCACCGCCCGCCGGCTCGCCTCCGAGGGCGCGAACGTGGTCTGCGCCGATGTCGACGAGCCCCGCGGCAAGGCCGCGGCCGACGAGGTCGGCGGGCTCTTCGTCAAGGTCGACGTCACCGACCCGGAGCAGGTCGAGGCCCTGTTCAAGACGGCTTACGACACCTACGGCAGCGTCGACGTCGCCTTCAACAACGCGGGGATCTCCCCGCCGGACGACGACTCCATCCTGGAGACCGGCCTGGAGGCCTGGAAGCGCGTCCAGGAGGTCAACCTGACCTCCGTGTACCTGTGCTGCAAGGCCGCGATCCCCTACATGCGGCGCCAGGGCAAGGGGTCCATCATCAACACGGCGTCCTTCGTGGCCAGGATGGGCGCCGCCACCTCCCAGATCTCCTACACCGCCTCCAAGGGCGGCGTGCTCGCCATGTCCCGTGAACTGGGCGTGCAGTTCGCACGGGAGGGCATCCGCGTGAACGCCCTCTGCCCGGGCCCGGTCAACACCCCGCTGCTCCAGGAGCTGTTCGCCAAGGACCCCGAGCGGGCCGCGCGCCGGCTCGTGCACATTCCGGTCGGCCGGTTCGCCGAGGCCGAGGAGATCGCCGCCGCCGTCGCCTTCCTGGCCAGCGACGACTCCTCCTTCGTCAACGCCAGCGACTTCCTCGTGGACGGCGGCATCTCGGGTGCGTACGTCACACCGATGTAGGTCCCGCCCTACAGTGCCCTCATGAGCAGGACGCTCCCGCCCGGCTGGTACCCGGACCCCGACGCTCCGCGACTGGAGCGCTGGTGGGACGGGACCGCCTGGACGGACCACCGGCGCGTCCCCGGGGCACCCGGGCCGCCAGGCGCGGCCGGCGGGGCCTCGGGGCGCGCCAGGGCCGTCGCCCTCACGGCCTGCGGGATCGTCCTCGTCGCCGCGATCGTCAGCGGGGCCTTCGCCCTCGCCCGGGGCCAGGGCGACGATGTGGTGGCGGACCCGGCACCGACGGTCACGAGCCGGTCGCCCACCCCGGCCTCTGCGGCCCCGTCCCGCCTGGTCGACGAACTCGACGGCATCAGCCTGCCGTTGCCGGACGGCTGGGTCCCCTCGAAGTACGTCACCCGCGACAACCTCGTGATGACCACCGACGGCGGCAGGGTCTTCACCCGCACCCTGCCGGCGAACTCCGGGCCGGCGTCCCTCGCGAAGAAGGACATACCGCACGCCGCCGACAGTTCCTACCGGGGCATCCGCGGCCACCGGGTCGTCGGATCGGAGTGCGTGGAAGTCGCCGGACGCACCGGATACCTGGTCCGCTGGCGAGTGAGGACCGCCCAGGGAGCCGAGGGATACGTCCAGTCGCTGGCCTTCACTCCCGCCCCCGGCGGACCCCCGGACGCCGTCGTCGTCCGCTTCGCCTTCGACGCGGGTCCCGGCGGGCCACCGCTCGCCGACATGGACCGGATCACCCGGGGGATCCGGTCCGTCGGCCGCTGACCTACAGGAAGGTGTGGCCTTCCCCGCGGTACGTCGGGACGGTCGCCGTCACCGCGTCCCCCTCGATCAGATGCAGCTTCTCGAACCGCTCGCACAGCTCACCGGCCTTGGCGTGCCGGAACCACACCTTGTCGCCGAGCAGCAGGTCGTCGGCGGGGGCGCCGAGTAGCGGCGTCTGCACCTCGCCGGGCCCCTCCTGCGGGTCGTACTTCAGCCCCTCCGGCAGATACGGCACCGGCAGCCGGTCGGGTCCGGGCGCGCCGGAGGCCGGGTAGCCGCCGCCGAGGACCGTCACCACGCCGACCCCCGGCCTGCGTACGACGGGCATGGCGAAGAGGGCGGCCGGACGCCCGCTGAAGGACGTGTAGTTGTCGAACAGCCTCGGCACGTACAGCCCCGAACCGGCACCGATCTCCGTGACGGCGTCCTCGGCGGCGGTGTGCTGCACGCTGCCGGTGCCGCCGCCGTTGACGAACTCCAGGTCCGGTACGACGGCCCGCACCGCGCGCACCACGGCGGCGCGGCGCTCGGCGAGCTCCTTGCGGGCGGTGGCCTGCATGAGTCGTACGGCCCGGGACCGCAACGGCCGCCCGGCGACGGAGTCCCCGACCCCGGCGATGTGTCCCTCGTAGGCCATGATCCCCACGACCTGGAACCCGGGGCGCCGGGCCACCGCGCGGGCCATGTCGGCGACCTGGGCGGGGGAGTGCAGGGGTGAACGCCGGGCACCGACCCGGACCTTGCCGCCGAGCAGCTTCAGCGAGGTGTCCAACTCCAGGCAGACCCGGATGACTTCGGTGCCGCCCGCGCGGGAGGCGTCGATGAAGGCGAGCTGGGCGGGATCGTCGACCATCACGGTCACGGCGGCCGCGAGCTTGGGATCGGCGGCGAGTTCAGCGTACCCGGCGCGGTCGGCGGAGGGGTAGGCGAGCAGGATGTCCTCGAAGCCGCCCCGGGCCAGCCACAGGGACTCGGCGAGGGTGAAGGACATGATGCCCGCGAACCCGTTCTTCGCCAGGACGCGTTCGAGCAGCGCCCGGCACCGCACGGATTTGCTGGCGACGCGGATGGGTTTCCCCGCCGCCCGGCGGACGAGATCGTCCGCGTTGGCGTCGAAGGCGTCCAGGTCCACGATCGCGAGGGGGGCGTCCAGATGGGCTGTGGCCCGGTCGTAACGGGCCCGGTCGGCGGCGCGCGCAGTCATGGACGAAGACTGCCAGACAGGATTACCGCAGGGTAGGGGGACGTTCCGGGCAGATGCCCCCGGCCTGCTGGACTGGTTCCCGTTCGCCCAGGAACAACCCGTAGAGTGACGCGCACGCACGCAGGGCTGTTCGCCCCCCGTCGCCGCCGCGCCGGGATGCCGGCCCTCCCGTGCGGGTATGCGTGCCCCGACGGCTGTCTTCCACACCGACGACTCCGACGCGGGCCCGCGCACGACCGAACGGCCCGGACATGAGGAAACGGGGGGCGCATGAGCACGGAAGCACGCCGCGCCTCCATTCCCCCACGCCCCTCTACCCCACCGAGGCCGGCCCAGCCGCCGACGGTGGGCGAGGGCGGCCCCGAGGAGCCGGGACAGTCGGTCGAGCGAGAGATTGTCGAGCCGGGCGGACGCATGAACGACGACTCCGACTGGCAGGCCTTCGGCGAACGCACCCGCCGGAGCACCGGAACACCGTCTCGACCGACGTTCGGCGGCTTCGACTGGCAGAGCCCGCAAGAGAACGACGGCCGGGTACCGGGCGACGCGCAGGGACGTCAGCCGGCGGGGGCCGGTCGGGAGGACGTCGGCGCTACGGCACCTCGCGCGAGCGCCGCGGGTCGGCCACCGATACGCACGACCGACGGCACCGGCCCGACCTCGACGCCGATCCGCGGCGAGGCGCACGCCACGCCGGACGGCCGCAGGGCCGGTGGGGAGGCCCCCTCGGCGCCTGCGAACCACTCCGGCGCCCAGGACAGCCGGCGCCCCGAGTCCACGAGCGCCCGGTACCCCGGCAGCATCCCGCCCCCACCCCCGGCCTCGGCCCGCTTCCCCGACGCCCCACCGCCCTCCGACGGCGCCGACTCCACGGACTCCGGCCGCCGGGAACCGCGCGCAGGCAGCGGTGACAGGACGGTGCCGTCGTCCAGGCCCGGCACCGACGCCGACCCGCGCAGGGCTTCGAACGCCGGAAACCGCACTTCGGCGTCCGGCGTGCCCTCCGCGAACTCGGGCATGACCGCCCCCGGTCCGATGCCGCCCGCGGCCGGCGCGGGGAGCCGTGGGCCCCAGTCGCGCCCGACCGACTCCGGCACCGCGTCCGCGCCGCCCCGGCCGAGGTCTCAGCCGTCCGTGCCCCCGCGTCCTGCCCGTGCCCCCGCCGAGACCGCCTCGGAGACGACCTTCCGGATGCGGCCCGTTCCCACGGCGTCCGCGTCCCGGGCGGACTCCCGCGGCACCGCCGTACCGCCGAGGCCCGACGCCCGCCCCGAGTTCCCGCCGCGCCCCACGCGGGAGGCGCCGGTCCCGGGTGCCGCTCCCACAGCACCCACACCCGACCCCGCGCTCTCCTGGAGCGCCGCCATGCCCCCGCATGACGGAACTCCCGGCAACGGACGGCCCGTCGTGTCGTTCGGGGAGCCCGAGGTCGGTTACGAGAAGCGGTCGTGGGGAGTGCGGATTCCTCCCCGGATCGCCGCCGTGGCCGCGTGCGTCGTGCTGGGGCTCGGGCTCATCGGCGGTGCCGTGACCGGGAGCTGGCTGATCGGGGACTCCGGGGACGAGGGCAGCGGCGACACCTTCGCCGCGGCCGGTGAACTGTGGCACAGCGTGCCCGTCGACCGGCTGTTCCCGCCGACCGTGGACGGCCAGGGCGCCGGGCCCGGCGGAGCCGACCGCACCTGGACGCGGATCGCCGTCGCCCCGGACAGCGGCTGCCAGAACGCCTTCGACCCCCTGCTCCGCAAGGTCCTCGCCCCCGTCGGCTGCGAACGCCTCCTGCGCGCCACCTACACGGACGCCACCCAGAGCTACGTCACCACCGTCGGCCTCCTCTTCGCCGACGCCGACGCCACCGCCATGCGCGACCTCGACACCCGCTTCACCAAAGAGGGCCTGGAGACCCGCACCGACCTGATGCCCCTCCCGTACGCCGCGAAGAACACCCTCGCGGCGGGATTCGGCGCCAGGCAGCGGGCCTCCTGGACGATCTCCGTCCTCACCGACGCCCCCGTCGTCGCCTACGCCGTCTCCGGCTGGGTGGACGGCCGTACCGTCGACACCCCGGAGCCCGCCGAGGAGGCCATGGGGTCCGGCGACACCACCCCGGCCGCCCAGGCAGGGCTCGGCAACGAGGCCAAGGGCCTGGCCGACCGTGTCGAACGCGCCCTGCGCAAGACCGTCACCTCGCCCTCGGAGCAGCCGTCGTGAGCGTCACCACCCGCAGGGCGGGTCTCCTGAGCGTCCTCCTCGCGGGCGCCGTGGCCCTCGTCCCGCCCACCGCCGCGCACGCCGACGGCATCCGCGCCAAGCAGTGGGCCCTGGACGCCATGCACACCCAGCAGGCCTGGCAGACCACCAAGGGCGCCGGCGTCACCGTCGCCGTCCTGGACACCGGCGTCGAGAACGACCACCCCGACCTCGTCGGCAACGTCCTCACCGGCAAGGACATGATCGGCTTCGGGGCCGTGCGGGGACAGCGGCCCTGGGCCCGGCACGGCACCGCCATGGCCGGCATCATCGCCGGTCACGGACACGGCGTCGGCAACGGCGACGGGGTCATGGGCATCGCCCCCGAGGCCAGGATCCTCCCCGTCCGCGTGATCCTGGAGGACGGCGACCCGGCCCGCGCCAGGGCCCGCAACACCCGCGGCAACGCCCTCGCCGAGGGCATCCGCTGGGCCGCCGACCACGGCGCCGACGTCATCAACCTCTCCCTCGGCGACGACTCCGCCTCCGCGCACCCCGAGGCCGGCGAGGACGACGCCGTCCAGTACGCGCTCAAGAAGGGTGCCGTCGTCGTCGCCTCCGCGGGCAACGGCGGCGAGAAGGGCGACCACATCTCCTACCCGGCCGCCTACCCGGGTGTCATCGCCGCCACCGCCGTCGACAAGTTCGGCACCCGCGCCTCGTTCTCCACCCGCCGCTGGTACGCCACGGTCGCGGCCCCGGGCGACGACGTGGTCATCGCCGACCCCGACCACAAGTACTACGAGGGCTGGGGGACCAGCGCCGCCTCCGCGTTCGTCTCCGGCGCGGTCGCCCTCGTCAGGGCCGCCCACCCCGGTCTGACGCCCGCGCAGATCAAGCGCCTCCTGGAGGACACAGCCCGCAACGCCCCCGCCGGCGGCCGCGACGACTCCCGGGGCTTCGGCTTCGTCGACCCCGCGGCGGCGCTCAAGGCGGCGGCCCGCCTGAAGCCGGAGGGCCTGGAGCCGGCCGCTTACGGTCAGAAATACTTCGGCGCGGGCCCGGACACCGTCGAGTCGCAGGACGACACGGCCAGTTGGGCGGCCCCGCTGGCGGGCGGCGTGGGCGTGGCCCTGCTGATCACCGCGGTGGTCCTGTGGCGCGGCCGCCGCGGTCCCCGCCGGTCCTACGAGGGCTTCTGAGGCCTCAGCGGGCCGCCGTACCCGTGAACACCGACACCGCCGCCTTCGCCGCCGCTTCCACCAGCGAAATCCCCTTCGCCTGCGCGGTGCTGCCGTTCGACAGCACGGCCACGAGGTAGGCGTGGCCGTCCACCGTCACCCGGCCGATGCTGTTGATGTCCCACAGCCCGGTCGTACTGCGCGGCAGCCACCCGTTCTTCAGCGCCCAGCCGGATCCGTCGGCCGCCGCCGACACGCCCCACCGCTGGTCGGCCGCTATCTGCCCCATCAGATCCCGCAGATACGACCGCGAGGCCTCGCTCAGCTCCGAGTCGTCCCCGAAGACCTGCTGGAGCAGGACGAGTTGGTCTGCCGCCGTCGTCCGGGTCAGGCCCCACAGCGCCCCGTCGCCGCCCTTCGTACCGGTCAGCCCGAGTTTCTCGTTGGCGGCGTCGAGCCCCGAGGCCTTCCCGATGATGTCCCACAGGGCGGACGCCGAGGTGTTGTCGCTGTTCTCGATCATCGTCGTGGCGTACGCCTTCTCCTGCGCGCTCAGCCGCGTACCCGCCTCCTGGTGCCGCAGCAGCAGCGCCGCCAGGATGTCGACCTTCACGATGCTCGCCGTGTCGAAGGCACCGTCGCCGTGGACCGCGCTGTCGCCCGACTCCAGGTCGAGCACCGCCGCCGAGACCTTCTGCTCGCCCGTCACGCTCACCGACTTCATGGCGTCGGCCAGCCGCTCGTCGAGATCCACCACCGCCTCCGCCACGGCCGCCTCCTGAGTCGTGGGCGTGACCGCCGACGAGGGCGAGAGCGACGGCGTCGCCGCCGACGATACGACGCCCACCCCGGAGTGTGCCTGCGCCTTCACGTACACGGTCCCGCCGGCCGTGACGCCGACTACGGCGACGCAGGCGAGCGCGGTGTACATCAAAGGCCGTCGGGGGAACCTGCGGGCGCGGCGTCTGGCGGCTCTGGAGGACTCCATGCCGCCGATGCTCGGGCCGCCGACTGTGCGGGCCGTTAGACGGACGTTAGAGCTGTGTCAGCGAACTCTGAAAAACCCGTGAAAGCCGTCACGGGCGGGTTTCCGGGCCCGCACAACCGCAGCAGCAAGCCCCCTATAGGGTCGGTGACCGTGGCGAACAAGAACATTCCCGACTCCGGCTTCTCCGACGACGACGGCTCGGCCGATCCCCGGCTGAGCGCGGCGCTCGCGGCCTGGGCCGAGGACCGTGCCGCCGTGGGCCCCGTCCTGGAGGCCCTCAAGGGCGCCCGGCTGCTCGTCCCCGTGGTGGCCGTGCTGGGCGAGGTCGAGGAGGACGAGAACGGGCTGCGCCGCGAGAAGACCAGCGACATGGCCGTGCCGACGCTGAAAGCCGGATCCCGGACCGCTCTGCCCGCCTTCACCTCCACCGGCTCCCTCGCCCGCTGGGACCCCGAGGCCCGCCCCGTCGCCGTACCCCTGCACCAGGCGCTGCAGGCCGCCGCGCACGAGAAGGCGGACACGGTCGTACTGGACCTCGCGGGTCCGGTGCCCTTCGAGCTGACCGGCCCCGCGCTGCTCGCGCTCGCCGAGGGCCGCGCGAGTGCCGACCCGCTGGCCGACCCGGCCGTCGTCGGGGCCGTACGGGACGCCGTGGCCGCCGAGCCCGCCGTGCTCCGCGCCCACCTCGGGCCGGGGCAGGCCGACGGCACCCTGGCCCTCGTGCTGGAGCCCTCCGCGTCGCCCGCGGACGCCGCGCGGGCCGTCGCCGAGCGCCTCGCCGCCGACGAGACACTGCGGGCCCGCCTGGTGCGGGGCCTCGACCTGGCACTGCTGCCGGCCGGGGCCACCCCTCCGGGCGAGCCCTTGTACGTACGGGGATGAACTAGCCGTAGATCGGCCCGGTGTACTTCTCACCGGGGCCCTGGCCCGGCTCGTCCGGGACCAGGGACGCCTCGCGGAAGGCGAGCTGGAGGGACTTCAGGCCGTCCCGGAGCGGGGCCGCGTGGAAGGAGCTGATCTCCGTCGCGCTCCCGTCCAGCAGACCGGCGAGGGCGTGGATCAGCTTGCGGGCCTCGTCCAGGTCCTTGTACTTGTCGCCCTCCTCGGTCAGACCGAGCTTCACGGCGGCGGCGCTCATCAGGTTGACCGCGACCGTCACGATCACCTCGACGGCGGGGACCTCGGCGATGTCGCGGGTCATGTCGTCGAAGTCGGGGGCCCCGGCGGACGGGGGAGGGGTGTCACTCATGTCCCACACGATAGGGCCCGGTGCACACCGGTTCGCACCACCCCCGGGTTCCTGCTAACCTTGTGTGACGACCGGCCGGACACACCTGTGTGTAAGTGTGACCGGCCCACAAGTGGAGGCTCCGATCTCCCACCTGACCACCCCCAGGGGCGGCGGGTCACCCCGGTCAGGCGGTCACCATCGTTCCGTACGGACGATGGAGTCGCCCGAAAGCGCGCCCCGCGTCATCGCGGCGGTGCTCCGGCAGTGTTTTGGAGCCCCGTCTGTGATCGTCCGGGGCATTTTTTGTGCTTCGGCGCGGTTAGGTCAGTCTAAAAGAGACATACGCGGCTGTCCGCCAGACCGCCGTGTGGTGCTAACCGAGGAGGATCCATCAGCGCCGAGCCCCGCATCAACGACCGGATTCGCGTTCCAGAGGTGCGACTTGTCGGTCCCAGTGGCGAGCAGGTGGGCATCGTCCCCCTGGCCAAGGCACTGGAGCTTGCGCAGGAGTACGACCTGGACCTGGTCGAGGTGGCGGCTACCGCCCGTCCGCCTGTGTGCAAGCTCATGGACTACGGGAAGTTCAAGTACGAGTCGGCCATGAAGGCCCGTGAGGCGCGCAAGAACCAGGCGCACACGGTCATCAAGGAGATGAAGCTCCGGCCGAAGATCGACCCGCACGACTATGACACCAAGAAGGGTCACGTCGTCCGGTTCCTCAAGCAGGGCGACAAGGTCAAGATCACGATCATGTTCCGTGGTCGCGAGCAGTCCCGGCCCGAGCTGGGCTACCGACTGCTGCAGCGTCTCGCGGAGGACGTGGCCGACCTCGGGTTCGTCGAGTCGAACCCGAAGCAGGACGGCCGAAACATGATCATGGTTCTCGGTCCGCACAAGAAGAAGACCGAGGCGATGGCCGAGGCCCGCCAGGCGCAGGAAGCCCGCAAGGCAGACGCGAAGGCCAACCCAGGCAAGTCGCAGAACGCCGCGGAGGACGACCACGTCGAGGCCGAGGACGGGACCGAGGTCGAGGTCGACGTCGAGGCTCCGGCAGAGGCTGCCGCCGAGGCGTGACCCCCGGGGACGCGAGTCCCCAGGACACCACCGATACAAGAGCGACGCTCACAGTGCCCGGTTTCAGGACCGGGCACCGGAGCGCCACCGACGAGGAGATAACGGCGCTATGCCGAAGAACAAGTCGCACAGCGGTGCCAGCAAGCGCTTCAAGATCACCGGCTCCGGCAAGGTGCTGCGTGAGCGCGCCGGCAAGCGCCACCTGCTCGAGCACAAGTCGTCCCGCGTGACGCGTCGCCTCACCGGCAACGCCGAGATGGCCCCGGGCGACGCCGCGAAGATCAAGAAGCTTCTCGGCAAGTGACGTACCCGGCGCCCTGCCTGAGCGCCGTACGTCTGGACCGGGACCCCATCGATACCGGGCCGTGTGAGTCCAACCACGGCCCCGCTACAAGGAGTTAACAAGTGGCACGCGTCAAGCGGGCAGTCAACGCCCACAAGAAGCGCCGGGCGATCCTCGAGGCGGCCTCCGGCTACCGCGGTCAGCGTTCGCGCCTGTACCGCAAGGCCAAGGAGCAGGTCACCCACTCGCTGGTCTACAACTACAACGACCGCAAGAAGCGCAAGGGTGACTTCCGGCGGCTGTGGATCCAGCGCATCAACGCCGCTGCCCGCGCCAACGGCATCACGTACAACCGCTTCATCCAGGGCCTGAACGCGGCGAACATCGAGGTCGACCGCAAGATCCTGGCCGAGCTGGCCGTCAACGACGCGACGGCGTTCGCCGCGCTCGTCGAGGTCGCCCAGAAGGCGCTGCCGGCGGACGTGAACGCCCCCAAGGCTGCGTGACGCCGCGCCGGCCTCGGCCGACGTGACTGTGTGGACCCGCAGGCTGTGAAGCCTGCGGGTCCGCTGTTTCCCGGACACTCCCGAAGGTGAATCGCATGCCCCCCGTCACCCCCGAGCTGATCTCCCCCCGTTCCCCCCGCGTCTCCGCCGCCCGGCGGCTCGCCAGGCGGAACTTCCGGGGGAAGGAGCGGCTGTTCCTGGCCGAGGGACCGCAGGCCGTGCGGGAGGCCGCCGGGCACAAGGACACACTGGTCGAGCTGTTCGCCACCGTCGAGGCCGCGGAGCGGTACGCCGACATCATCGGAGCGGCCCGGGCCGTCGGGGCCCGTGTGCACCTCGCCGCCGAGGACGTCGTCGCCGACATCTCCACCACCGTCACCCCGCAGGGGCTCGTCGGGATCTGCCGGTTTCTCGACACCCCCTTCGAGGAGATCCTTGCCGCCCGCCCCAAGCTCGTCGCCGTGCTCGCGAACGTGCGCGACCCCGGGAACGCCGGCACCGTCCTGCGGTGCGCCGACGCCGCCGGTGCCGAGGCCGTCGTCCTGACCGACGCCTCCGTCGATCTCTACAACCCCAAGGCCGTACGGGCCTCCGTGGGCTCCCTCTTCCACCTGCCCGTCGCCGTCGGCGTGCCCGTGCAGGACGCCGTCGAGGGGCTCAGGCGGACCGGAGTGCGGATCCTCGCCGCCGACGGGGCCGGGACCGACGACCTCGACGCCGAGCTCGACCAGGGCACCATGGGCGGGCCGACCGCCTGGGTGTTCGGCAACGAGGCCTGGGGGCTCCCGGAGGAGACCCGCGCCCTCGCGGACGCCGTGGTGCGCGTCCCGATTCACGGGAAGGCCGAGAGCCTGAACCTCGCCACCGCGGCCGCCGTATGTCTCTACGCGTCAGCCCGTGCACAGCGCGCCTCCGGAGGGTGCCGCTCCGTCACCGAGAACCAGTAAGGTGACCAGCTCGGGGGCCCCTCAGACGCCTGAGAGGTGGGGTGCGGGGATGAGTGTCGGCACGAGGAGCGCGCAAGGCGTGTCCGAGGCCTGTGCCGGTGGACTCGCCGAGCTCGGCATCGATCCCGACCAGCTGCCCGACGGCCTCGTCGTCGCGGACGAGCAGGGCCGCGTGATCTGCTTCAACACCGCCGCGGCCCGGATCACCGCCCTGCCCGCCGAGGACGCCCTCGGACAGCGGCTGGAGAAGGCCCTTCCGTTAGAGGACCTGGAGGGCCGGCGCTGGTGGCAGCTGACCGACCCCTACGGCGGGCTCGCGATCCGCAGGCGACAGCCCGAGCGGAATCTGCTGCTGCCGGGCGGCCGTGAGGTCCTCGTCTCCGCGCAGTACGTGCGCACCCGGCCGACCGGGCCCGTCCACCGTGTCGTCGTCGCCCTCCGGGACACCGAGGCCCGCCGCCGCACCGAACGCAGCCACGCCGAGCTGATCGCCACCGTGGCCCACGAGCTCAGGTCCCCGCTCACCTCCGTCAAGGGTTTCACCGCGACCCTCCTCGCCAAGTGGGAGAGGTTCACCGACGACCAGAAACGCCTGATGCTGGAGACCGTCGACGCGGACGCCGACCGGGTCACCCGCCTCATCGCCGAGCTCCTCGACATCTCCCGCATCGACTCCGGGCGCCTGGAGGTCAGGCGCCAGCCCGTCGACATCGGCGCCGCCGTCGGACGCCACATCCAGGCCTACGTCGCCGCCGGCCTTGCCGCCGACCGCTTCCTGCTGCGCCTGGAGCAGCCGCTGCCCGCCCTGTGGGCCGACCCCGACAAGATCGACCAGGTGCTGAGCAACCTGCTGGAAAATGCGGTGCGGCACGGCGAGGGAACCGTCACGATTGACATCACGCCCACGGAGTCACCCCGCGAGGGGGAGGACACCGGCACGTCGGTCACGGTGAGCGACGAGGGTCCCGGCATCCCGGAGGAGTCCATGAACCGCGTCTTCACCCGCTTCTGGCGGGGCAGCAAGCGCGGCGGCACCGGCCTCGGGCTCTACATCGTCAAGGGCATCGTCGAGGCCCACGGCGGCACCATCACGGTCGGCCGGGGCCCCCAGGGCGGCGCCGAGTTCCGATTTACGTTGCCCGTGAGCGTTCCGGCCTACCTCACCTGAGACCGGCCTGAGCTGCCCGCGGGCGTATCCGTACACCTCCACCCCGTTAGACTCGGCCCTTGGCACCCATGTGTCCCATGGACGGCCCTCTGACCTCTGAGTGAGTCGGTGACGGGGACCTTCAGCCAGCCAATCGGAAGCACGGGAAGAGATGTCGGCACCGAACAAGTCGTACGACCCTGTAGAGGTCGAGGCCCTGAAACCGGAAGAGATCGAGCGCATGCGGGACGAGGCGCTCGCCGCCTTCGCCGCCGCGGACTCCCTCGACGCGCTCCAGGAGGCCAAGGTCGCCCACACCGGCGGCGCCTCCCCGCTGGCGCTCGCCAACCGCGAGATCGGCGCCCTGCCCCCGCACGCCAAGGCCGCCGCCGGCAAGCTCGTCGGCCAGGCCCGGGGCGCGGTGAACAAGGCCCTCGCCGGCCGTCAGACCGAGCTGGAGGCCGAGCGCGACCAGCGCGTGCTCGTCGAGGAGGCGGTGGACGTCACGCTGCCGTACGACCGCGTACCGGCCGGCGCCCGCCACCCGCTCACCACGCTCTCCGAGCGCATCGAGGACGTCTTCGTGGCCATGGGCTACGAGGTCGCCGAGGGCCCGCAGGTCGAGGCCGAGTGGTTCAACTTCGACGCGCTCAACATCGGCCCGGACCACCCGGCCCGCGGCGAGCAGGACACCTTCTTCGTCGAGGGCCCGAAGGGCGGCACCGAGTCCGGTGTCGTGCTGCGCACCCACACCTCACCCGTGCAGATCCGCTCGCTGCTCAGCCGTGAGCTGCCGGTCTACGTGATCTGTCCCGGCGTCGTCTACCGCACCGATGAGCTGGACGCCACGCACACCCCGGTCTTCCGCCAGGTCGAGCTGCTGGCCGTCGACGAGGGCCTGACCATGGCCGACCTCAAGGGCACCATGGACCACATGGTCCAGGCCCTGTTCGGCGAGGGCATGAAGACCCGGCTGCGCCCGAACTTCTTCCCCTTCACCGAGCCGTCCGCCGAGATGGACATGGTGTGCTACGTCTGCCGCGGCGAGTCCGTCGGCAACCCCGACCGCCCCTGCCGTACCTGCTCCTCCGAGGGCTGGATCGAGCTGGGCGGCTGCGGAATGGTCAACCCCAAGGTGCTGACCGCCTGTGGCGTGGACCCGCAGAAGTACAGCGGCTTCGCCTTCGGGTTCGGCATCGAGCGGATGCTGATGTTCCGCCACAACGTCGAGGACATGCGAGACATGGTCGAGGGTGACGTCCGGTTCACCCGGCCGTTCGGGATGGAGATCTGATGCGGGTCCCGCTTTCTTGGCTGCGGGAGTACGTCGACCTGCCGGCGACCGAAACCGGCCGTGACGTCCAGGCCAAGCTCGTTTCCGCGGGCCTCGAGGTCGAGACCGTCGAGCACCTCGGCGCCGACCTCAAGGGCCCCCTGGTCGTCGGCCAGGTGCTGACCATCGAGGAGCTGGAGGGCTTCAAGAAGCCGATCCGCTTCTGCACGGTGAACGTCGGGCAGGCCAACGGCACCGGTGAGCCGCAGGAGATCGTCTGCGGTGCGCGGAACTTCCAGGTCGGTGACAAGGTCGTCGTGGTCCTCCCGGGCGCCACGCTGCCCGGCGGTTTCTCGATCTCCGCACGCAAGACGTACGGCAAGACGTCCCACGGCATGATCTGCTCCGGCGACGAGCTGGGCATGGGCGACGACGGCAGCCACGGCATCATCGTGCTGCCGCCGGAGACCGAGGTCGGCAAGGACGCCATCGAGCTCCTGGAGCTGGTCGACGAGGTCCTGGACATCGCCGTCACCGCCAACCGCGGCGACTGCCTGTCCATCCGCGGCGTGGCCCGCGAGACCGCGATCGCCTACGGCATCCCGCTGCGCGACCCGGCCCTGCTCGACGTCCCGGGCCCGAACGCCTTCGGTTACCCGGTGCAGGTCTCCGACCCGCTCGGCTGCGACCGCTTCACGGCCCGTACGGTGACCGGCCTCAGCCCCGAGACCCGCTCCCCGCTCTGGCTCCAGCGCCGGCTCCAGAAGGTCGGCATGCGCCCGATCTCGCTCGCCGTCGACGTCACCAACTACGTGATGATGGAGCTCGGCCAGCCGCTGCACGCCTACGACCGCACGCTGGTCCAGGGCACCATCGGCGTGCGCCGGGCCGAGGAGGGCGAGAAGATCGTCACCCTCGACGGCGTCGAGCGGAAGCTGCACGCCGAGGACCTGGTCATCGTCGACGACCGCGGCCCGATCGGCCTCGCCGGCGTGATGGGCGGCGCCAACACGGAGATCGCCGACCACTCCGAAGCTCAGGGCACCACCGACGTCGTGATCGAGGCCGCCCACTTCGACGCGGTCTCCATCGCCCGTACGGCCCGTCGCCACAAGCTGTCCTCCGAGGCGTCCCGGCGCTTCGAGCGCGGTGTCGACCCGCAGGCCGCCGCCGCTGCCGCACAGCGCACGGTCGACCTGCTGGTGCTGCTCGCGGGCGGCACCGCCGAGGCCGGTGTCACCGAGGTCACCGCCCCGTCGGCCCCGCACACCATCAGCGTCCCGGCGGACCACCCCGACAAGGTCGCGGGTGTGTCCTACGGCCGCGAGACGGTCGTACGGCGTCTTCAGGAAGTCGGCTGCGACGTGTACGGGCAGGACGAGCTGATCGTCACCGTGCCGTCCTGGCGACCCGACCTCCAGGAGATCAACGACCTGGCCGAAGAGGTCATCCGTCTGGAGGGTTACGAGAACCTGCCCTCCACGCTGCCCAGGCCGCCGGCCGGGCGGGGCCTGACCCACCGCCAGCGGCTGCACCGCCGGGCGGGCCGGGCGCTGGCCGGTGCCGGGTACGTCGAGGCGCCGAACTACCCCTTCGTCTCCGAGCAGGTCTTCGACCAGCTGGGCCTGGACGCCGACGACCCGGCCCGCCGGGTCGTGAGGCTGACCAACCCGCTCAACGACGAGGAGCCCGCGCTGCGTACGTCGCTGCTGCCGGGCCTGCTCGCCGCGCTGCGGCGCAACGACGGGCGGGGTTCGCACGATCTGGCGCTGTTCGAGACCGGGCTGGTCTTCCTGCCGCGCTCCGAGCAGCGGGTCGCCTCGGTGCTGCCGGTGGACCGGCGTCCCACGGACGCGGAGATCGCCGAGCTGGACGCCGCCCTGCCCGAGCAGCCGCGGCACGTGGCCGCGGTGCTCGCCGGTGCCCGGGAGCAGGCCGGCTGGTGGGGCAGGGGCCGCCCGGCCGACTGGGCCGACGCGGTCGAGGCCGGTCGCCTGGTCGCGCGTGAGGCCGGGGTCGAACTGGTCGTCCGCGGCGGACAGTACGGGCCGTGGCACCCGGGGCGGTGCGCCGAGTTCGTCGTCGGGGACACCGTGGTGGGGCACGCCGGTGAGCTGCACCCGCGGGTCGTGAAGGCGTTCGGGCTCCCTGCGCGTACCTGTGCGATGGAGCTCGACCTGGATGTCCTGGAGGCGGCCGGCGACGACGCCCCGCAGGCGCCGGGCATCTCCACCTTCCCGGTGGCCACGCAGGATGTCGCGCTGGTCGTCGACAAGCTCGTGCCGCACGCCGAGGTCGAGGCCGCGCTGCGTGCGGGTGCGGGTGAACTCCTCGAGGCCATCCGGCTGTTCGACGTGTACGAGAACGAGGAGCAGCTGGGCGACGGCAAGAAGTCGCTGGCCTACGCGCTGCGGTTCCGTGCCGGGGACCGGACGTTGACCGTGGACGAGGCCTCTGCTGCTCGAGATGCGGCGGTGGCTCTTGCGGGAGAGCGGACCGGGGCGGTGCTGAGGGCTTAGGCCTGGGCCTGGTCGCCGTGGGGGGCCGGGGGCGTCTGGCGGCCTCGGCTGCGTCGTGGCCGGTCGCGCAGTTCCCCGCGCCCCTGTGGGGGCTGCGCCCCCCGAGTCGGACCGGCCCTTCGAGGCCGTAGGCCTGGGCTTGGTCGCCGTGGGGGGCCGGGGGCGTCTGGCGGCCTCGGCTGCGTCGTGGCTGGT
>NZ_JBHVYZ010000018.1:73019-94597 GCF_042880295.1 Streptomyces sp. NPDC058307
TTGGTCGCCGTGGGGGGCCGGGGGCGTCTGGCGGCCTCGGCTGCGTCGTGGCTGGTCGCGCAGTTCCCCGCGCCCCTGTGGGGGCTGCGCCCCCATGCCCCCGATTCGGGCCACCGGCCAGGCCACCGCACTGTACGAGGGGGAGCCGGCGGCCCGGCCGTCCTCTTGCGAGGCAGTTCAGTCAACCGGCTGGAAACTCTCCGCGACAGTGCGTGCACCCTGCGGATTCGGGCACTCCGATCACACCCCGTGTGAAGGCGGACCCACTAATCTGGCGGCACCGAGCCACCCGGGGGGCAAGGATGCAGCCCAACACTCTGCTCGACGCGATCCTCGACGAAGCCGGGATCTCGCACGCGGGGCTTGCCGCACATGTGAATCAGGCCGGGAGGGCGCGCGGCCTCGCGCTCCGGTACGAACACACCGCCGTGGCACGGTGGTTGAAGGGGCAGCGCCCGCGCGGCCAGGTGCCCGACCTGATCTGCGAGGTGCTCGCGGGCCGGCTCCGACGCCCCGTCACCCTCGACGACATCGGCCTCGGCGTGCCCGGCGAACCGTCCGCCCCGCACGGCACCTCCCTGTCCGGTTTCGTCGAGCGGGCCACCGCCCTGTGGCGCTCCGACGAACAGCAGCGCCCGCACATCCTGGGCGCCCCCGCGGTCACCGGCACGCCCGCCGTCATGCCCGTGTGGGAGTGGGAGAACCCGCCCGAGGACGTCGACGTCTCGCGTGGCGGCCGGCACCGGGTCACCCGCACCGACATCGAGATGCTCCGCGCGGCCCGCACCCACTACGAGCAGATGTACCGCAAGGCCGGCGGGGTGGCGACCCGGAGCCGGATCGTCGGCTTCCTCAACGCCGAGGCCGCCCCGCTGCTGCGCGGCAGCTACACCGACGAGACGGGCCGCCAACTGCACCGCGCCACCGGCGGACTGGTCGCGGTCGCCGGCATCTGCGCCTACGACTCCGACGCCCACGGTCTCGCCCAGCGCTACTTCCACCAGGCCCTCAGGCTCGCCAAGGCCAGCGGCGACCGGGGCCTCGGCGCCTACGTCATCGCGCTGCTGGTCAACCAGTCCCTGTTCATGCGGGAGTACCGCCAGGCCGTGGCCTTCGCCGAGGCCGCGCTCAGGGCCGCCGGCAAGCACATCACCCCGGCGCTCGCCTGCGACCTGTACGCGATGCAGGCCAAGGCGTACGCCCACCTCGGCGACGGCACGACCGCGCTGTCCTGCATCCGGCGGGCCGAGCAGGCCGCCGAACGCATCCGGCGCGGATACGAGCCCGACGAGACCGGGTATGTCCAGCCGGGCCTCGTCAACGTCCAGGTGGCGGAGGCGCTCCTCAGCCTCGGCGAGCTCGCGGCAGCGGCCGCGCACGCGGCGGCCGCCGTCGACAACCCGGCCCACGACCGGGGACGGGTGCACCGGCTCGCCATGCTCAGCACGATCGAGCTGCGCCAGGGCAACGCCGACAAGGCGGTGGCCACGGCCGTGCAGATGGCGGAACAGGCGCGGGGAATGGAGTCCCAGCGGCTGCGCGACAGACTCAGAGCGGTGCGCGAACACCTGGTCCGCAGCGGCTGCGCGGGCACGTCCGAGGCAGCCGAACTGATCGACGGCGCACTGCGCGTGCCCCTGTAGAGCGGCACACGGACGCCGACACCCCACAGTCCCTGCTGCGATATTGCCACTTACTCGACGGAAGGTGGCAGAACCGTGCAGTGGACGAAACAGAACGAACGGACTGTGTATGAAAACCGCTGGTTCCGCGTCAATCTCGCCGATGTCGAGCTGCCGGACGGCCGGCATCTCGACCACTTCCTGATACGGCTGCGCCCGGTCGCCGTCGCCACGGTGGTGAACGAGGCCAACGAGGTCCTGCTGCTGTGGCGCCACCGCTTCATCACCGACAGCTGGGGCTGGGAGCTCGCCGCGGGGGTGGTCGAGGACGGCGAGGACATCGCCGTCGCGGCCGCCAGGGAACTCGAGGAAGAGACCGGCTGGCGGCCGGGGCCGCTCCAGCACCTCATGAGCGTGGAGCCCTCCAACGGGCTCACCGACGCCCGGCACCACATCTACTGGGCCGACGAGGGCGAGTACATCGGGCACCCCGTGGACGACTTCGAGTCCGACCGCCGGGAATGGGTCCCCCTCAAACTCGTTCCCGACATGGTCGTCCGCGGGGAGGTCCCGGCCGCCAACATGGCGGCCGCGTTACTCCTGTTGCACCATCTGAGGCTCGGTCAGGACTCCTTGCCCTGATCCCCCCGGAGTGCCCCGAAGCCTCAGCGGCCGAGGGCCTGCCAGATCGCCACGACGAGCGCGCCCACGGCGGTGATCGCCGCGACTGCGGGAAGCGGCCAGCGGGCGTGCTCCAGGGCGATGATCCGTGCGCTCAGATCGTCGATCTCCTTGTCCGTCTGTTCCGTGCGATGACTGAGCAGAGCCAGTCCTCCCTCGACGCGGGCGTACGCGACATCGAGGCGACGCCGTAACTCTGCGAGTTCACCATGGACCACGGGATGCTCCGGGTCGGCGGTCACGGTCCGCTCCTTTCTGTAGTCGTCCCATCCCTTGCATGCGCATGAAGAGTCAACTCGCCTGGTGGGCGCGTGGCGAGAGTGTGCGAGCGGCATATGCGAGCCCTCCGCGCACACGGTGTGTGAATGACGCGGGCCCGGCACTCGCAGGAGTGCCGGGCCCGTGTTCGTAGCACTGTGTAAGCAGCACCCTGGAACGGACAGTGTGCAGGTCAGCCGTAGGTGTAGAACCCCGAGCCGGTCTTGCGGCCCAGCCGGCCCGCGTCGACCATGCGCTGGAGCAGCGGGGGAGCGGCGTACAGCGGCTCTTTGTATTCCTCGTACATCGAGAAGGCGACCGAGGCGACGGTGTCCAGGCCGATCAGGTCGGACAGCTTCAACGGGCCCATCGGGTGGGCACAGCCCAGCTCCATGCCGTTGTCGATGTCCTCGCGGCTAGCGATGCCCGACTCGAACATCCGGATCGCGGACAGGAGATACGGGATCAGCAGCGCGTTGACCACGAAGCCGGAGCGGTCCTGGGCGCGGATCGCGTGCTTGCCGAGCAGCTTCTCGGCGAACTGCTGGGCGCGGGCCAGGGTGCCCTCGGAGGTGGTGAGCGCCGGGATCAGCTCGACGAGCTTCTGCACCGGAGCCGGGTTGAAGAAGTGGATGCCGACGACCTGGTCGGGCCGCGAGGTGGCGACCGCGAGGCGCACCAGCGGGATGGAGGAGGTGTTGGAGGCCAGGATCGCGTCCGGTCGGGTCACCACCTGGTCGAGGACCTGGAAGATCTCGGTCTTCACCTGCTCGTTCTCCACGACGGCCTCGATGACCAGATCGCGGTCCGCGAACTCGCCGAGGTCGGTGGTGAAGCTGAGGCGGGCCTGCGTCGCCGCCAGCTCCTCCTCGGTGATCTTGCCGCGTTCGGCGGCCTTCGTCAGGGAGTTGAACAGCCGGGTACGACCGATCTCCAGGGCCTCGCCCGTGGTCTCGGCAACCCTCACGTCCAGACCGGCACGGGCGCACACCTCGGCGATGCCCGCCCCCATCTGGCCGCAGCCCACCACTCCTACGCGCGCGATGTCTCCGGCCGGGAAGTCCGTCACTTCGTCCCTTTCGCTGATCTTCACCTGGGGGCAGGACGGCCGTGGCCGGATCCTGCTCCGTTCGAGCACGTTACTCCCAAGTATCGATGATCGATCGTCCGGGTCCGGCATCGTTCGGGCATTCTGGGGCGCTGAGACGATCCGTGACCGAGCGGATCCATGGTGTTGGGGGAGTGTGCATGGGACGTCTGTCACGCCGGGCCTTCGCGCTGGCCGCGCTGTCCACCCTGACGACGGCCTCGGGAGCGGCCGCCGCGCCGGGCCGCCCGAGGAAGCGGACGGCGACCGGGATGCGGGGCGTGTGGCTCGCCACCGTGTCCAACCGGGACTGGCCGTCGAAGCCGGGGCTGAGTGCCGCACAGCAGCGCGCGGAGCTGATCGCCCACCTGGACCGGGCGGCGGCGGACCGGCTGAACGCGGTGATGTTCCAGGTGCGGCCCACCGCCGACGCCCTGTGGCCCTCGCCGTACGAGCCCTGGTCGCAGTACCTCACCGGGACGCAGGGCGTGGATCCCGGCTGGGACCCGCTCGGCACCGCCGTCACCGAGGCGCACCGGCGGGGCCTGCACCTGCACGCCTGGTTCAACCCGTATCGCATCGCCAACCACGCCGACCCGACGAGGCTGGTCGCCTCCCACCCCGCCCGCGTCCACCCGGACTGGGTGGTGCCGTACGGCGGGAAGCTCTACTACAACCCCGGACTGCCCGAGGTCCGCGCCTTCGTCCAGGACGCGATCCTCGACGCGGTGCGCACGTACCCGGTGGACGCGGTCCACTTCGACGACTACTTCTACCCGTACCCGGTGGCCGGCCAGACCTTCGACGACGACGCGGCCTACGACGCGTACGGCGGCGACTTCCCGACCCGGGCCGACTGGCGGCGGGACAACATCGACAAGCTGGTCCTGGAGACCGCGGCCCGCATCAAGCGGATCCGGCCCACCGCGCGGTTCGGCATCAGCCCCTTCGGGGTGTGGCGCAACGCGGCCACCGACCCGCTCGGCTCGGACACACGCGCGGGTGTGCAGTCGTACGACGACAACTTCGCGGACACCCGCAAGTGGGTGCGGGAGGGCTGGATCGACTACCTCGTGCCGCAGCTCTACTGGAACATCGGCTTCGCGGCGGCCGACTACGCCGCACTCGTGCCCTGGTGGGCGGAGCAAGCGCGCGGCAGCAGGACCAGGCTGTACGTCGGCGAGGCGCTCTACAAGGCGGGGGACCCGGCGCAGCCCGCAGCCTGGCAGGACCCCGCGGAGCTGTCCCGGCATCTCACGCTCGCGCGCGAGTACCCACAGGTGCGCGGGCATGTCTTCTTCGCCGCCAAGGAGGTCACCGCCGACCGCATCGGGGCGATGGCGCGGGTGGTCGCCGACCACTACCAGGAGCCGGCGGCGCCCCCGCGCCGGGTCACCGGGCGGTCTGCTGGAACCGGTGCCTGATCTCGGTGTCGGGGCCGGGGGAGCACACCCCCTCGTGCCCGTCCTCGAAGCGGACGCGGTACGGGGGATTGCCCCCCTGACCCATCACCTCGACGATCTCGCCGACCTTGTCCTGCTGTCCGACCACCCTGCCGTGCTGCACAAGCTGGTCGCCCACGGTTGCACGCATCGTCTGGGGCCTCCTCATCACCAAGTGCGGGAGTAGCGGTCCGTGGCCCCGATTTTACGGCGCGGGGGCCCGGTTGGACCGGCGCGTGCGCGCCGTCAGCCCCGCGCCCGCTGGGTGACGGCGATGCACACGAGCACCGCCGCGGCCGTCAGCGGGGCGGCCACCGTCAGGTGCTCGCCGAGCAGCAGCACCGACCACACCAGTGTGAGCAGGGGCTGGGCCAACTGCAACTGGCTGGCCCTGGGGATCCCGATCGCCGCCATGCCCCGGTACCAGACGACCAGGCCGAGGAACTGCGAGCCCGCCGCCACCCAGAGCAGCCCGGCGACACTGTGCGCGGTGAGGTGCACGGGCTCGTACGACAGCGCGAGCACCGCCGCGGGCACGCCGATCGGCAGGCACAGCACCAGCGCCCAGGCGATGACCTGCCAGCCGGGCATGACCCGGGCCAGCCGGCCGCCCTCGGTGTAGCCGGCCGCGCACACCAGCAGCGCGGCGAAGAGATACAGGTCGGCGGTGGTCAGCGCACCGCCGCTCTGCTGCACGGTGAAGGCGACCACGGCGGCGGCGCCCGCCAGCGCGGCCGTCCAGAAGGTGCGCGAGGGACGGGTGCCCATGCGCAGGGCGGAGAACAACGCCGTCGTCAGGGGGAGCAGACCTACCACGACCGCCGCGTGCGCGGTGGTGGACGTCTGGAGAGCGAGCGTGGTCAGCAGCGGGAAGCCGACGACGACCCCGGCGGCGACGACCGCGAGCCCCGGCCGGTCCCGGCGGCTGGGCAGCGGGACGCGCAGTGCCAGCAGGCCGCCCGCCGCGACGAGGGCCGCGAGGACGCTGCGCACGGCGACGAGGGACCAGGGCCCGAAGCCTTCCAGACCCCACGCGGTGGCGGGGAAGGTGAGGGAGAACGCGGCGACCCCGAGAGCGGCCTGGAGGGTGCCGAAGGTCCTGGCGGGAGCGGGAACCGCTATCCCGGCCGGTGCGATAGCGCTACTCTGTACTCTCATGCAAGAGCGTAGCAGCGTCATCGAACTGGCGGAACAGCTGCGGCGAGAGTTGGACCGCTACTCACCTGGTGGAAAGCTCCCGTCGAGCCGGGCCCTCGTCGACCGGTTCCGGGTCAGCCCGGTGACCGTCTCCCGTGCCCTCGCGCAGCTCGCCGCCGAGGGGCTGGTCGTCACCCGCCCCGGCGCCGGTGCCTTCCGTGCGCAGCCGCGCACCACCGCCACCGCGGCCGGGGACACCTCCTGGCAGGAGGTCGCACTGAGCGCCGACGGCGCCGGCGACCTCGTACCGCGCTCGGTGGACGCGTCCGGTGTCCTGGTCTCGCTGGCCGCCCCGCCGCCCGGGGTGGTCGAGTTCAACGGCGGCTATCTGCACCCCACCCTCCAGCCGGAGCGCGCGATGTCCGCGGCCCTGGCCCGTGCGGGCCGCCGCCCGGGGGCCTGGGGACGGCCGCCGACGGAGGGACTGCCGGAACTGCGCGAGTGGTTCGCGCGCACCATCGGCGGCGCGGTCACCGCCGCGGAGGTACTGATCGCCGCGGGCGGGCAGTCCGCGCTCACGACCGCGCTGCGCGCGCTGGCCCCGCCCGGCGCAGCCGTGCTCGTCGAGTCGCCCACCTACCCCGGCATGCTGGCGATCGCGCGCTCGGCCGGCCTTCGCCCCGTCCCTGTCCCGGTGGACCCGCACGGGGTGAAGCCGGGCCTGCTCGCCGACGCGTTCCGGGCGACCGGCGCCCGGGTGTTCGTGTGCCAGCCGCTGTTCCAGAACCCGACCGGCGCGGTACTGGCCCCCGAGCGCCGGGGCGAGGTGCTGCGGATCGCCCGCGAGGCCGGTGCGTTCGTCGTCGAGGACGATTTCGTACGGCGGCTCGTGCACGAGGACGCGGGCCCCTTGCCGCGTCCGCTGGCCGCCGACGACCCCGACGGAGTCGTCGTCCATGTGAGCTCGCTGACCAAGGCGACCTCGCCGAGCTTCAGGGTGAGCGCGCTCACCGCACGCGGCCCGGTGCTGGAGCGCCTGCGCGCGATCCAGATCGTCGACACCTTCTTCGTCCCCCGTCCCCTCCAGGAGGCGGCCCTGGAACTCGTCGGCTCGCCGGCCTGGCCCCGCCATCTGCGCACGATCTCGGCCGAGTTGAAGACCCGCCGGGACGCGATGACCACCGCCCTCCGCCTCGACCTTCCCGAACTCGCCCTCCCGCACATCCCGTCGGGCGGCTACCACCTCTGGCTCCGCCTGCCCGACGGCACGGACGAGACCGCCCTGACCGCAGCGGCCCTCCGCGCGGGCGTCGCGATCACCCCCGGCCGCCCGTACTTCAGCGCCGAACCTCCCGCCGCCCACGTCCGGTTGAGCTTCGCGGCGGTGGCCGGGGCGGGTGAGATCGCGGAAGGGGTACGACGGCTCCGTACGGCCTGTGACGAGGTGCTCCCGGCGAAAAGGGCTCGACTCCGGCTTCCGTGACCTGCCAACGTCACGGCCATGACCGACACCCCGCCCCTCGCCGAGGGCTACGAGATCTCCACCGACCCCGAGCGCCTCGACGCCGGACGGGTGCACCACTGGCTGTCGACCGACGCGTACTGGGCGATGGGGCGGCCCCGGGAGAAGCAGGACCGGGCGATCGCCGGGTCGCTCAACTTCGGGGTGTACGCGGTGGAATCGGGGGATCAGGTGGCGTACGCCCGGGTCATCACCGACCTGGCCACGTTCGCCTGGCTGTGTGATGTGTACGTCGACCGGTCGGTGCGGGGCGAGGGGATCGGCACGGCGTTGGTCGGGGCCGTGTGCGAGCACCTGCGGCCCTACGGTCTCCGGCGGATTCTGCTCGCCACCCATGACGCCCACGGGGTGTACGAGAAGCTGGGGTTCGCGCCGCTCGCCGAGCCCGATCGGTGGATGGCACTGGTCCTCGGGCAGTGAGCCCCGGGGCACCCTCGGTAACTCCCCGGTAACGCCCCTTGACCTGCGCACTTTCGCGGCTCACCATCGCCGCATGCAACTTCGGGTCACGTTCGTCGCCGCCGCGCGCAGTTCCTCGCTGCTGGCCGAGCGGTTCGAGGACGACCGTCCGCTGGACCAGGCCGGCTGGGACGAGGTGCTCGGTGTGGCGCACGAGCTGCTGCCCCTCGCGGCGGCCGAGCTGCGGTACTGCTCGCCCACGCCCCGCAGCCGCGCCACCGGGGACGCCCTCGGCTACTCCCCTCTGGTCCAACTCGCGCTGCGGGACTGTGACATGGGGCGCTGGCGCGGACTGACCCTCGGCGAGGCGATGGCCCGCGAGCCGGAGTCCGTGGACACCTGGCTCGCCGACCCACGGGCGATCCCGCACGGCGGCGAGTCACTGCTGACCTTCATCTCACGGGTGGGGGAGTGGCTCGACACCCGGCCGGTGGAGGACGGCGGCCGGGTCGTCGCCGTCGCGGAACCCGCGGTGATCCGGGCCGCGCTGGTGTACGCGCTGAAGGCTCCGCCGTCGACCTACTGGAACATCGACGTACGCCCCCTGTCGGCGACCACCGTGACCGGCAGGGCGGGCCGCTGGAGCCTGCGCTTCGAGGGGGTCCCGACGCAGCCTGCGCGGGCCTAGGGGGGCGAGGCTCGGCGTCGTGAGTTGTCTCGTGCCAGTGGGTGTGGGGCGTTGTGCCGTGTTGCGTGGCTGACGGTCCGGGGCGGCGGCTGTCAGTCGTTCCCCGTGTCCAGGCGCCGGGCGTCGCCGGTCGGCTCGGCCGCGTCACCCGCGCCCGTGGTCTCGCGCGTGTAGTCGGTCGTCAGGAGCAGGTCCTTCGCCGGGCCGCCGACCCGCCACACCGTGCGCCAGTGGTCCGCGTCCAGGACGGTGAAGTCGCCGCGGTAGAGGTCCGCCGCGCAGGGGTGGTCCGCGACATGGTGGCCGGAGGTCAGGTCGAGGTCGTGGAAGGGGCGCCCGTCGGAGAAGCGGACGTGCGCCGTGCCCGGTGTCCCGCCCGGCAGGAACCGAAGGGTCCGTTCCGCGGGGCGTGGGACGCCCTGCCAGACGAAGACGCCCGACTCCTGGGAGAGCAGTCCGCCGTCCTCCAGTCGGCCGAAAGCAGTAGTACCGGAGAACCGGCCCTCGTCCCCGCTCGCCAGATCCCGCACGGTCCGCTCGGTCCGCCAGCTCCCGGCCAGATACCCCAGCACATCCGTCACTGGCCAGAACCCGCCCATCCGCCCCGCCCCTCCGATCCCTTCCGACACTTTCGAAGCCGCGCGACCCGTTGACGCTCCAGATCACTCTCCCTATCTTGCCGTTCGAAGTGCTGATCATCGTTTGATATTTCGAACGTCACTTTCGACAGAGAGCCGCGGAGCATCCATGTCACGCACCCGCTGGAGACTCGGTCTCAGCGCCACCGCCTTCCTGGTGGCCGCCGGTCTGGTCCCCGCCCCCGCCCATGCCGAGGACGTCACCGACTACGCGATCACCGTCGACCCGGCCGCCAAGGGCGCGAAGATCGACGACACGATGTACGGCGTCTTCTTCGAGGACATCAACCGGGCCGCCGACGGCGGTCTGTACGCCGAACTCGTGCAGAACCGGTCCTTCGAGTACTCCACCGCCGACAACTCCTCGTACACCCCGCTGACCTCATGGACCGTCCAGGGCACCGCCCAGGTGCGGGACGACAGCGGGCGCCTCAACGAGCGCAACCGCACCTACCTCTCCCTGGCCGCCGGTTCGTCGATCACGAACGCCGGATACAACACCGGCATCCACGTGGACGAGGGCAAGAAGTACGACTTCTCGGTGTGGGCCCGCGCGGACGCCGGCACCGCCCTCACGGTCTCCTTGCAGGACGCCGACGGCACGCTCGCCACCGCCCGCAGGGTCGCCGTGACGAAGAGCGGCTGGGCCCGGTACAAAGCCACCTTCACCGCGACGAAGACCAGCAGCAACGGCCGTCTCACCGTGGTCTCCTCCGCGGCGGCCGCCCTCGACATGGTCTCCCTCTTCCCCCGCGACACCTACCGCGGTGAACCCAACGGGCTGCGCAAGGACCTCGCCGAGAAGATCGCCGCCCTGCACCCGGGCTTCGTGCGCTTCCCGGGCGGCTGCCTGGTCAACACGGGCTCGATGGAGGACTACAACGAGGCCTCCGGCTACCAGCGCAAGCGCGCGTACCAGTGGAAGGACACCATCGGCCCGGTCGAGCAGCGCGCGACCAACGCCAACGTCTGGGGTTACAACCAGAGTTACGGTCTCGGCTACTACGAGTACTTCCGCCTCTCCGAGGACATCGGCGCCATGCCGCTGCCCGTCGTCCCCGCCCTGGTGACCGGCTGCGGCCAGAACAAGGCCGTCGCCGACGAGGCACTGCTCAAGCGGCACATCCAGGACACCCTCGACCTGATCGAGTTCGCCAACGGCCCGGCGAGCTCCACGTGGGGCAAGGTGCGGGCGAGGATGGGCCACGCCAAGCCGTTCCACCTCACCCACATCGAGGTCGGCAACGAGGAGAACCTGCCGGAGGAGTTCTTCGCCCGGTTCAAGGAGTTCCGCGCCGCCATCCAGGCGAAGTACCCGGACATCCAGGTCATCTCCAACTCCGGCCCGGACGACTCGGGTACCACCTTCGACACGGCCTGGCAGCTCAACAGGGACGCCAAGGTCGACATGGTCGACGAGCACTACTACAACAGCACGCAGTGGTTCCTGCAGAACAACGACCGCTACGACTCCTACGACCGCAGCGGCCCGAAGGTCTTCCTCGGCGAGTACGCCTCCCAGGGCAACACCTTCAAGAACGGCCTCGCCGAGGCCGCGTTCATGACGGGTCTGGAGCGCAACGCCGACGTCGTCAAACTCGCCTCCTACGCCCCGCTGTTCGCCAACGAGGACTACGTCCAGTGGCGCCCGGACCTGATCTGGTTCAACAACCACGCCTCCTGGAACTCCGCCAACTACGAGGTCCAGAAGCTGTTCATGAACAACGTCGGCGACCGCGTGGTGCCCTCCACCGCCACCGGCACGCCCTCGCTGCTCGCCCCGATCACCGGCGCCGTGGGCCTCTCGACCTGGGCCACGACGGCGGCGTACGACGACGTACAGGTCACCGGTGCCGACGGGAACACCCTGCTCACCGACGACTTCAGCGGCGGCGCCTCCCAGTGGACCCACACCGGCGGCGGCAGCTGGAGCGTCCAGGACGGGCAGTACGTGCAGAGCGACGTGAACGCCGAGAACACCATGGTCTCGGCCGGCGACCCGTCCTGGCACGACTACGACCTGAAGGTGAAGGCCACCAAGAAGGCCGGCAAGGAGGGCTTCCTCGTCGCCTTCGGGGTGAAGGACACCGGCAACTACTACTGGTGGAACATCGGCGGCTGGAACAACACCCAGTCCGCCGTCGAACAGGCCGTGGACGGCGGCAAGTCGACGCTGATCTCCAAGGCCGGATCGGTCGAGACCGGCCGCGCCTACGACATCGACGTCAAGGTCCGCGGCCGTCAGGTGACCCTCTACCTCGACGGGCAGGAGTGGGGCGGTTTCACCGACGACAAGCCGGCCGAGCCGTTCCGCCAGGTGGTCACCAAGGACCAGAAGACCGGTGACCTGATCGTCAAGGTCGTCAACGCCCAGGACGCGGCCGCCCGTACGGCGATCGACCTGGGCCGGGCCAAGGTCGCCTCCAGGGCCCGGGTCACCACCCTGGCGGCCGGCCCCGACGCCGTGAACAGTGAGACGTCGACCGCCGTCGCCCCGGTGACGTCCACCTTCGACGGGGTCGCCGGGAAGTTCTCGTACACCTTCCCGGCGAACTCGGTCACCTTCCTGAGGATCAGGCAGAGGTAGCCGACGGGTCGGCGGGCTGCTGTCCGACGGGCAGCAGCCCCCGCTCGCCGAAGACCTTCTTCGCCACGGCCATGGCGTTCAGGGCCCTGGGGAATCCGCAGTACCCCGCCGACTGCAACAGCGCCTCGACGATCTGCTCGGGGGTCAGGCCCACGTTCAGGGCCGTGTTGATGTGCACCTCCAGCTGGGTCTCACAGCCGCCGAGCGCGGTCAGCATGCCCAGTGTGACCAACTGGCGGTCGCGGGGGACGAGTTGTGGTCGCGAGTAGATCTCGCCGAACCCCCAGGCGATGATCTGGTGGCTCATCTCCGGGCTGACGTCGGCGAGCGAGTCGACGACCAGCTGCCCTACCTCGGGGTTGACGCTCCCCAGCATCTCCAGGCCGCGCGCGAAACGCTCCTCGCGGGTGGTGCTCTCGCTCATGTCGGCTCCCTTTGCCCGTACATCCCCCTCGGCCGCCGTTGGCCTCCGGGTCGTACGGAGTTCACTTCACCGCCATCGGCGGTCGGACAACCAACCGTATGCACCCATGGTCTAAATCGGCGCAGCGACAAACGCACGGGGTGAACACCCCGGACGGGGGCCTGAATTGACCAGCCAACAGGGCATGCGACCGACCGTCCCGCCCGAGCCGAAGACAGCGAACGACCTCATGGGGGAGCGGCCACCGCCCGGACCGGGGCAGGCCGCCCTGCTGGCGGTGGCCATCACCGTCGTCGTGCTCTGCGCGGCCGACGCCGTCGCCCGCAGCTACCCCTTCGGACCGCGCACCCGGAACGTCAACGACCTGGGAAACCAGTACGTCCCCTTCCACGCGCACCTGTGGGACCTGCTGCACGGACGGGGCACCGGCGGCCTCCTCGTCAACTGGCAGTCGGGATTCGGCACCAGCTTCCTGCCCGATCTCGGCACCTATCTCACCAGCCCGTTCGCCCTGCTCGTGGCGGTGTTCCCGCGGGACGAGATCGATCTCGCGGTGTATGTGATCACCGTGCTGAAGATCGCGTGTGCCGGTGCCGCGATGGCCTGGCTGCTGCTGGGGCTGCGGCCCGGGCGCTGGTGGGCGGCGGGTCTGCTGGGCGCGTCCTACGCCCTGTGCGGCTGGACCCTGGCTGCCGCCTCGTACAACCTCATGTGGCTCGACGGGCTGATCGCCCTGCCGCTGCTGTGCCGGGTCGGCGAGTGGATCCTCAGCGGCCGGCGCCCGCTGCTCGGAGTGCTGGTGGTGACGGCCGCCTGGATCGCCAACTTCTACACCGCTTACATGGCCACCCTCGCCGCCGCCCTGGTGTTCCTGCTGCGGCTGTGGCTGGCCGACCTGCCCCGCCGCCGCAGGCTCACCGCGGCGGGCCGGGCCGCCGTGACCTTCGCCCTCGGCATGGGACTGGCGGCGCCCCTGGTGACGGTCGTGTACTTCGGCAGCGCGCACGCCTCCGAGGGCCGGTTCACCCGGTTCGCTCCGGTGGGCGCGCAGGACCTGCTGGCCCGGCTGCTGCCGACGACGTACAGCTTCGGCTCCCCGGCGCTCTTCGTCGGCACCACGGCCCTGCTGCCCGCCCTCGCCCTGCCCTTCCACCGGGCGGCTCCCCGCCGGGTGCGGGCCGGGTGGACGCTGCTGGTGCTCGGCGTGACCCTGTCGATGCAGTGGGGCCCGACCCATCTGCTCTGGCACGCCTTCGCGGAACCGCAGGGCAGTTCGTACCGCCAGACCTTCGTGGTGTGCGCCCTGCTGGTGATCGCCGCCTGGCACACGCTGTCCTACGGCCCCCTCGACCGGCGTGCACTGGCGGCGGCGGCCGGGCTGCTCGCGCTGATCGCGGTCGTCGCGAGCGGCAGTCACCTGGTCCGCTCCTTCGCCTGGCCGGTGTTCCTGACGGCGGCCGTGGGTGCGCTGCTCGGGCTGGTCCTGCTCGGCCGTGAGCGGCCCGTGCTGCGCAGGGCCCCGGCCGCGCTCGCCGCCGTCCTGCTCCTCGGCACGCAGGTCGGCGAGGCCACCGCCACCTCCGCCGTGGCCACCCGGATGCGGTTCGGGCACATGGACGACTACGCCCCCTGGGGTGACCGGCAGCAGGACCAGGCGGACGCGATCGCCCAAGCCGACGGCTGGCCCCGCTACCGCACCGACCCGGGCCGGGAACACACCGTCGGCAACGACCCGCTGGAGGTCGGCGGGCAGGGCGCCCAGTACTACAGCAGCCACACCTCGGCCGTGTTCAGCAGCACGCTCACGGCCCTCGGCGGCGGCTGGACCTCGGGCGGCCGCAGCCTCCAGAGCCTGGACAACGCGGTCACGGACGTCATCTTCTCGGTGGGCGCCCGGGTGCACTCCCCGCCGGACCCGCACCAGAACTGGTTCCCGCAGGACGGCACCGGCGAGAGTGTGACCCGCGAGGACGTCCCGCCCCTGGTGACGGTACGGCCGTCCGCCGCGACCGGTGCCTTCGGGCCGTCGCCGTACCGCAACCAGGAGCTGCTGCTGGGCACCCGCGTCTACACCCTGCCCCGCATCACCGTCCTCAACGGCGCCGGGAAGCCCGCGGACCGCAGCACCGACCGGCGGCAGGGGGTGCGTACCGGAGGGAAGGCGACGATCACCGCACGGTGCCGGGCGGGGAGCGAGGTCTACCTCTGGGCGCCGCACTTCGCCGGTACCGCCCGGCTCGATGGCCCCTCCGCCCACGGGCTGACGGGACGGTTCAGGGCCGACTGGCGGCCCCTCACCAAGATCGCCGCAATGGAGCGGCTCGGCACGGTCCCGGACTCCGGCCGCCTCACGATCGAACTGTCCCCGAGCCGGATGGGTGTCGTGCCGGACCAGGCGGTCGGCTGCCTGGACACCGGGCGCCTGCACGCCGTCGTACGGCGGCTCAAGGCCTCCGGCGCCTCCGAGGTGACCGTCTCCGGCTCTGGCGGCACGGTCCGGGCCGAGCTCCCGGCGGGCAGCAGGGGCGTCGCCGTGGTGGCCGCGCCCCGGATCGCCGGCTGGCGCTGCGCCGCCGGTGACGCGGCCTCCGCACCCGCGAAGGAGTACCACGGCCTGGTCGCCGTCCCCCTCGACGGCACCGCGACCCGAGTCACCTGCGCTTTCCATCCGCCCGGGCTGCGCCTGGGTACGGCGGTCGGGGGCGGTGCGCTCGCGGTTCTCGCCGGGTTCGGTGTGCTGGGCGCGGTGCGTCGGCGCCGGGACAGGGGACGGCGGACGGTGACGTAGCTCCCCGGTTCCCGGCTCACGGGGCGAGGAGCGGAACCCGTGGGTCAGGGCGTCGCCGCGCGGAAGAGGGCGAGGAGTGCCTCGCCCTGCGGACTGTCCGCGTCGAAGAACTGCGTGGCCAGTTCGGGCGGGACGGCTGCTCCGTGCATACGGATCTCGTTACAGCTGAAGCAGAACGCCGCCTCGAAGAGAACCAGATCGAGGGAGTCGTCGTAGGCGCGAATGCTCCAGCCGGGGGAGAAGCCGCAGCGGTGCTGTGAACTGCCCGGCAGGGACCCGATCAGGGCCAGGGCCTCGACCGCTTCGTCCCCGGCCCAGTGGGCGACCGTCCGCCCGGGGTACGGGGTGCCCCGTCGGACCGGCAGGGCGGAGATACGTACGACCTCGATCAACGAGGTGGCGGCCACGGATTCTGCTGGGATCTGCACGAGGACAGTCTCTCCCCCCGCCCCCCACCTGTCGGCAGGTCGGCTATTTCTTGCATAAACGTGCATGCAAACGTATAGTCATGCCGTCCAGGAGGAGGATGACATGGCGGTACGTGCGGCGGTGGCCGGAGCGAGCGGGTATGCGGGCGGTGAGGTCCTGCGACTGCTCCTCGCGCACCCCGAGGTCGAGGTCGGCGCGCTGACCGGCAACTCCAACGCCGGCCAGAGGCTCGGCGCGCTCCAGCCGCACCTGCTGCCGCTGGCCGACCGGGTACTCCAGGAAACCACGGCCGACGTGCTCGCTGGACATGACGTCGTCTTCCTCGCGCTGCCGCACGGACAGTCCGCCGCCGTCGCCGAACAGCTCGGCCCGGACGTCCTCGTCGTCGACATGGGCGCCGACTTCCGACTGAAGGACGCGGCCGACTGGGAGAAGTTCTACGGCTCCCCGCACGCCGGCACCTGGCCCTACGGCCTTCCCGAACTGCCGGGCGCCCGCGCCGCGCTGGAGGGGACCAGGCGCATCGCGGTGCCCGGTTGCTACCCGACCGCCGTCACGCTCGCCCTCTTCCCGGCCTACACCGCAGGCCTCGCCGAGCACGAGGCCGTGATCGTCGCCGCCTCCGGCACCTCCGGCGCGGGCAAGGCGCCCAAGCCGAACCTGCTGGGCAGCGAGGTCATGGGCTCCATGTCGCCGTACGGCGTCGGCGGCGGCCACCGGCACACGCCGGAGATCGTCCAGAACCTCAGCGCCGCGGCCGGTTCCGAGGTGAGCGTCTCCTTCACCCCGACCCTCGCGCCGATGCCCCGCGGCATCCTCGCCACCTGCAGCGCCAAGGCGCGGGACGGCGTCACCGCCGAGTCCCTCCGCGCCGCCTACGAGAAGGCCTTCGCCGACGAGCCCTTCGTGCACCTGCTGCCCGAGGGCCGGTGGCCGGCCACGGCGTCCGTCTACGGTTCCAACGGCGTTCAGGTGCAGGTCGTCCTCGACGAGGCCGTGGGCCGCATCATCGTGATCAGCGCCATCGACAACCTGGCCAAGGGCACCGCGGGCGGTGCCGTCCAGAGCATGAACATCGCCCTCGGTCTCCCCGAGGAGCTCGGTCTTTCCACGATCGGAGTCGCACCGTGAGCGTCACGGCAGCAAAGGGATTCCAGGCGGCCGGTATCGCCGCCGGAATCAAGGAGAACGGCAACCCGGACCTGGCCCTCGTGGTCAACACCGGGCCCCGCCGCGCCGCCGCCGGCGTCTTCACCTCCAACCGCGTGAAGGCCGCGCCGGTGCTGTGGTCCGAGCAGGTCCTCAAGAGCGGTCAGCTGTCGGCCGTGGTCCTCAACTCCGGTGGCGCCAACGCCTGTACGGGTCCCAAGGGCTTCCAGGACACGCACGCCACCGCCGAGAAGGTCGCCGAGGTGCTGGACATCGGCGCGGGTGAGGTGGCCGTCGCCTCCACCGGGCTCATCGGCCTGCTGCTCCCGATGGACAAGCTCCTGCCGGGAGTCGAGACCGCCGCGGCCCAACTGTCCGAGCACGGCGGTGAGAAGGCCGCCATCGCCATCAAGACCACCGACTCCGTCCACAAGACGTCCGTCCTGACGAAGGACGGCTGGACCGTCGGCGGCATGGCCAAGGGCGCGGGCATGCTCGCCCCCGGACTCGCCACCATGCTGGTCGTCCTCACCACCGACGCGGACCTGGAGAGCGAGGCCCTGGACAGGGCACTGCGGGCCGCGACCCGGACCACCTTCGACCGCGTCGACTCCGACGGCTGCATGTCCACCAACGACACCGTGCTGCTGCTCGCCTCCGGCGCCTCCGAAGTCACCCCGGAATACACGGAGTTCGCCGAGGCCGTACGGCAGGTCTGCGACGACCTCGGCCAGCAGCTGATCCGGGACGCCGAGGGCGCCAGCAAGGACATCAAGGTCGAGGTGGTGAACGCCGCGAGCGAGGACGACGCCGTCGAGGTCGGCCGCTCCATCGCCCGCAACAACCTCCTCAAGTGCGCGATCCACGGCGAGGACCCCAACTGGGGCCGCGTGCTCTCCGCGATCGGCACCACGAAGGCCGCCTTCGAGCCCGACCAACTCAGCGTCGCCATCAACGGCGTCTGGGTGTGCAAGAACGGCGGCGTCGGCGAGGACCGCGACAAGGTCGACATGCGCTACCGCGAGGTGCACATCGTCGCCGACCTCGCCGCCGGGTCCGAGACCGCCACCATCTGGACCAACGACCTCACCGCCGACTACGTCCACGAGAACAGCGCCTACTCGTCATGAGCACTGGATCCACCCGTAAGCACACCGCGCTCCCCAAGGCCCAGATCCTCATCGAGGCGCTGCCCTGGCTGGTCCGCCACAACGGCAAGACCGTCGTCATCAAGTTCGGCGGCAACGCCATGATCGACGAGGACCTCAAGGCCGCCTTCGCCCAGGACGTCGTCTTCCTGCACCACGCCGGGCTCAAGCCGGTCGTCGTGCACGGCGGCGGCCCGCAGATCAGCGCCGCCCTCGACAAGCACGGCATCGTCAGCGAGTTCAAGGCCGGCCTGCGCGTCACCACCGAGGACGCCATGGACGTCGTACGGATGGTGCTCGCCGGGCAGGTGCAGCGCGAGCTGGTCAACCTGCTCAACCAGCACGGGCCGCTCGCCGTCGGACTGACCGGCGAGGACGCGCACACCATCAGCGCCACCAAGCACCGGCCCGAGATCGACGGCGAGCTGGTCGACATCGGGCGGGTGGGCGAGATCACCGCGATCGACACGGGCGCCATCCAGGCGCTGCTCGCCGACGGCCGGATCCCGGTCGTCTCCTCGATCGCCCGTAGCCAGGACGACGGACATGTCTACAACGTCAATGCTGATACGGCGGCTGCGGCACTCGCTGCTGCTCTTGACGCCGAAACCCTCATGGTCCTCACGGACGTCGAGGGCCTCTACGAGGACTGGCCGCACAGCGACGAGGTGATCAGCCGCCTCACGGCTTCCCAACTGGAGAAGCTGCTGCCGGAGTTGAGCTCCGGCATGGTCCCGAAGATGGAGGGCTGCCTGCACGCCGTGCGCAACGGCGTGACCACGGCCCGGGTCATCGACGGGCGGGTCCAGCACTCGATCCTGCTGGAGATCTTCACCGACGAGGGCATCGGCACGATGGTCGTGCCGGACGCGCAAGAGGGGGATGCCGTATGACCGACAATCAGGAGCTCACCCAGCGGTGGCAGGGCTCGCTCATGAACAACTACGGCACCCCGCGCCTCCCTCTCGTCCGCGGTGCGGGCCTCAAGGTCTGGGACAGCGAGGGCAGGCAGTACTACGACTTCGTCGGCGGCATCGCGACCAACGCGCTCGGCCACGCCCACCCGGCGATCGTCGAGGCCGTCAGCAAGCAGATCGCGTCCCTCGGCCACATCTCCAACTTCTTCATGGCGGAGCCCACCGTCGCCCTCGCCGAACGGCTGCTCCAGCTCTTCGGCCGGGACGGCAGGGTCTTCTTCTGCAACTCCGGCGCGGAGGCCGTCGAGGCGGCCTTCAAGATCGGCCGGCTGACCGGGCGCACCCACATGGTCGCCACCGACGGCGGCTTCCACGGCCGGACCATGGGCGCCCTCGCGCTCACCGGCCAGCCCGCCAAGCGGACCCCCTTCCTGCCGCTGCCCGCCGACGTCACGCATGTGCCGTACGGCGACGCACAGGCCCTGGCCGCCGCGGTCACCGAGGACACCGCACTTGTCGTCATCGAGCCGATCCAGGGCGAGAACGGTGTCGTGGTGCCCCCGGCCGGCTACCTCAAGGCGGCCCGGGCGATCACCGCGGCCAAGGGCGCGCTGCTGGTCCTGGACGAGGTGCAGACCGGCGTCGGCCGTACCGGGCACTGGTTCGAGTACCAGGCCCACGAGGGCGTGCTGCCGGACGTGGTCACCCTCGCCAAGCAGCTCGGTGGCGGACTGCCGCTCGGCGCGACCGTCGCCTTCGGGCGGGCCGCGGAGCTGCTCCAGCCGGGCCAGCACGGCACGACCTTCGGCGGGAACCCGGTCGCGTGCGCGGCGGGTCTCGCCGTCCTCGACACCATCGCGAACGACGGGTTGCTGGAGAACGTCAAGCGGCAGAGCGAGAAGCTGCGGGACGGAATCGAGTCACTCGGGCACCCCCTGATCGACCATGTCCGGGGTGCGGGACTCCTCCTGGGTATCGTGCTCACCGAGCCGCTCGCGCCGCAGGTGCAGCAGGCGGCTCAGGACGCCGGATTCCTGGTGAACGCGCCCGCCCCCGATGTCGTACGGCTGATGCCGCCGCTGAACCTCGGCGACGACGAAGTGGACGCGCTTGTTCAGGCTCTCCCCGGCATCCTGGGTGCCGCCGAGGGAGACGGATGATCCGGAGAATGAGACGACGATGAGCCATGCGCAGGATCACGAGCACAACGGGGTCGCGGGGCCCGCGGTGCCGCAGACGCGTACCGCGCGCCACCGCCGGATCGTGGACATCCTCAACCGGCAACCGGTGCGGTCGCAGAGCCAGTTGGCGAAGCTGCTGTCCGACGACGGGCTGAGCGTCACGCAGGCGACGCTCTCCCGGGACCTCGACGAGCTGAACGCGGTGAAGATCCGCAACAACGACGGGGATCTCATCTACGCGGTGCCCAGTGAAGGGGGTTTCCGGACCCCTCGGGCGCCGTTGGGGGAGTCCGCCAAGGAGGAGCGGATGCGGCGGCTCTCCCAGGAGCTGCTGATCTCCGCGGAGGCTTCGGCGAATCTCGTGGTCGTGCGGACCCCTCCGGGGGCTGCGCAGTTCCTGGCGTCGGCCATTGATCAGGCCGAGCTGCAGGACATCTTGGGGACGATTGCCGGGGACGACACGTTGATGCTGATCAGCCGGAACCCTACGGGTGGGCAGGCGCTGGCCGAGCATTTGTTGCGGTTGGCTCAGAACGGGCACTGAAGGTTGTTCGTCGGGTGCGGGCGCGTGGGGGCTGGTCGCGCCCACGCGGCGGAGCCGCACATCGACACAGCCCCGCGCCCCCAAAAATCTCACCCGAGCCTAGCTGCCAAGCCCCCCGTGCACCGCACCTCATCGCCCGCCGTGATCAGCAACGCCTCCACGTCCGGCAAGGACTCCAGCCACGCCAGGCCCTCCCGTGAACCCATCGCGAACGCCGCCGTCGCCCAGCAGTCCGCCCAGGTCACGGTCGGGGCGACCACCGTCACCGCCAGCAGGTCCGTCACCGCGGAGCGGCCCGTGCGGGGGTCGACGATGTGGGCGCCGCGTTCTGCCGTGCCGGACGTCGCCACGGCCAGCTCCGCCGCACCCGCCGCCGAGACCACCGCGGCCAGGCCGCCCGGTCGAAGGGGGTCCGACACCCCTACCCGCCACGGGCGTTCCGGGCCCGGTACGCCCAACAGCTGGACGTCTCCGCCGCCGTTGACGCTCACCCCGGTCGCGCCCGCGAGGGCCATGCGGCGGGCCGCGCGTTCCACCGCCCAGCCCTTGACGATGCCGGTCGGGTCGAGGCGGCCCTCGTAGCGCAGGCTGAACCAGCCGTCGCTCAACCGCTCGGCCTCGGCGCCGAGTTCGAGGACCTCGGCGACCTCGGGATCGCAGTCGTCGAGGCTCAGCTCACCGCGGGCCAGGCGGGAGACCTGGCTGTCGTCGCGGTAGGTGCTGAACACCTCGTTCACGCGGTGCAGTTCCGCCACCGCCTCCCGCAGTGCCGCCTGCACGGCGAGGGGTTCCCCGCCGCGGACGTCGAAGGAGAAGACCGTCCCCATGACCTCCTCCGCGTGACGTACCGCGGCGGGAGCTTGTGCCGGCTCGGCCACCGTGTCAGCCACCGGCCTGGTCCAGCGCGGACTGGAGCGACTTCTTGTAGCCCTCGCTC
>NZ_JBHVYZ010000018.1:94696-96447 GCF_042880295.1 Streptomyces sp. NPDC058307
GTCTTCTGGTCGCTCGTCCCGCCCTTGGGCGCCTGGACCGCCTCGGCCTTGGTGATCTTGTTGCCGCTGACGGTGATACGGACCTGGACGGGACCGTACTGGGTCTGGACCACGTCCCCGGTGACCGCGCCGCCGGCGGCCGCCCCGGTGCCGCCCTGGGCCGACTCCTGCGCCGCCGCCGTCTGCTGCGGGACCGCGCCGCCCGCCTGGGCGGAGGCCGGGTCCGAGGACGGCTTCAGCGACAGCATCAGCACGACACCGGAGACGGTGGCGGCGGTCGCGAGCACGACTCGACGGACGGGGTGACTCTTCCTCATCGCTTCAACAGCTCCTGAATTCCCGTCGTCACATCTCGAACGACTCGTGATGGATGCGGCGGGCGGGCACACCCGCGCCGCGCAGTGCTTCGTACACGGACTGCGCGAAACCGTTCGGCCCGCACATGAACACGTCGTGCTTGTCGATGTCGGGGAGCTTGCGCTGGAGGGACTCCGCGGAGATGTCCGGGCGCTCTCCGTCCGGGCTGTTCACCGCGTACATCAGGCGGGCGCCGCGCTCGTCCGCGATGGCGGAGAGCTCGTCCCACAGGGCCAGGTCCTGGGTGGTGTTGGCCCGGTACAGCAGAGTGATGTCACCGGCCGCGCCCGGCAGCGTCTCGAACAGGGCCCGCATCGGCGTGATGCCGACACCGCCGGCCACCAGCAGCACCTTGCCGCGGCTGCGGCGCTGGGCGGTCAGGGCGCCGTACGGCCCCTCGGCCCACACCTTGGTGCCGGGCACCAGCTCGCGCAGCCGCTCGCTGTGGTCGCCGATCGCCTTCACCGTGATCCGCAGCATGCCCGGTCGGGGTGCCGCGGACAGCGAGTAGGGGTGGGAGCTGAACCGCATGCCCGGCGCGAGGAAGCGCCAGCGGAAGAACTGGCCCGCCTCCGCGCCCATCCGGTGCAGCTTGCGCCCCCCGATGAGGACGGACACGACACCCGGCGTCTCCTCGACGACCGCCTCGACGTACATCCGGTGGCGCAGGTTCAGCCGGATCGGGGTGAGGATCCGGTACCAGAGCACCAGCGCGGTGACCGAGCCGTACAGCCCGTACCAGACGGTCTTGGCGACCGGCTCGACCGCGAAGTCGTTGCCGGTGGTCAGCTGGTGCCAGAAGGTCAGGAAGACCGCCGCGTACGTCATCAGGTGCACGTGGTACCAGGTGTCGTACGGGATCCTGCGGCGCACTCCGCCGATCGACATCAGCCCGATCAGGAACAGCAGACCGGTGCCGATGGCCGCCTTGCCCATGTCCGGCAGCTGGTTGATGGAGTCCATCGTCTGCTGGACGATGTCGCCGAGCCCCTTGCCGGCCTGGAGGGCGTAGCCCCACATGATCAGGAAGACGTGGGCGAGGACCAGGCAGAGCGTGTAGCGGCCGGTCATCGCGTGCCAGCGGGCGACCCGGTCGGAGCCCACCCGGCGTTCCAGCGCGGGCACCCGGGCCATCTGGAGTACGACGAGTGCCATCAGATACCCGGCCAGCAGACCGGTGATCCGGCCCGCGTTGAGGATCTTGCTGTTGTCGTCGGCGACGGACGGCGTGTTGTGCCACCACAGCCACAGCACACCGGCCGCGCCCGCCCATACGGCGAGCAGCAGGACGGTCGCCGGGGAACGGCGCGGGCGGATGCGGCGCATCGTCTGGCGGCGGGCGGCGCGGCCGCCTGCGAGCGTCGTGGTCACGTTTCCTCCGGGGGCGGGGGCAG
>NZ_JBHVYZ010000018.1:96546-133923 GCF_042880295.1 Streptomyces sp. NPDC058307
GGCGGCGCGGCCGCCTGCGAGCGTCGTGGTCACGTTTCCTCCGGGGGCGGGGGCATGGGGGGTGGGCGTGGTCCCTTGGTCCTCAGATACGTGCCGTGACGCCGGTGTGTTCAGCTGCCCGCGGAGTCCAGTGCGGACTGGAGTGACTGGCGGTAACCATCGCTCGTGTAGGTGGCCCCCGAGACCGTGTCGATGTCCGCGCTCTGGGCCTGGAGCGCTTCGGTCCGCAGCCGCGGGAGCGCGTAGCTGTTGATCTCCTGGTCCCGGGGATTGTCCGTGGGGTAGACGACGGCGGTCGCGTTGGTGAGCTTGCCGTCCTTCACGGTGACACGGACCTGTACGGGACCCCAGCGGGTCTGGACGGAATCGCCGGTGACGGTTCGGGTTCCCGTGACCGCGGGAGCGGTTGCCCCGGACGTCACCGCCAGGGTCGGCGAGGCGTGCGGCTTCAGCGACAACAGCATCACCATGCCGGAGACCGTGGCGGCGCTCGCCAGGACGATCCGGCGCAGCGGGCGGTTCTTTCTCAGCGCGTGCACGTGTGCGGCCTCACAGTTCTCACAGCGGTCTCGGCTCTCACAGCTCTCACAGCTCTCACAGCTCTCAGAGTTCGAAGGATTCGTGGTGGATACGGCGGTCCGGCACCCCGGCGGCGCGCAGCTCCTCGTACAGCTCCCGGGCGAAGCCGTGCGGGCCGCAGACGTAGACGTCGTGGCCGGCCAGACCGGGGACGGTCGACCGCAGCGACTCGGCGGTGATCCGCGGCCGTTGCCCCTGGGGCCCGTTGAGCAGGTAGTGCACCTTTGCCCCGCGCCAGCGCGCGACGGCTTCCAACTCCCCGCCCAGCGCGAGGTCCTCGACCGTGCGCGCCCGGTACAGGAGGGTCACCTCGCCCGGCAGGGTCTCGAACAGCGCCCGCAGCGGGGTGATGCCGACCCCGCCCGCGATCAGCAGCGACCTGGAGGAGGTCCGCCGGTCCCCGGTCAGCGAACCGTACGGCCCCTCCGCCCACACCCGTGTGCCCGGCCGCAGCAACGCCACGGCCGCGCTGTGGCCGCCCAGCGCCTTGACCGTGATCCGCATGCGGTCGGGGTGCGGCGGCGCCGACAGGGAGTACGGCGTCGACGTCCACCGCAGACCGTCGGCGAGGAACCGCCAGCGGAAGAACTGCCCGGCCCGCGCGCCCAGTCGGTCGAGGTCCCGGCCGTGCACGACGACGGACCACACACCCGGCGCCTCCTGGTGCACGGACTCCACGCGCAGCCGGTGCCGCAGGTTCAGCCGCACCGGGGCGAGGATCCGGAACCACAGCACCAGAGCCGCCGCGCCCAGGTACAGCGTGTACCAGGCGGCCGTGGCCACGGCGTTTCCGCTCAGGTCGTTGCCGAGGGCCAGTTGGTGGCCGAAGACGAGGAACACGGCCGCGTACGTGAGGAGATGGACGTAGTACCAGAACTCGTGGCCGGTACGGCGGCGCACCGCGCGTGCGGAGGTGACGCCGACCGCGAGGAGGATCACCGTGCCGGCACTCGCCTTGAGCATGTCCGGATAGTCCAGGACCACGGTGACCGTCTCGTGCCACAGCGAGGCACTGTCCTGGGCGGCGTACCCGGCGAGGATCAGCCCGATGTGCGCGAGCAGCAGGCAGACGGTGTAGCGGCCGGCCATCGCGTGCCAGCGCGCCACCCGGTCCGAGCCGATCCGCTGCTCCAGCAGCGGGACGCGCGCCATCAGACCGACCAGGACCGCGCAGGCGTACCCGCACAGCAGCCCGGCGATCCGCCCGCCGCCGGTCAGCCACCCGGCCGCGCCGACCACGGAACCGGTGTCCGCCCACCACAGGGCGATCACGGCCGCCGCCCCGGTCCACAGCAGGGTCAGCACGGCACCCGCGGGGGAGCGTCGCGAGGGTGGCGCCACGGCTGGTGCGGCCCGCCGCTCGTACACGGTGGTCATAGGTGCGTCCTCTCGCCTGTGCTGGACACACACTGTGCAAGGGGAACTTCTCAGGTCCCTGTGAAACGGCACTCCGCAGAGCGCACTCAGAGGAAACTCAGAGCCTGCCCGGGCCCCCGCCGCCCCGGCCAGGGGGGATCCTGGAGAGGACATGGACACCGCACGCTCCGGCCGCCCCGCCCTCACCCGCCCCGACGGCACCCCGCTGCGGGTCCTCGTCGTCGACGACGACCCCGACCTGGCCGAGGTGCTCTCCGGCGCCCTGCGCTACGAGGGCTGGCAGGTCCGCACCGCCGGCGACGGCGCCTCGGCGCTGACCGCGGCCCGGGAACTGCTGCCCGACGCCGTGGTCCTTGACGTGATGCTCCCGGACACCGACGGCTTCGCCGTGCTGCGCGCCCTGCACACCGTCAAGGCCGACGTCTGCGTGCTCTTCCTGACCGCCCGGGACGCGGTCGAGGACCGGATCAAGGGCATCACGGCGGGCGGCGACGACTACGTGACCAAGCCGTTCAGCCTGGAGGAGGTCATCGCCCGGCTGCGCGGACTCCTGCGCCGCGCGGGCATGGCCCGCCAGCTCGACGAGGGCCCGCGGCTGACCGTCGGCGACCTGGTCATGGACGAGGAGGCCCGCGAGGTCACCCGCGCCGGCGAGCTGATCGAACTGTCCCCGACCGAGTTCGAGCTGCTGCGCTTCCTCATGCGCAACCCGCGCCGCGTGCTCAGCAAGGCGCAGATCCTCGACCGTGTGTGGTCCTACGACTTCGGCGGCCGCGCCCATGTGGTCGAGCTGTACATCTCGTATCTGCGCAAGAAGGTGGACGCCGGCCGTGAGCCGATGATCCACACCGTGCGCGGGGCGGGATACGTGATCAAGCCGGTGACGCCGTGAGGGACCTGCGGCCGCACACGCTGCGGGCCCGGCTCACCCTCGGCCTCGTGGTGCTGCTGGCGGTGAGCTGTGCCGCGGTCGGAGTGGCCGCGGTGCTCGCCCTGAGCGGCTTCCTCACCAACCGCCTCGACGAGCAGCTGACCGAGGCCGGGAACCGCTTCGCCGTGAGCCTGGAACTCAAAGGGAAGCACCAGAAGGACGATCACGACGGCGACGAGCACGGCGACACCCGTAGGCAGGCGACGGGCACGTTCGGCGCCCGGCTGGTGAACGACACCGTCACCGCCGCCGCGGTCGTCCGGTCGAGCGGCACCCTGAACGTCGACCTCACCGCCCGCGACCGGAAGCGGCTCGCCGCGGTCCCGGTCGACGGCAGGGGCCACAGCGTCGACTTCTCCGCCCTGGGCGGCTACCGGCTCCTCGCCACCCGGGGCCTCGACGGCGACATCCTGGTCACCGGCCTGCCCCTGGAGCCCGTCGAGGCCACAGTGCACCGCCTCGAACTGGTCGCCGGCATCGTCTTCGGCGCCGCCCTCACCGTCACCGGTGTCGCGGGCGCCCTGTGGGTGCGCTGGTCCCTGCGCCCGCTCAGCCGGGTCGCCGCCACCGCCACCCGGGTCAGCGAACTCCCGCTGGCCAGCGGGGAGGTGGCCCTGCCGCCGCGCGCCCCCGAATCCGACCCGCGCAGTGAGGTGGGCCGGGTCGCCGGCGCCTTCAACCGCATGCTCGGCCATGTCGAGGACGCCCTCACCAAACGCCACGCCAGCGAGGAACGGCTGCGCAGCTTCGCCGCCGACGCCAGCCACGAACTGCGCACCCCGGTCGCCTCGGTGCGCGGCCATGCCGAACTCGCCCTGCTGCACCCCGGCCCGCTGCCGCCGGAGATCACCCGGGCCCTGGAACGCATCGCCGCCGAGTCGACCCGCATGGGCGCCATGGTCGACGACCTGCTCCTGCTGGCCCGCCTGGACGCCGGCCGCCCCCTGGAGGCAGCCACCGTCGACCTCACCCGCCTGGTCCTCGACGCCCTCACGGACGCGAGGGCCACGGGGTCGGATCACCGCTGGGAGCTGGACCTCCCGGCGGAACCGGTCACGGTGACGGGCGACGAGCACCGCCTCCACCAGGTGCTGGCCAACCTGCTGTCCAACGCCCGTCTGCACACCCCGGCCGGCACCAAGGTGACGGTGACGCTGGAGACCGACGCGACCGACGTGCTGTTGAAGGTCCACGACGACGGCCCCGGCATCCCCGAGGACATCCAGGCGGGTGTCTTCGAGCGCTTCACCCGCGCCGACCGCAGCACCAAGGCGGAGACCGGCGGCGCGGGCCTGGGCCTGTCGATCGTGGCCGCGGTGGTGGAGGCGCACGGGGGCAGCGTGACGCTGGAGAGCGGGCCGGGATCGACGACCTTCACCGTCCGGCTCGGCAACGCCTGAGTCAGACGACGGACGGCGGCAACGGCAACGGCAGCCCCGGCAGTCCGTCCAGGCTCGTGGCGATGTGGTCCTTCTTGGCGAAGTACGCGCCCAGCGACTCGTCGTCCTCGCGCGCGAACCGTTTGCCGTGCAGCTCGCGGTCGCCCTCGTACGCCATGTACGGCACCGCGTAACCGCAGGTGTCGCGGACCAGGTCGGCCGTCACGACGATGATCGCCCGCAGTCCGTGCGCGGTCGGGTCGATGTCCGGGAAGCGGGAGAGCAGTTCCCTGAAGCGCGGGTCGTCCCGGAAGACGGGCTCACCGCGGCCGTGCACCCGGACGATGTTCGGCGGCCCCTGGAACGCGCACCACATGAGGGTGATCCGGCCGTTCTCCCGCAGATGCGCGACCGTCTCGGCGTTGGAGCCGGCGAAGTCGAGGTAGGCCACGGTGAGTTCGTCGAGGACCACGAAGGAGCCGCGCAGCCCCTTGGGGGAGAGGTTGACCGTGCCGTCGCTCGACAGGGGAGCGGTCGCGGTGAAGAAGAGGGGCTGCGCCTCGATGAAGGAGCGGAGCCGGCCGTCTATGCGCTCATAAGTCTTTCCCATATCTAAGGATTATGAGCGCATACCTTTCGCCTGTCTAAGGAATTCGGACGTCGATCTGCTCGACGACGTCCGTGGCCGCCCCGGCCGGCGCTCGAACGGGGCGGCCACAGCGCCTGTCACGTCACTTGGTGAGCGTGCAGGCGGCCAGGGAGTCGAGGCCCTGAGGCTTCGCCGCGGTACGGCCGATGGAGATGGCGATGCGGTCGATGGTCGACTTCCGCTTGTCGGCCAGCGGGCCGAGGATGGCGTTCTGGACGAAGTTCGGTCCGCCCTGGCCGACCGTGTCGACGAGCCGCTTGTTGGCTTCGGCGATCTGGGTCTGGAGGAGGGTCAGGTTGCGGGTGACCTCGGCCTGCGCGGTGGCGGGGATCGCGGGCAGCTTGGAGGCCACGTCCGGGCAGGAGATGGTGCCCGCGCCGGCGGCCTGACCGGCGTTGCCAGCGTTCCCTGCGTTCCCCGTGTTCCCCGCGTTCCCGGTCCCCCCGGCACCGGCCGTCTGGCTCGGGGCGGCGCTCGGACCCGCGCCGGCCCCGGCGCCCGCCCCGGCCCCGGCGCCGCCGGCGTTGAGGGTGCAGGGGGCCAGCGCGTCCAGGCCCTGCGGCTTCGCCGCGGTACGGCCGATGGCGGTGGCGATGCGGTTGACGGTGGCGACCCGCTTGTCCTTCAGCGGGCCCAGGATGGCGTTCTGGACGAAGTTCGGTCCGCCCTGGCCGACCGTGTCGACGAGCCGCTTGTTGGCTTCGGCGATCTGGGTCTGGAGGAGGGTCAGGTTGCGGGTGACCTCGGCCTGGGCGGTGGCGGGGATCGCCGGCAGCTGGGAGGCCACGTCCGGGCATGTGATGCTGCCGGGGGCGGCCAGCGTGCGGACGGTGGCGGTGCTGCTCTTGGAGGTCTCCCCGGCGAGGGCGGTACCGGCGACGATCGCCCCGGTCAGTGCCACGGCGGCGGCGCCGCCGATGATCGCCACGCGGCGCTGGTTGTACTTCGGAAGAGCCCTGGACATGCGGATGCCTCACTCGGGGTCGGGAGTGGTCTGTGGTGACAAACGCGGCGCCTGCGTTCGGCGGGAAGTACGGGCAAGCGGTTTCCGGTGTTCAAAGGGAGCGCAAATTCGTCGCCGCCCGCATGTCAGATTGACGAATCATGCAGCACTCTGCATAATCATGCATGACGGTGAGTGCAGCGGTGAGGAGCAACGAAGTGAGCAGCAACAGCGGTGACGTCCGGCTCTGGGGCGGTCGTTTCGCCGACGGTCCCGCCGAGGCGCTGGCGAAGCTGTCCGCGTCCGTCCACTTCGACTGGCGGCTCGCGCCGTACGACATCGCCGGTTCGCGTGCCCACGCGCGCGTGCTGCACAAGGCGGGCCTCCTGAGCGAGGACGAGCTGCAGCGCATGCTCGCCGGGCTCGACCAGCTCGAAGCCGACGTGAACGACGGCTCCTTCGTCGGCACGATCGCCGACGAGGACTGCCACACCGCTCTGGAGCGGGGCCTGCTGGAGCGCGTCGGCCCCGACCTCGGCGGCAAACTGCGCGCCGGCCGCTCGCGCAACGACCAGATCGCCACCCTCTTCCGCATGTACCTGCGGGACCACGCCCGGATCATCGGCGGTCTGATCGCCGAGCTCCAGGACGCGCTGGTGGGTCTGGCGGAGGCTCACCCGGACGTGGCGATGCCCGGCCGCACCCACCTCCAGCACGCCCAGCCGGTGCTGTTCGCCCACCACGTCCTCGCCCACGTCCAGTCCCTGTCCCGGGACGCGGAACGGCTGCGCCAGTGGGACGAGCGTACGGCTGTGTCGCCGTACGGCTCGGGGGCGCTGGCCGGTTCCTCCCTGGGCCTGGACCCGGAGGCGGTCGCCAAGGACCTCGGCTTCGAGCACGGCAGTGTCGGCAACTCGATCGACGGCACGGCCTCCCGTGACTTCGTCGCCGAGTTCGCCTTCATCACCGCGATGATCGGCGTCAACCTCTCCCGGATCGCCGAGGAGATCATCATCTGGAACACGAAGGAGTTCTCCTTCGTGACCCTGCACGACGCGTTCTCCACGGGTTCGTCGATCATGCCGCAGAAGAAGAATCCGGACATCGCGGAGCTGGCGCGCGGCAAGAGCGGCCGCCTGATCGGCAACCTGACGGGCCTGATGGCCACGCTCAAGGCCCTGCCCCTCGCCTACAACCGCGACCTCCAGGAGGACAAGGAGCCGGTCTTCGACTCCTGCGACCAACTGGAGGTCCTGCTCCCCGCGTTCACCGGCATGATGGCGACCCTCACGGTCAACCGCGAGCGCATGGAGGAACTGGCCCCGGCCGGCTTCTCCCTCGCCACCGACATCGCCGAGTGGCTGGTCAAGCAGGGCGTCCCCTTCCGCGTGGCCCACGAGGTCGCCGGCGAGTGCGTCAAGGCGGCGGAGGCCGAGGGCAAGGAGCTGAACGACCTGACGGACGAGCAGTTCGCCAAGATCAGCGCCCATCTGACCCCGGAGGTCCGCACGGTCCTCAACGTCCCGGGCGCGCTCGCCTCCCGCAACGCCAGGGGCGGCACGGCCCCGAGCGCGGTGGCGGTCCAGTTGGCAGAGGTGAAGGCGGACCTGGCCGCTCAGCACAATTGGGCGAAGGCCAAGGGCCTTTAGGGTTCAGTCACCGAAGGTCGCCGAAGGTCGCCGAAGGTCACCGAGGTCGCCGAAGGTCATCGCGGGTACGTTGGTCGGAAGCCGTACCGGACCGACCGAACGGAGCCCGCGATGCCCTTCGCCCGACTGGCGACAGCAACCACCCCCACCTGCCACCTCGGACTGGGCCTCGCCGCAATCGCCCGCCCCGGCTACATCAACCTCGGCCGAGACGAAGACCTCGGAGACGACCGCAGCGTAGAAACCCTCCGCACCCGCACCCACGAACTCCTCGACGCCGCCTACTTCCAGGGCGTCCGCTACTTCGACGTGGCCCGTTCCTACGGCCGCTCCGAGGAGTTCCTCGCGGACTGGCTCGACAGGAACCCGCACATCGACGACGTGGTCGTCGGCAGCAAGTGGGGCTACACCTACACCGCCGACTGGACCACCGACGCCGAGAAGCACGAGATCAAGGACCACGGCGTCCGGACGTACGACCGTCAGCGCGCCGAGACCGCCGAACTGCTCGGTGACCGCCTCGACCTCTACCAGATCCACTCGGTGACCCCGGGCAGCCCGGCCCTCACCGACAAGGAACTCCACGCGAGGCTCGCGGAGGCGGCGGCCCAGGGCACCACCGTCGGCTTCTCGACCAGCGGCCCCGCCCAGGCGGAAGCGATCCGCGCCGCACTGGAGGTGACCGTCGACGGCGAGCCCCTCTTCCGTACCGTCCAGTCGACGTACAACGCCCTGGAGACCTCGGCCGGGCCCGCCCTCGCCGAGGCCCACGCCGCCGGTCTCACGGTGATCGTCAAGGAGGGCATGGCCAACGGCAGGCTCGCCGGACCGCACGCCCCGGACGCCCTGAAGGCCGTAGCGGCCGAGATGTCCCTGGGCTGTGACGCCGTAGCCCTCGCCCTGGTCCTGCGTCAGCCCTGGGCCGGAGTGGTCCTCTCGGGAGCCGCCACCACCGCCCAGCTCGCGTCCAACCTGCACGCGGCCGTCGTGGACCTGGACGACGAGCAGCTGTCCCGGCTCGCGGCGCTGGTGGAGGAACCGGGCGCGTACTGGGAGCGCCGCGCTCAGCTGCCCTGGCACTGAGAAGCTCCTGATCAACTGCGACAGTCAAGCCATGAGACGGCCATGCCCGTCATGAGACATGAATGTCTCACATGGGCTATGGTTGTCTCATGGCTGTCGACCGTGACCATGTGCTGCGCAGTGCCGCCGCCCTGCTGACCCGCAAATCCACCGCGACCATGGACGAGGTCGCCAAGGCCGCCGGGATCAGCCGGGCCACGCTGCACCGCCTCTTCGCCGGGCGCGACGCGCTGGTGCGGGCACTGGAAGCGCTTGGCATCGAGGAGTGCGAGAAGGCACTCGAAGCCGCCCGCCCGGAGGAGGGACCGGAGAGCGAAGCCGTACGGCGTCTGGTTCGCGAGGTCGAGTCCGCTGCCGGACTCCTCGCCTTCCTCTACACGGAGAACCAGCTGTTCGAGGGCGCGGAGCAGAACGACGGCTGGGCCCGGATCGACGCCCGCATCGCCGCACTGTTCCAACGCGGGCAGCAGAACGGCGAGTTCCGCATCGACCTCACGCCCGCCTGGCTCACCGAGGCCCTGTTCGGCCTGCTCGCCTCCGCCGTCTGGATGCTGCAGAGCGGCAAGGGCGCCCCCAAGGACTTCCACCACATGACCGTCGAGCTGTTGCTCGGCGGCGCACTACGTCATCCCGCACCACCGAGAGAGGAATCATGACCAGCACCCTGCAGCCGGCGACCACGACCGAGGCGGTGAAGCGCCCCGGCCGTTGGCTCGCGCTGTCCGTCCTGGTGCTCGCCGTGCTGCTGGTGGCCGTCGACGCGACCGTCCTCGGCCTCGCGACCCCGTACATCAGCGAGGACCTCGAGCCGACCGGCACCCAGCTCCTGTGGATCGGTGACGTCTACTCGTTCGTCATCGCGGGCCTGCTGGTGTCGATGGGCAGCCTCGGCGACCGCATCGGGCGCAAGCGGATCCTGCTGCTGGGCGCGACGGCGTTCGGCGCGGTATCGATCCTCAACGCCTACGCGACGACACCGGAGTTGATGATCCTGGCGCGGGCGCTGCTCGGCGTCGCCGGCGCGACCCTCATGCCCGCCACCCTGGCCCTGATCCGCAACCTCTTCCACGACCCGCGCGAGCGCAGTCTCGCCGTCGGCATCTGGGGCGCGACCGCCTCCGCCGGTACGGCGATCGGCCCCATCGTCGGAGGCTTCCTCCTCGAACACTTCTGGTGGGGCTCGGTCTTCCTGATCAACCTGCCGGTGATGGCGGTCCTGGTCCTCGTGGGCATCAAGTTCCTGCCGGAGTCCCGCGATCCGAACCCGGGGCCCTGGGACATGGCCAGCGTCGCGCTGTCCCTGGTCGGCGTGATCGCGGTGGTCTACGCCGTCAAGGAGGCCGCCGCACACGGCATCACGTGGGAGCCGGTCGCCGCGGGCGTCCTGGGGGCGGCAGCCCTGTACACCTTCGTCCGCCGCCAACTCACCCTGCCGGCGCCCCTCCTGGACATGCGCCTGTTCCGCAACCGCGGCTTCGGCGGCGCCGTCCTGGCCGACCTGCTGACCGTTCTCGGCCTCTCCGGCCTGGTCTTCTTCCTCTCCCAGTACCTCCAACTCGTCCAGGGCAGGCCCCCGTTGGAGGCGGGTCTGGCCGAACTCCCGGCGGCGGTGGGAGCGGTGGCCGCGGGCCTGGTCGCGGGCACGGTGGCTCGCCGGTACTCGGTACGGGCCGTGGTCTCCGGAGGCCTCGCCGCCATCGGCCTGGCCCTGGCGTCACTGACCCTGCTCGACCAGTCCACGGACTACCCGATGCTGGGCGCCGCTCTGCTGGTGGTCGGCGTGGGCGCGGGCTTCTCGTTCACGGTGACGGCGGACGTGATCCTGTCGAGCGTCCCGAAGGAACAGGCGGGAGCCGCGTCGGCGGTCTCGGAGACGGCGTACGAACTGGGCGCGGCCCTGGGCATCGCCGTACTGGGCTCGATCGTGACGGGCGTGTACCGGGGCTTCACGGGCCCGACGGATACACCGGCCGGAGCTCACGAGTCGCTCGGCGGTGCGGTGGAGGCGGCGTCCGGAATGCCGACGGACACGGCTCACGACCTGCTGTTCTCAGCCCGAGAGGCTTTCGTGGACGGCCTCACGATCGCCGCGGGCGCGGGAGCGGTGGTCCTGCTTGCGACAGCGGTGGCAGCCTGGTTCATGCTGAAGGAACAACGGTTGGACAAGGGCTTCTAGGGGGACAGAGCTGTGCGGCGCAGTGGGGGCGACAAGTCCCTACTGCGCCGCACCCGACAACGAACGGCTACGCGGCCTTCGCCTTGGTCGCGTACATGTCCACGTACTCCTGGCCCGACAGCCGCATGACCTCGGTCATCACGGAGTCCGTCACGGCCCGCAGCACATACCGGTCCCGGTCCATCCCCTCGTACCGCGAGAACTCCATCGCCTCACCGAACCGGACCGTGACCCGCCCGGGCCGCGGCATCCCCGACCCGCCCGGCTGCAACTTGTCCGTGCCGATCATCGCGAAGGGGACGACCGGCGCACCCGTCATCAGCGTCAGTCGGGCGATACCCGTACGCCCGCGGTACAGCCGGCCGTCGGGCGACCGCGTCCCCTCGGGGTAGATCCCGAAGACCTTGCCCTCCTCCAGAACCCGGCGCCCGGTCATCAGCGCGGCCACACCGCCGCGGCCGCCGTCGCGGTCCACCGGGATCATGCCGACGCCGGTGAAGAACCAGGCCATGAGACGGCCTTTCAGGGACTTTCCGGTGACGTACTCGTCCTTGCCGATGAAGAACACCTGCCGGTCGCAGACCAGCGGAAGGATCATCGAGTCGATGAAGGTGAGGTGGTTGCCGGCCAGGATGACGGGACCGTCACCCGGGATGTGCTCCGCGCCCTCCACCTGTAGGCGGAACATCAGGCGCATGATCGGTCCGAGCACTGCCTTGATGAGCGCGAAGCGGGACAACGGGCCCTCCGGAGTCAAGAGAACGGCCAGGGAAACTGTATGAGTCTGTGCAGGTGAGGACATTACTCGCGGCTCGGGGAATCGCGCACATCGGGCGCTCGGGGTTCACCGAGGTCTTACGCACTGTTGACACTCGTTTACCTGCGGATGGTCCCCGTTGCCTCCCGGAAACCCGGGCGGAACGATGTGACGGAGGTCGCCCCGACCGACGCGTACCCCGGCTCCGCGCCGTGAAGCCGACGAACCATCAGACATCTGTTCCCATACGACATCCCGTGTCACCCGCGTGTTCTGCCGTAGGTCTCCCGCCCGTCACGGACCCGGACCTACGATCGGCGCGCATCGAAGAGGCGACGGCAGGAGGGGTCCCCATGGGATCGCAGGACGAGCACACGGACGGCACCGGACGGCGCGCACTTCTCGGGGCCGCGATGTTCGGCGCCGGGGGAGCGGTCCTGGGCCTGCCGGGGACGGCTAGAGCCGCGACCACCGGATCCATGACCGTCGGAGCCACGACGTCCGGATCGGCCGGGTACGGTGGCGGCGGCCTGAAGAGCCTTCCCGTGCCGACGGTCATCGGCCATCGCGGTGCCAGCGGGTACCGCCCCGAGCACACCTTCGGCTCCTATCAGCTCGCCCTGGACCTGGGCGCCGACATCGTCGAGGCCGGCGACCTCGTCCCCACCAGGGACGGCCACCTCGTCTGCCGCCACGAGCCGGAGATCGGCGGCACGACCGACGTCGCCGACCACAAGGAGTTCGCCGACCGCAGGAGGACCAAGCTCCTCGACGGCGTCTCCACCACCGGCTGGTTCACCGAGGACTTCACGCTCGCCGAGCTCAAGACGCTCCGCGCGATCGAGCGCATCCCGGCCAACCGCCCGCACAACACGCTCTACAACGGCCGCTGGGAGATCCCCACCTTCGAGGAAGTCCTGAAGTGGCAGGAGGAGCAGACCCGCAAGCGCGGCAAGCAGGTCTGGATCTACCCCGAGACCAAGCACCCCACCTACTTCCGGGGCCTCGGCCTGGGCCTGGAGGAGCGGGTGGCCAAGATCCTGCACCGGCACGGCAAGGACAAGCGGAACTCGCCGGTCATCCTCCAGTCCTTCGAGCCGACCAGCATCCAGCGCCTGAACAAGCTCGTCGACAACCCCTTGGTCGTCCTCCTGTCCGCCGCCAACACCCGCCCCTGGGACTTCGTCGCGACGGGCGACCCGCGCACGGTCGCCGACCTGATCACCCCCAAGGGCCTCAGGGAGATCGCGGGCTACGCCCAGGGCATCGGCCCGACCCTCGACCTCGTCATCACGAAGAAGGCGGACGGCAGCCTCGACAAGGAGACCTCCCTGGTCGCCGACGCGCACAAGGTGGGGCTGGTCCTGCATCCCTACACCATGCGCAACGAGAACCCCTTCCTGCCCACGGAGTACCGCAAGGGCACCGACCCGGACGCCTACGGAGACGCCTTCGGCGCCTTCAAGCGGTACTTCGCCACCGGCATCGACGGCGTCTTCACCGACAACGCGGACACGGGCGTCCTCGCCCGCGCGGACTTCGTCAACGGCTGAGCCGCCGTGCCCCGATCGGGGTGACTTGCCGCCGCCCGGGCAACCCAGAGCCCGGGCGGCCGTGTCATACCGCATATGACGCACGACTTGGTCACCGCCCTGCGCCCGCTGCTCACCGCCGAGGCCTCCGCGGAGGCACATGCCTCCGGTACGGAACCGGCCGATCTGGAGCAGGCGGTCTGGCTCCGCCTCCTGGAGCACCTGGAGACGCAGGGCCCGCCCCTCGACCCGACCGGCTGGCTCCGCCGCGCCGTCCGCTCCGAGTCCCGCCGCAGCCGTCGTACGACCCGCCTCGAACGGCCCTACGACACCGAGCCCGCGGCCGACGACGACCGCACCCCCGAACAGCTCACCCTCGCCGCCGCCCGGCGCCGGGCCCTGCACGACGCGGTGCGCCGGCTGCCCGGCCGCTGCCCCTCGCTCATGGCGGCCCTCCTCTCCCCGAGGGACCTCACCTACCGGGAGATCGCGGGGGAGTTGGGTATCTCACAGGGCAGTCTGGGTCCGGAACGTTCCAGATGTCTGGGATGTCTTCGGCGATTGCTCCCACCGGAGGTTGCGACCCGCCGGGTGCGGGGATAGGAGTGGGGGACAACAGGCGATCAGGTGAGCGGGAGGCGTGCGCACATGGGCATGAGCGTGACCATCTCTGCGGCGGCCGAGCAGGACGCGGAGCAGATCTTCAGGCTGCAGTACCTGTGCTTCCAGAGTGAGGCGGCGCTGTACGGCAACTACCGCATCGATCCGCTCGTCCAGAGCCTGGACTCGGTCCGCGCGGAGGTGACCTCGGACTGTGTCTTCGTGGCCCGCCTGGGAGACGAGGTGGTCGGCTCGGTCCGCGGCCGCGTCACCGAGGACGGCTCGGCCGCCATCGGCAAGCTCTGCGTCCACCCACGCCTCCAGGGCCACGGCATCGGGGCCCGCCTCCTCCGGGCGGCCGAGGCCGCCCTGGCGGACGAACGAGGCGCCACCAGCTTCCGCCTCTTCACCGGCCACCGCAGCGAGGGCAACCTCCGCCTCTACCGCAAGGTCGGCTACCAGACGGTGGGCACGTCGGAGGGCGCGGACGGAGTCCCGATGATCGTCCTGGAGAAGCCGGCCGGCACATATGCGGCAACCGCATGAGTCTTTAGGGGCGCGAGGAACTGCGTGATCAGCCACGACGGACCGGATGCCGCCCGAAGACCTCAGGCGGCATCCCCCTTGGGCGCACCCTTCCGCAACCAGTAAATGGCAGAAAGCGGCAAGAGCACGGGGATGAACACGTACCCCATCCCGAAGTCCGACCACACGGTGGCGTCCGGAAACGCAGAGGGCTCGATCAGCGTCCACATGCCAACGGTCAGCACACCCACCAGTTCAGCCCCACAGCACGCGAGCGCCACTTTGCGAGCTGTCTCCCCGCCGCGCACCAGCGTGTACGTGATGAATCCGTACACCACCCCGGCCACCGCTGACAGTGAGTACGCGAGCGGCGCCCGATCGAATTCCGTGGAGATCTGGTACGCGGATCGAGACACCGCCCCCACGACCATCACCCCGTACAACCACACCAGCAGCGTCCCCGGCCCACTGGTCAGCCGCCGCCGGCCACCGCTCACGTCAGCTTCCCCAGATGTCATAGAGCCGCACCTCCAGGACGGCCAGCACCACACCGCCGGCGGCAACCGTCACCGATCCCCACCGCGTCCGCTCCGCGAGCGACATTAACCCCGCCGCGGGCACGCACGCGAACGCCCCCAGCAGATAGGCGACGAAGATCGTCGTCCCCTGCTCCGGCTTCTCGCCCCGCGCCAGCTGCACGATCCCGATCACCAGCTGGACCAGCGCCAGCACCGACACCACGGCCATCCCGATGAAGTGCCAGTCCTTGGTCGGCTGATCACGGTAGGCGGCCCAGCCGCACCAGGCGGCCAGCAGCAGCGCGGCGACGCCGGTCACCAGCGTCAGGGCATCAAACATGCGGCGAGCCTATTACGGTCCAAAAGACCTGATGCGGCCGCCCCCGCACCGCACCGTAGGGTCGAGGACATGAAGATCCATGCCGAAGCCCTCCTGTTCGACAACGACGGAACCCTCGTCTCCTCCCTCGAATCCGTCCACCGCTGCTGGACGCGCTGGGCCGAGGAGTTCGGCATCACCGCGGAGGAGTTCGCACGGGTCGAACTCCACGGACGCACGGCCGCGGACATAGCCGCCGAGCTGCTGCCCGCCGACGTCGTGCCGACGGCCCTCGCGCGGATCGAGCAACTGGAGGTGGAGGACGTGCCCAACGGCGGTGTTCATCTGCTGCCCGGAACCACGGCCTTCCTGGACTCCCTGCCCGCCGACCGCTGGGCCGTCGTCACCTCGGCCACCCGCCGGCTCGCCGAGGCCCGTCTCGCGGCGGTCGGCATCCTCCCCAAGACGCTGGTCGCCGCCGACGACGTCACCCGCGGCAAGCCGGACCCCGAGCCCTATCTGCTCGCCGCCCGTGAACTCGGCGTGGACCCGGCCCGCTGTGTCGTCTTCGAGGACGCCCCCGCCGGCCTGCGCGCCGGCCGCGCCGCCGGTATGACCACCGTGGCGTTGACCACAACCCATCAGGCACACGAGCTCGACGCCGACTTGGTGGTCGAGAACCTGTCGGCCCTGTCGGCACTGGTGACCGCCCGGAACGTGGAGATCTCCGTCCGGTCCTGAACCTGTCCACCGCTGTCCGTCATGCGGACAGCGGGTTCTTGGCCGCCCGCATACGTCTGCTTTACTGATCGCATGACCACGACGAGCTGCCGCACTGTTGCGACCGAGGCGACCACGACGCCCGGTGCTCGTTGTATGTGTCGAATGTGCGCCTGTTAGAGGGCCCCCGCACCACCCCTTGAGACTCGCGCCCCGAAGCGAGCCGCCCCGGCACGTCCGTACGCCGTGAACGCCGTACGTGACCCATGTGCCCGCGCACGACTTCTTCCCGTACCAGGGCACACCCACGCCCGGGTACTCGACAGTGACGGAACCCCAGTGATCACGACAACAGGCCTGACCAAGGTCTACCGCTCGCGCGGCCGTGAGGTCACCGCCCTGGACGGCGTCGATCTGCACGTCCGCGAAGGCGAGGTGTACGGCGTCATCGGCCAGTCCGGCGCCGGCAAGTCCTCACTCATCCGCTGCGTCAACCTGCTGGAGCGCCCCACCGCCGGCACCGTGACCGTCGACGGGCAGGACCTCACCGCCCTCGTGGGCCGCGGTCCGCGCGCCGGCAAGGAGCTGCGGCAGGCGCGCAGCCGTATCGGCATGGTCTTCCAGCACTTCAACCTGCTGTCCACCCGCACGGTCCGGGACAACGTCGAGCTGCCGCTCGAAATCCTCGGCACCTCCGGCAAGGAGCGCTCCCGCAAGGCACTCGAGCTCCTTGACCTCGTCGGACTCGCCGACAAGGCGAACGCCTACCCGGCCCAGCTCTCCGGCGGCCAGAAGCAGCGCGTCGGCATCGCCCGCGCCCTGGCCGGCGACCCCAAGGTGCTCCTGTCCGACGAGGCCACCAGCGCCCTCGACCCCGAGACCACCCGCTCGATCCTCCAGCTGCTGCGCGACCTGAACCGGCAGCTCGGTCTCACCGTCCTGCTCATCACCCACGAGATGGACGTCGTGAAGTCGATCTGCGACTCGGCCGCCCTGATGGAGAACGGCCGCATCGTCGAGTCCGGCACCGTCAGCGAACTGCTCGCGACCCCCGGCTCCGAACTGGCCTCCGCGCTCTTCCCCGTCGGCGGCGAGGCCACCGGCGAGGACCGGACCGTCCTCGACGTCACCTTCCAGGGCGAGGCGGCCACCCAGCCCGTCATCTCCCAGCTGTCGCGCACCTACAACATCGACATATCGATCCTCGGTGCCGCCATCGACACCGTCGGCGGCCTCCAGGTCGGCCGGATGCGCATCGAACTGCCCGGCCGCTACGAGGACAACGTCGTGCCCGTCGGCTTCCTGCGCGAAAAGGGCCTGCAGATCGAAGTCGTCGGCGAGCACCAGCTGGTGAAGGAAGGTGCCAAGTGACCTGGTCCGAGATGGAGCCCCTGCTGGAGCAGGCGTGTTGGGACACCCTCTACATGGTCGGCTGGTCCACGGTCATCGCCGTCGTGGGCGGTCTGCCCCTCGGTGTGCTGCTCGTCCTCACCGACCGGGGCGGGCTCCTCCAGAACGTCGTCGCGAACAAGGTCATCGGGCAGGTGGTGAACGTGGCCCGCTCGATGCCGTTCATCATCCTGATGGTCGCGCTGATGGGCTTCACCCGCACGATCACCGGGACGACCATCGGCCGCGAGGCCGCCATCGTGCCGCTCGCCATCGGTGCCATCCCGTTCTTCGCGCGCCTGGTCGAGACGGCTGTCCGCGAAGTGGACGGCGGTCTGGTCGAGGCCGTGCAGTCGATGGGCGGCAACACCTGGACCATCGTCCGCAAGGTCCTCGTCCCCGAGGCCCTGCCCTCGCTGATCGCCAGCACCACCACCACGATCGTCGCCCTCATCGGGTACTCCGCGATGGCCGGCACGGTCGGCGCCGGCGGCCTCGGTGACATCGCGATCCGCTACGGCTACCAGCGCTTCGAGACCCAGCTGATGTGGATCACCGTCGCGATCCTCGCCGTCGTCATCTCGCTCATCCAGTTCGCCGGCGACTACGCGGCCCGCTCGCTGCACAGGCGCGGCGGACGCTCCGGCCCCGCGCCGAAGCTGCGGCTGCTGAAGGCGGCCACGGCGGACACCAAGACCGTCTGAGACACCCCCGAGCCCGTCTGAGGGCGCCCCCATTTTTCCCGTGCACCCGAACACGGGATCGCTGCACCCAAAAGGAAAGGCACTTTTCGTGCGTAACACCGCAAAGCTCACCACTGCCGTCCTCGCCGCCGGAGCGCTCACCTTCGGGCTCAGTGCCTGCGGTTCGTCCGGCTCGGACTCCGCCTCCGACACCAGCGGACCCCTGGTCGTGGCCGCGAGCCCCACCCCGCACGCCGAGATCCTGAACTACGTCAAGGAGCACCTGGCGAAGAAGGCGGGCCTCGACCTGGAGGTCAAGGAGTTCCAGGACTACATCGTGCCGAACACGGCGACCGAGGACGGCTCGGTGGACGCCAACTACTTCCAGAACCAGCCCTACCTCGACGACTTCAACAAGAAGCGCGGCACGCACATCGTGCCCGTCGTCACGGTGCATCTGGAGCCGCTCGGCCTCTACTCCCACAAGGTCAAGAGCGTCGACGCCCTGAAGAGCGGCGCGACCGTCGCCGTCCCGAACGACGCCGTCAACGAGGCCCGCTCCCTGAAGCTGCTCGCCGCCAACGGGCTGATCACGCTGAAGGACGGCGCCGGCAGCGAGGCGACCCCGCAGGACATCACCAAGAACCCGAAGAACCTCAAGTTCAAGGAGGTCGAGGCGGCCCAGACCGTGCGCTCCCTCGACGACGTGGACGCGGCGGTCGTCAACGGCAACTACGCCATCTCCGCCGACCTCAAGCCGGCCAAGGACGCCCTCGTCCTGGAGTCCGCGAAGAACAGCCCCTACGGCAACTTCCTCGCGGTCAAGGACGGCAACCAGGACGACCCGCGCGTGAAGAAGCTCGCCAAGCTGCTCACCTCCCCCGAGGTCAAGAAGTTCATCCAGGACAAGTACGCCGGTTCCGTCATCCCGTCCTTCTGAAAGGCGTAGGGCCACCGACGCGTATACGACGTATCGCCACGCACGGGGTCCACTCGCTCACCATGTGTGGGCCCCGTGATGCGGTTCGGTGCTTTCATGCTGCATGCTGGGCAGTTCAGCAGGCCCTGCTGGTTTTCCGACGGCTACGGAGTGGCGCATGACTGGCACCTTCCCCAACATCTCCATCAGCACGGAGCGGTTGGTGCTGCGCCCCCTCGACGAGGACGACGTGCCCGCGCTGGCCGAGATGATGAACGACGAGCAGGTCGGGGCCTGGACCGACGTACCCCAGCCCTACAGCGAGGAGCAGGCGCGCGGCTGGATCACGCGGTACGCGCCGGCCGAACGGGAGACCGGTCGCGGAATCGCCTTCGCCGTCACGGAGTTCCTCACCCAGCGCCTGGTCGGCGTCGTCCAGCTCGCCAAGACCAACTGGCACGTCCGCTCCACGGAGTTGTCGTACATCATCGCCCCCTGGGCCCGCGGCGAGGGCTACGCCTCCGAGGCCGCGCTCGCCACCGCCCAGTGGCTGTTCACCGACCAGAAGTTCGAGCGGATCGAGCTGCGCACCGCGGCCGACAACACCGCCTCCCAGCAGGTCGCCCAGAAGATCGGCTGTATCAGCGAAGGTGTCCTGCGCGGCGCCTGTATAGCGCACGTCCGCGCCGACGACGGGACCTGGAGCGACGTCCGCACCGACTTCATCGTGTGGAGCCTGCTGCCCGAGGACCTCGACGGCGCGGGCGACCAACTGGCCGACACGGACGGCTTCACGACGTACTCCGACTGGAACTGAACCGGATCCGGACCCAGGGCGGTGAAAGCGCTTCCGGGGCGCAGCGGGTACCCTCACCAAGCCGCCCGCGGGCTGCCCACCGACGACAACCTGCGCACACCTCTGGAGACTGAGAGACGATGGCCGACCGCGTCACGGTGATCGGCTGGGACGGCTCGCCGCTGACCGCCGCGGCACGCTCCGCCCTCGGCGCCGCCACGCTGGTCGCGGGCGCCGCCCACCACCTGGCACTCCCCGAGGTACCGCCCGCCGCCGAACGCATCCGCCTCGGCAGCGTCGCCCTCGCCGCCCGCCGCATCACCGGCCACCGCGGCAGCGCGGTCGTGCTCGCCGACGGCGACCCCGGGTTCTTCGGAGTCGTACGCACCCTGCGCGCACCCGAGTTCGGCCTGGAGGTCGAGGTCGTCCCCGGCGTGTCCTCGGTCGCCGCCGCCTTCGCGCGGGCCGGTATGGCCTGGGACGACGCACAGGTGGTCGTCGCACACCGGCGCACCCTGCGACGCGCGGTGAACGTATGCCGGGCCCACACCAAGGTCGCGGTCCTCACCTCACCCGGCGCCGGACCCGCCGAACTCGGCCTGCTCATGGAGGGCGTCCACCGCACCTTCGTCATCTGCGAGGAACTGGGCACCGACCGCGAACAGGTCACCGTCGTCACCTCCGACAAGGCCGCCGACCACACCTGGCGCGATCCCAACCTCGTCATCGTCATCGGCGGCACCGCGGCCGTGACGGAGGACGGCGGCTGGATCGCGGGCCGCGACCCGGCCGCCGCGCCGCGTGGCTGGACCCTGCCCGCCGAGTCCTACGGCGGCCTCATGGGCGAGGGCGAACTGGAACCGCTCCGCGGGGCCCAACTCGCCCGGCTGGGACCGCGCGTCGGCGACCTCGTGTGGGACATCGGCTGCGGCAGCGGCGCCTTCGCCACCGAGGCCGCCCTGGCCGGGGCCGCCGTCATCGCCGTCGACCGCGACCTGAGGGCCTGCGAGCGCACCGAGGCCAACGCCCGCGCCTTCGGGGTCCAGGTCCAGATCGTCGCGGGCACCGCCCCGCACGTCCTGGAGAACCTTCCCGAACCGGACGTCGTCCGCGTCGGCGGCGGGGGAGTGGCCGTGGTCTCCGCGGTCGCCGACCGGCGTCCGCAGCGCATCGTCGCCCACGCGGCCACCCGCGACGAGGCCGAACTCGTCGGCCGGGACCTCAGCGAACACGGCTACCGCGTCGAGTGCGCCCTCCTCCAGTCCGTCGAACTCGACACCCGGGCCTGGACGGAGACGGAGCGGAGCGTCGCGTTCCTGCTCAGCGGGGTGCTCCCGGACCGTACGGTCTGACGCCGCCGGTCGTCGTCCGCCGTCCCCGTGATCCTGTTGTCGTACTGCGCGCGGTAGGCTGGCCGACCGTTGTACCGCACCCGGTGGCCCGGCATTCGTTCATCAATGTCCGGAAAGCGCGCCCGTTTTGGGGTGGGTGTGGTACGGCAGAACCGGAGGACGCGCAACGTGGCGCAGTCCACAGCGGGCTGTCGCGGATCAACCTGTCGCGACGGGGGAACGGCCGGGACAATGCCAGTTAATGGCTTTGTCGTCTTTCTCGGCGGGCCGTTCGTGCCGCTGGGCACGCACGCTCGTTCTTCACCACGGGGGCGGTCGGTGCGCCGTCCCCGGTGAGCTGGTCGTAGAAGCACTAACCGATGGGCGAGGGGTACGCATGACCGACACCGGCCAGGTCCCGGGCGAGGGACTGCCGGAGAACGCAGGCATGGTGGAACAGCCGGGCGTCCCCGCGCCGGGTGCGTACACCTACCTCTCCGAGATCACCGCCGAGGACGAAGACCTGTTGCTGCTGCCGGGCGCCCAGAGCCCCTGGGGCAACGAGGTCGCCCCACCCGCCCCGGAACCGGTCGTCGAGACCGTCCACGAGCCGGGCCCGCACGAGATGTCCGGCCGCGACAGCGGAGCGCACGACCTCAGCGCCGTCCGTACGCCCCAGTTCCAGGCACCTTCGGTGCCGATCCCGCCCATCACGCCCCGTCGGCCGCTGCACCTCGGTCCGCCGATCCCCGACGCCTCCGCGAGCCCGGTCCGCTCCCTCGCCGACCGCGGCCCCGCGGGCGCACCGGTACGGCAGCCGGCCGCGGCCACTCCCGGCCCCGAGTACTACGACGCCCCGCAGCCGCAGGGCGCGGTCCCGTGGGGTGCCCCGGCCCAGGCGGCCGTCCAGGCACCGGTGAGCACGGTGGCCCCGGCTGCCGAAACGGTTGTTCCGGCGCCGGAACCGGCGGCCGACCTCGCCCCCGAGGCGGAGGTCGCCGGGTACGAGGTCCCCGTGGTTCCGGTACCGGATGCCGTACCGGCCCCCGAGGCCGACGGTTCCGGGGCCGACGGTTCTGGGGCCGACGCTTCCGGGGCTGACGCTTCCGGGGCTGACGAGGTCCAGCCCGTGGAGGACGAGCCGGCTGCGGTCGGTGGCGTCGAGGTGAGCGGGGGGCAGGTGCCGGTGGACGGCTCCTTGCCCTACGAGGTTCAGCCCGCGCCTGTTGCCGATGCGGAGGTGCCCGCGGACCAGGTCCTGCCCGCGGGACCCGCGCCCGACGCGGTCGCCCCGACGCTTGGCACCGACACCGCTGACACCGTGGACACTGCCGTCGCTGCGGAGGCGGACGAGGCCGAGCAGGTCCCGGGCCCCGGTCCCGCCGTCGCCGCAGAGTACGAGGTCGTCGCCCCGGATACTGCCGACGTCGCTGAAATCGCGCCGGTGATCGGTGAAGCCGATGTGGAGGCTGCGGCCGAGCAGGTGCCGATGCCCGCGCCCGCGCCCGTGCCCGTCGTGGAGGTCCCCGCTGCGGCGGTGGACGCCGGAGCCGAGTGGGGTGCTGAGGTACAGGAGGCGACAGCTGCCGTCGTCCCGGATGCGATCGTCCCGGATGCGGTGGCGGTCGAGGACGTGGCCCTTGCCTCAGAGGCGGACGCGGTCCAGGAAGCGGCCCCGGCACAGGAAGTGGACGCGGCACAGGAAGCGGACGCGGCACAGGAAACCGTGGCCGTTCCGGAACCCGCACCCCTCACCGAGGAAGCCGTCGCCGCGCCCACCCCGGACGCCCCCGAAGCCGTGACTCCGCAGGTTCCGCAGCCCGTGGATGCCGTCGCCGCACCGGCCGAGGACCTTCCCGCACCCGTGGAGGACGACTTCGCCGCCGAGGCCCCCGGGCCACTCCCGGCCGAGCAGCCCGCGCCTGAGCAGGAGCCCGCCGGGGACCCGCAGACGCCCCACTTCGTCCAGGAGGAGCCGGAGCCCTTCGCGGCGGACGCGGCCGACACCGACGTACAGCCGGCGGAGCCCGCCGCGCAGCCGACCCCGGACCAGGCGCCGCAGGGTCCGCAGACGCCGGCACCTCAGCCGCTCGCGGCCGAACTCCCCGGCGCGCAGCCCCCGTTCGAGGTCCCCGTCGTCCTGCCCGCAGGAGTTCCTCCGGAACCCCGACTCGGCGAGCTGCTGGGGGAGTTCGTGCCGGTGGACGGCTCGGTGCCGACCACCCCGCACCTCGCGCCGACCCCGCCGCACCCCCTGTCGCTCCCCACCCCGAGTGAGGCGGGCGGTGATCTCCAACTCGCCCAGCAGGCCGACGACCTGGACACCCTGGCGGCCGATCAGGATGACCAGGAAGACCAGCAAGACCAGGAAGACCAGGAAGACCAGGAAGACCAGCAAGAAGTGAGCACCGCCCCCGTGGCAGAAGTACGACGGTCCACGGGCCCCGCCGCGCCCGCGTACGAGGACGCCGAGCGCGAGGCCGTGCTCAAGGTCATGCGGGAGCGCCGCGACATCCGCAACGGCTTCCGCAGCGACCCGATCCCGCACGAGGTGCTGCTCCGGGTCCTGGAGGCCGCCCACACCGCGCCCTCCGTCGGCCACTCGCAGCCGTGGGACTTCGTCGTCATCCGCTCCGCCGAGACCCGCGCCGCGATGCAGGACCTGGCCCAGCGCCAGCGGGAGGCGTATGCCACGTCGCTGCCCAAGGGCCGGGCCAAGCAGTTCAAGGAACTGAAGATCGAGGCCATCCTCGAGACCCCGGTGAACATCGTCGTCACCGCCGACCCCACCCGTGGCGGCCGGCACACCCTCGGCCGGCACACCCAGCCGCAGATGGCCCCGTACTCCGCCGCGCTCGCCGTGGAGAACCTCTGGCTCGCCGCCCGCGCCGAGGGCCTCGGCGTCGGCTGGGTCAGCTTCTTCGACGAGCGCGAGATGGTCCGCGCCCTCGGCCTGCCCGAGCACCTGGAGGTCATCGCCTACCTGTGCGTCGGGTACGTCGACGAGTTCCCGGACGAGCCCGAGCTGATGCAGGCCGGCTGGTCCAAGCGCCGCCCGCTGTCCTGGGTCGTGCACGAGGAGACGTACGGCCGCCGCGCGCTGCCCGGCGAGGAGCCGCACGACCTGCTCGGCGAGACCGTCGCCCAGATCCGCCCGCTGGACGCCAAGGCGCTCGGCGAGGCCTGGGAGCGGCAGAAGCGGATGACCAAACCGGCCGGCGCACTCGGCATGCTGGAGATCATCTCCGCCCAGCTGTGCGGGCTCTCCCGGCAGTGCCCGCCGCCCATCCCGGAGCCCGCGGCCGTCGCGATCTTCGCCGGTGACCACGGCGTGCACGCCCAGGGCGTCACCCCCTGGCCGCAGGAGGTGACCGCCCAGATGGTCGCCAACTTCCTCGGCGGCGGGGCCGTTTGCAATGCCTTCGCCGCTCAGGTGGGCGCCGAGGTGTGTGTGGTGGATGTCGGCGTGGCGTCCGAACTCCCGGCCACGCCCGGTCTGTTGCCCCGCAAGGTCCGTGCCGGTACGTCCGACATGACCACCGGCCCCGCGATGTCCCGCGAGGAGGCCAAGCAGGCCATCGAGGTCGGCATCGAGACCGCCCGTGACCTGGTCGCGGCCGGCAACAAGGCGCTCCTCACCGGCGAGATGGGCATCGCGAACACCACCGCGTCCGCCGCCCTGATCTCCGTCTTCACGGGCGCCGACGCCGCCGAGGTCACCGGCCGCGGCACCGGCATCAACGACGAGACGCTGGCCCGCAAGACCGAGGTCGTCCGTCGCGCGCTCGAACTCCACCAGCCGGACCCCGCCGACCCGATCGGCGTCCTGGCGGCGATCGGCGGCTTCGAGCACGCTGCGATGGTCGGTCTGCTGCTGGGCGGCGCGTCCCTGCGCACCCCGGTCATCCTCGACGGCGTCAGCGCGGGCGCCGCCGCCCTGGTGGCCCGCGCGATCGCCCCGGAGGTCCTCGCCGCCTGCATCGCGGGCCACCGCAGCGCCGAACCGGGCCACGTGGCCGCCCTGAACAAGCTGGGCCTGCGTCCCCTGGTCGACCTCGACCTGCGCCTCGGCGAGGGCACGGGCGCCCTGCTGGCCCTGCCGCTGGTGCAGAGCACGGCGCGGGCCATGCACGAGGTCGCCACGTTCGACTCGGCGGGCGTCACCGAGAAGTGACCCCGCGACCGGGGTGGGCCACGCGTTCCTGCGTGCACCCCACCCCGGCCGTACGCTGAACCCGTCTCTAAAATCTGCACGTCAGGGCTGCTCCAGCGCCGTAGCACCCACCGCTTTGCCAGGACGAGGAGCCGCACCTCATGGCCGAACATCCCGCCTACCCCGTAGGCCTCCGCCTCACCGGCCGCAGGGTCGTCGTCCTCGGCGGCGGTCAGGTCGCCCAGCGCCGTCTGCCCGCCCTGATCGCGGCGGGCGCGGACGTCCTCCTGGTGTCCCCCGAGGCCACCCCCTCGGTGGAGGCGATGGCGGACGCGGGCGAGATCACTTGGGAGAAGCGGCCCTACCGGGAGGGTGACCTCGCTGCCGCCTGGTACGCCCTGATCGCCACCGGCGACACGGAGGCCAACACCCTGGCCTCCGCCGAGGCCGAGCGCCACCGCGTCTGGTGCGTCCGCTCTGACGACGCCGACGCCGCCACCGCCTGGACCCCGGCGACGGGCCACAGCGAGGGCGTCACGGTCGCCGTGCTCACGACGAACGCCAAGGGCCGCGACCCCCGGCACACGGCGGCCGTCCGGGACGCGGTCGTGGAGGGCCTGCGCGACGGCACCCTCGTCGCCCCCCACCACCGCACCCGCACCCCCGGCGTCGCCCTCGTCGGCGGCGGTCCCGGCGACCCCGACCTGATCACGGTTCGCGGCCGGCGCCTCCTCGCCGAGGCCGACGTCGTCATCGCCGACCGCCTCGGTCCCCGCGACCTCCTCGCCGAACTCCCGCCGCACGTCGAGGTCATCGACGCGGCGAAGATCCCGTACGGCCGTTTCATGGCCCAGGAGGCCATCAACAACGCCCTGATCGAGCACGCCAAGCAGGGCAGGTCGGTGGTACGGCTGAAGGGCGGGGACCCCTACGTCTTCGGCCGCGGCATGGAGGAACTGCAGGCCCTCGCCGAGGCCGGCATCCCCTGCACGGTCGTCCCCGGCATCTCCAGCTCGATCTCGGTGCCCGGCGCGGCCGGCATCCCCGTCACCCACCGCGGCGTCGCCCACGAGTTCACCGTGGTCAGCGGCCATGTCGCCCCTGACGACGAGCGCTCTCTGGTCGACTGGCCCTCGCTCGCCAAGCTCACCGGCACCCTCGTGATCCTCATGGGTGTCGACAAGATCGGCCGGATCGCCGAGACCCTGGTCGCCCACGGCAAGTCGCCCGACACCCCGGTCGCCCTGGTCCAGGAGGGCACGACGGCCGCCCAGCGCCGGGTCGACGCCACTTTGGCGACGGTCGCCGAGGTGGTGGTCGCCGAGGAAGTGAAGCCGCCGGCCGTCATCGTCGTCGGCGAGGTCGTCGCCGTCGGAGCGCGGGTCTCGGAACCCTCGGAGTAACCCGGGGTAACACAACCCGTTCCCAGCCGTTGGCACCGCACCCAGGACAAGGCAGTATCACCCTGTGGCCGATCTCATCACCGTCGAGGACCCCGACGACCCGCGCCTGCACGACTACACGGGCCTGACCGACGTCGAACTGCGGCGCAAACGCGAGCCGGCCGAGGGCCTGTTCATCGCCGAGGGCGAGAAGGTCATCCGCCGGGCGAAGGACGCGGGCTACGAGATGCGCTCCATGCTGCTGTCCGCGAAGTGGGTCGACGTCATGCGCGACGTCATCGACGAACTCCCCGCCCCCGTCTACGCCGTCAGCCCGGAGCTCGCCGAGCAGGTCACCGGCTACCACGTGCACCGCGGCGCGCTCGCCTCCATGCAGCGCAAACCGCTGCCCACGGCGGCGGAGTTGCTCCAGAGTGCCCGTCGCGTGGTGGTCATGGAGTCGGTCAACGACCACACCAACATCGGCGCGATCTTCCGCTCGGCGGCGGCCCTGGGCATGGACGCGGTGCTGCTGTCGCCCGACTGCGCAGACCCCCTGTACCGCCGCAGCGTCAAGGTCTCGATGGGCGCGGTCTTCTCCGTCCCCTACGCCCGCCTCGACACCTGGCCCAAGGGCCTGGAGTCGGTCCGCGAGGCCGGCTTCACCCTCCTCGCCCTCACCCCGGACGCGAAGGCCAAGACCCTCGACGAGGCCGCCCCGCACAGGATGGACCGGGTCGCGCTGATGCTCGGCGCCGAGGGCGACGGCCTGACCACCCAGGCCCTGGTCGCCGCCGACGAATGGGTCCGCATCCCGATGGCCCACGGCGTCGACTCCCTCAACGTGGGCGCGGCGGCCGCGGTCGCCTTCTACGCGGTGGCCACGGGACGCCCGCAGGACTGATCGCCGGTCACCTCCTGCTCCGGCACATCGCCTACGACGGTCCCCGTTAATGGCGCCCTCAGTCCGTGCCGTCGCCGCCCGGACGCGGCGGCTGTGCCTGGTCCGGCGACGCGTGCACCTGCCCCTGCCGCTGTTCCCGTACGACGCCGTCGTCGCCGCCGAGTCCGCGCGACGGCCCCTGGCAGCCCTGGGCCGCGGCGATGCCGAGCGCCACGAGCAGGGTCACGACGACGAACACGAACAGCCGCTGGCGCAGCAGGCGGGGGTTCGCGGGGCGCAGCCCCGTCTTGGTGTTCCTGGAGGCCGGGCGCCCGGTACCGCTGCGCGGCGCGGGGCGGCTTCCGCTGCCCGAGCGGGTCGTGTTCCGCGAGGAGGCCGGGGTGGGCCGGGGGCCGGGGCGGGAGGAGGGCACGCCGTTGCCGCGCGGGGTGCTCCCGCCGCGTGACGGAACTCCGCCGCGCGCGGGGGCCTGCTGGCCCCGGACCTGCCCCGAACCGCGGGACTGGGGGGTCCCCTGGGAGCCGGACGGGCCCGGCTGCCCCTGGGGACGTCGCTGGGCGGTCCGCTCCGGGTAGGTGTCGGCGATGCGGCCGGTGGGCCGGTCCGCCTCGGCGGCGCGCGGGGAGGGCGGGCGCAGATCCGGCAGACCCTGCGCCTCGCGGGCCGCGATCTCCTTGAGCCGCAGCGACAGCTGGAGGGTGCTCGGCCGCTCCTCGGGATCCTTCGCCAGACACGCCCGGATGAGGGGGGCGACCGCGTCGGGCACACCGTGCAGCTGGGCCTCCTCGTGCACCACGCGGTACAGCATCACCTCGGAACTGCCGTGCCCGAAGGGCGAGTCGCCCATCGAGGCGTAGGCCAGGGTCGCGCCCAGCGAGAACACGTCCGTGGCCGGCGTCACCGCGGCGCCACGCACCTGCTCGGGCGCGAGAAAGCCGGGGGAGCCGACGGCGGTGCCGACGTGGGTGAGGGTGGAGGCTCCGGTCGCCCAGGCGATACCGAAGTCGATGATCCGCGGCCCCTTGGGGGAGAGGAGGATGTTCGACGGCTTGAGGTCGCGGTGCACCACCCCCGCCTCGTGCACGGCGACGAGCCCCTCCGACAGGGCGGCCCCGATGGAGGCGACCTCGGCGGCGCCGAGCGCGCCCTCGTCGGCGACCTTGTCGTGGAGGGAGGGGCCGGGCACGTACTGGGTGGCGAACCACGGACGGTCCGCCTCCAGATCGGCCGCGACGAGCCGGGCGGTACAGCCGCCGCGGATCCGCCGGGCAGCGGAGACCTCGCGCGCGAACCGCGACCGGAACTCCTGGTCCTCGGCCAGATCCGGCCGGATGACCTTCAGCGCGACCCGCTGCCCCTTGCGGTCGGAGCCCAGGTAGACGACCCCCATACCCCCGGCGCCGAGCCGTCTGTGAAGCCTGAACGAGCCGACGACGCGCGGGTCCTCGCGCCTCAGGCGCATCATCGCCATGTTCATCCCCGCTGCCCGGTCCGTGTGACGAGCCACAGCTTACGTTTCCACGGGCCGCCGCGCGCAGAGGCCGCGCCCTCTCGGCCCGGTGGATTGTCAGTGCCGGGTGGGAGAATTGAGGGGTGGTCAAGGAGCCGGAGGGCGGGCGGACTTCGGCTCGGATGTGATCCCAACCACCCGTCGCAGAAGGGGGATTGAACCCGTGAAGGGTGATCGCGTGGAGATAGTCGTGGACGCAGGTGACACGACACGCACCTACGAGGTGGTGGCGAGCAGGGCGGGCCGCCGAGTGGAGACGGCGGTGCGACGAGGTGTCGTGGAAGTGAGCGAAGTCACGCGGAACGGATCGGTGGTGCGGACGGCCCGGTTCATGGCGACCCGGGTGCTGGCGCTGGTGGAGCAGCCGGTGCCGCGCGAGGACAGCTCGGAGAAAGCGGGGCAGACGGGACGACCCCTCCGGGAAGACCCGGAGACCTAGGCCCCCGTCTCCACCCATGGGAGTACTCCGCTGGTCATGGCTCATCCTCGGGGAGGCCCGGCAATCGGTACGAGGGCATGACGTGCGGGGAGCCCAGGACGCCTAGATTTGAGGTCAAGCGGCGGGTGCAGCACTCGTCCCCCGAGGTCAGACACCCGCCGCTGCCAACGACAACAGAACGGTCAGGAGAGGGACCATGGCTCTTACGGCACCGCGGACACTGTTCCGCACACGTCAGCCCCGCCGTACGGGCCGTCGCCACCCGCTGGTGGCGACGCTGATGGCCCTTCCTCTGGCGGTCCTGCTCCTCGTCGTCTTCGACGGCTGGGAGACAGTGGCCACACAGGCGTCGTCCGTGGGAGTGATGCTGGGGCGCTGAGCGGCGACCCCAGGCCCGGAAGAGCGGTCCGGGCGGGAACATCAACCCATGAAACCCCGTGGGGACGGGGGTGCGGCGGACGGCAAAATGCCGGCGCAGCTGGGGAGCTGCGCCGGCATTGCGTTTGCCTCCGGCGGTTGAGCCGGTTTGTCTGCGGGTGCGGGTTGGTGGGGGCGGGCGTTTTGCGCAGTTCCCCGCGCCCCTGGATGCCTGCGGCGGCCCGCTCGGCCCCGGTGGGGGCGGGTGCAGCGCGTGCGGTGTGTTTGGGGTCGGGGCCGGGGTGGGGGGTATCCGTCCTCGGTCCGGCGGCTCGGTCTCTTGAGTGGTGCTCTGTAACGGACGCCGGCCGCTGCGGGCGGACACCCCCCACCCCGTCCCCTTCCCGCCGTACGCGGCCAACCGCCCGTGGTGGCGCGCCGTCCGGCGAACGGTCCGTCGGGGCGCGTGGGGTGGGCGAGCGGTCCGTCCTGGCGCGGGTGACTGCAGCTCCCTAGGGGCGCGGGGAACTGCGCGACCAGCCCCCACCGGCCCGCAGCCGCCCGACAAGCCGACCCGGCACCCCCGTAGGCGCCCCGCTCAAGCCAGCGCAGCTGCTCGCGGGGAACTGCGCGACCAGCCCCCACCGGCCCGCACCCGCACGACAACCTGACACGGCACCCCCTCAGGCGCCCCGCCCAAAATGACCTGCGTACCCTCGCCAGCAGACAGACCCCCGCCGCCCAGGGAGCCCCGTGACCCCCCACCCCCTGCTCGCCGAGCTCACCCTCAGAGCCAGGGTCGAGGCTCACTCGCGGACCTCGTCGGGCTGTCCCTGCGGGGCGGCCACCCTCGCCGACCGCCCCGACGCCACCGTCGTCCGCCACGCGGACACCGTCGCCAAGGCGCACGCCCCCGACACCGACCCCGCCGACCTGGCCCCCCGCCTCACCGCGGCCGCCCAGCTCCCCGGCATCCTCCTGCCCCCACTCGGCCGGACCCCCGTCGACCTGCACCGCCGGCTCGTCACCTTCTGGCCGTACGGCGAACCCGTGGACCCGGAGAACCCCGACGCCGCCCCCTGGGAAGCCGCCGCCACCCTCCTCGCCCGCCTCCACCGCACTCCCGCCCCGCACGGCCTGCCCCCCATGCGCGGCCCCGCCAAAGCAGCCCTCGCCGTTGCCCGCCTCCTCGCCGCCGGCCGCCGGAGGCACACCGTGCCCGTGCTCCGCGCCTGGCTCACCCTCCCGCCCTGGGCCCGCGCCGAGACCCCCATGTCCGACACCACGACCCTGTGCCACGGGGACCTCCATCTCGGCCAGCTCGTCCGCCACCCCGCTCCCGACGGACCCTGGCGTCTCATCGACGTCGACGATCTCGGCGTGGGAGAACCCGCCTGGGACCTCGCCCGCCCCGCCGCCTGGTACGCCTGTGGGCTGCTCCCGTCCGACGACTGGTCCCGCTTCCTCGGCGCCTACCGGGCGGCCGGGGGCCCCGCTGTTCCCGCCGAGGGCGACCCCTGGCCGGCCCTGGACGTCGCCGCCCGCGCGCTCACCGTGCAGACCGCCGCCCGGGCGATCGCCAAGGCGACCGAGGCGGGCCGTGCGCTGGACGACGTGGAGCAGGCGGTCGTCGACGCCTGTGACCGAATGGGTTCCGCCCCGCCGGAGTTGGCGGCCGGTTCCGCGAAGTAGGGTGCAACCGACCAGAGCCGGACAGAGTCTGTCCTGGCGTAACGCTAAGCAGGACCGACCGGCGAGGAGTTGAGCCGACGATGCAGTGTCCGAAGTGCCACGCCCCGATGCACACGTACAACCGCAACGGTGTCCAGATCGAGCAGTGCAGCGGCTGCCGCGGGATCTTTCTCGACTACGGCGAGCTGGAAGCGCTGACCCGTCTGGAGGGCCAGTGGGGCGGCGGCCCTGCCGTTCCGCCGCCGCCGGCGGCTCCGCAGTACCCGGCCCAGCCCGGCGCACCGGCCTGGGGCGCGCCGCAGCACGGCGGCGGTCACTACGGCGGTCACGGCGGTCATCACGGCGGCCACCACAACCGCGGCTTCGGCCACATGCTGTTCTCCAGCTGACCAGGGGACGAGGAAGCCCCCGGCCGCAGGGCCGGGGGCTTCGGTGTGTGCGCGATACTGGGATTGAACCAGTGACCTCTTCCGTGTCAGGGAAGCGCTCTCCCGCTGAGCTAATCGCGCGGGAACCACGATCAAGATCGTGCGTGCTGCGTGCGCGATACTGGGATTGAACCAGTGACCTCTTCCGTGTCAGGGAAGCGCTCTCCCGCTGAGCTAATCGTCCTTGGAGGTGGAGACGGGATTTGAACCCGTGTAGACGGCTTTGCAGGCCGTTGCCTCGCCTCTCGGCCACTCCACCAGGAGTGCAGGGGCTCGGGAAGATCCCCTGGTTCCATCGAGCGGACGACCAGGTTCGAACTGGCGACCTCAACCTTGGCAAGGTTGCGCTCTACCAACTGAGCTACGTCCGCTTGTCGTTTCGTTCCGCTCTCGCGGCCCGGCGACGAGTTGAACTCTAGCGGATTCCGGGGCCAGCACAAAAACGCGTTTGCGCAGCGTGCTGCGGTGCGCATGTCGACGTACATGGTCAGAGCGCCTTCAAGGACATGGCCAGGTCACCCGCAGGACACCCGCCATAGACTCGACCATGTGCTCGACCTCGCTCCTCTCGCCCGTTTCGGCGACCGCCTCGCCACCGGTCTCCTCGATGTCACCAGCGACCCCGCGGCCCTGGACTCCAGCGGCTTCTGGGCCGTCGCCGCGGACTTCGAGGGCGGTCTGACGTGCGCCCGCTTCGCCGACGTACGCCGGGAGCCGGTGCCCGCGCCGAGGCCGGGAGTGTGGCGCGGGCCCGCGGCCGGTGACTGGACGTCGTCGCTGGATCGCGCCGCGTACACCGAGGGCGTACGGCGGATTCGCGCGCTCATCGCCACCGGCGAGGTCTACCAGGCCAACCTCTGCCGTGTCCTGACGGCGCCCGTCGTACCCGACGCCGACGTGGACGCGCTGACCGCGCTGCTGGCCCGGGGCAACCCGGCGCCGTACGCAGGAACGATCCGGCTGCCCGGGCACGGCGTGGAGATCGCCACCGCGTCCCCCGAGCTGTTCCTGCGCAGGGCGGGGCGGGTGGTGGAGTCGGGGCCGATCAAGGGGACCGGGCGGACCGAGGACGACCTGCTGGCCAAGGACTACGCCGAGAACGTGATGATCGTGGACCTGGTGCGGAACGACCTGGGGCGGGTCTGCGTCGCCGGCAGCGTCGCCGTTCCCGACCTGTGTGCCGTCGAGAAGCATCCGGGGCTGGTCCATCTCGTGTCGACCGTGCGGGGCGAGCTGTGCGCGGGGGCCGGCTGGGCCGAGCTGTTCGGCGCCGCCTTCCCGCCCGGCTCGGTCACCGGTGCGCCCAAGTCCAGCGCCCTGCGGATCATCGACGCCCTGGAGACCGCGCCCCGCGGGCCGTACTGCGGAGGCGTCGGCTGGGTTGACGCGGACCGGGGTACCGGGGAGCTGGCCGTCGGCATCCGCACCTTCTGGATCGACCGCGCCGAGGGAGTGCTGCGCTTCGGCACCGGCGCCGGGATCACCTGGGGGTCCGATCCCGAGGGGGAGTGGCGGGAGACCGAGCTGAAGGCGTCCCGGCTGCTCACGGTAGCGTCGGGGACGTACGACGTGAGCGAAGGGACCTTTACGTGAAGATCTGGCTCGACGGCGGGCTCCAGGACAGCGAGACCGCCCGCGTCTCCGTCTTCGACCACGGGCTGACCGTGGGCGACGGCATCTTCGAGACCGTCAAGGCGGTGGGCGGCCGTCCCTTCGCCCTCACCCGGCATCTCGACCGGCTGACGCTGTCGGCACGGGGCCTCGGGCTGCCCGACCCCGATCACGACGAGGTCCGCCGCGCCTGCGCCGCCGTACTGGAGGCGAACCCGATGCCGCTCGGGCGGCTGCGCATCACCTACACCGGTGGCCATGGCCCCCTCGGATCCGACCGGGGCGAGCACGGGCCGACGCTGGTCGTCGCCCTCGGCGAGTCCGCCCCGCGCCCCGACTCCACGGCCGTGATCACGGTGCCGTGGACCCGTAACGAGCGTGGCGCTCTCACCGGGCTCAAGACCACCTCGTACGCCGAGAACGTCGTGGCACTCGCACGCGCGCGTGAGGGCGGTGCTTCCGAGGCGCTGTTCGCGAACACGGTCGGGCAGCTGTGCGAGGGCACCGGGTCGAACGTCTTCGTCGTGCTCGACGGCGAGATCCACACTCCGCCGCTCGCCTCCGGCTGCCTGGCGGGCATCACGCGCGCGTTGACCGTCGAGTGGACCGGGGCCAGGGAGACCGACCTGCCGCTGGACGTCCTGGAGCGGGCCGACGAGATCTTCCTGACCTCGACCCTGCGGGACGTCCAGGCCGTCCACCGCGTCGACGCGCGCGAACTGCCGGGGGCGCCCGGCCCGGTGACCGCCAAGGCCCTGCGGATCTTCGAGGAGCGGGCCGGGGACGACCTCGATCCGTAAAGGGCGCGGATATTGGGCTGCTCCGGTGCGCGGCAGCGGGTAGAACTCCGGTGATGACCACCACCCTGCGGCCGACCGAGCCGCTCCAGCGCGGCGCCGACGGGGCGCTGTCCCGCCACTACACGGTGTGCGTGAACAGCCGTCCCGTCGGGGCGATACACCTCGCGACCCATCCGTCCTTCGGGTCGGCCGTGGCCCAGATCCGGGACCTGCGGATCGACGAGCCGGACCGCAGGCGTGGCCGGGGCACGGTCGCCGCGCTCGCCGCCGAGGAGGTGGCGCGGGGCTGGGGCTGCGGGCAGCTGGAGATCAGGGTCCCCGCCGACGCCGAGCCCGCGCTGCGGCTCGCCACCATGCTCGGCTACCTCCACCGCAACCGCGGCATGGAGAAGACACTCGGTGCCGACACGCCCGAACTGCCCGCGGGCAGCCGGGGCAGGCCCATGACGGAGGCCGAGTTCGGGCCGTGGGCGGAGCGCGGCATCGAGGAGTACGCCCGGGACTGGGCCGACCGCGGGGTGCCCGAGACCGAGGCGAGGGCGAGGTCGGAGAGGGACAACGAATGGTTGACGGAGCGCGGCCTCGCGACCGAGGACGCGCTGTTCAGTGTGCTGGAGCACGACGGGGTCCGGGTCGGTGTCCTGTGGCTGGAGTTCACCGGCGCCAGGGCCTTCGTCTACGACGTCGAGACCGAGGAGCCCTTCCGCGGCCGGGGACACGGCCGGTCCATGATGCTGCTGGCCGAGGCCCAGACGATCGCCTCCGGCAGACGGGTCCTGGGCCTCAACGTCTTCGCGGGCAACACACCGGCCGAGCGGCTGTACGAGTCGCTGGGATACGTGACGGTGGGTTACTCGATGTACAAGAGCCTGATCTGAGGCGGGGTGCGGGAACCCGCCCCGAGGCCGCTCACTCCTGCCCGCCGAGCAGCCGGTCCGCGATCTCCTCGATCCGCTCGAGCAGCCCCTGCCGGCTCTTGCCGCCGTCGAGACGCTCGCCGTCGATGACGTACGTCGGTGTCCCGCTCACGCCGATCGCCTTGCCCTCGGCCTGGTCGGCGTCCACGATCAGGATGTGCCGGCCGTCGATCAGCGCGGTGTCGAACTCCTCGGCGTCGAGGCCCAGTTCACGGGCGACCTCGACCAGGAAGGGTTCTCCCTGACGGTCCAGCTCCTCCACGCGTCCGAGCACCGCCTCGACGAACTCCCAGCCCCTGCCCTGCTCCAGCGCCTCCTCGGCGGCCTGCGCGGCGGCGAAGGAGTGCTTGTGCTTGTCCAGCGGGAAGTGCCGCAGCCGCAGCTCCAGGCGGTCGCCGTAACGGGCACGCAGGGTCCGGACATCGTCCAGCGCGTCACGGCAGTCCGGGCACTGCAGCTCGCACCAGACATCGAGAACGGGTGCGGGGGGACGGACAGGGGAGGGCTCGCTCATGGGTCCAGTCTCCCAGCCGGTGCCCACCCGGCCCAATCGCCCCCGGCCGTCCACGACGGCGTCCGCCTGCCCCACAGGTACGGCCCCGACCGGCACCTGCGGAGGAGGCGACCCGGAGATGTCCCTGATGTCCTGCCGGGGCATGGCCCGGTGGGGGTCGAAAGGTGCAGGATGGACAGGGACGAAGCGGCACGTAGCCGATCGAGCCCCGCCTGGAGGACCGGATGATTGCCGAGACCGTCTGTTCCGCCGTCGCCGCGGCCGGCCTGGGCATCGCGGCGGTCACCGCGTACCGGAAGCGTTTCCTCGCGGCGACCCGTATCGCCGCCTACTCCCTCGTCCCGCTCGGCCTGGTGATGACCGGCGTCGTCGACTGGCTCGCGGACACCGCCTTCAGCCCGACCGCCTGGGCGGGCTTCGGCGTGCTCGGCCTGGCGTGGGTGCTCTTCTCGACCACGCGCGCGGTGGAGCGCCGCCGCGGCGGCACCCGCAAGGAGCGCAGGGCGGCGGCCCGTGGTGCCCGGCAGGAGGCGGTGGCCCCCACGGCCTCCGCGCCCTCCCTGGGCCCGGCCGCGCGCACCCCCGCGACCCGCCCCGCGGGCAGGACCGGGGCCAGTGGGGGCGCCGGGGCCGGCGCGGACGACTTCAGCGACATCGAGGCCATCCTCAAGAAGCACGGCATATGACGCTCCCGTCGTGAACTGAAACGCTCGCAGTGGGATCAGCGCCGGTCCGTAAGTGATCACGACTCGAAACGGACATCACGGAATCCGGCGAACTCCCGCGCATTTCGGGCGTGTTGATCGCGGCGGAGGCGCCGACTGCGCCATCATCGCCGCGAGATGCTGGACACGAAACAGAGCGATACCGCGCCGCCGCAGGACGAGCCGCGTGGATGCCTCTTCGCCCTTTCCCAGCCACCGCTGATGATCTTCCTTGCGGTGATCGGGTCTCTCCTGCTCATGGCTGCGCTGCACGACCTGCTGCTGCTCTGAGCCGTACCCGTGGGTCCCCGGCGTCACCCGCCGGGGCCCACGCCGACATCCCGCCCGGCCTCCGGCCTCGCCCGGACCTCAGCCCGCGGCCTCCTTGCGCCGCGCCCGGTAGGCGGCCACATGCAGACGGTTTCCGCAGGTCCGGCTGTCGCAGTAGCGCCGCGAGCGGTTTCGGGACAGGTCGACGAAGGCCCGTCGGCAGTCGGGGGCCTCGCAGCGCCGCAGCCGCTCCTGCTCCCCGGCCACCACGAAGAACGCCAGCGCCATCCCGCAGTCGGCGGCCAGGTGGTCGGCGACGGAGGCGCCCGGCGCGAAGTAGTGCACATGCCACTCGTAGCCGTCGTGGTCCGTGAGCTGGGGAGTGGTGCCCGCGGCGGCGACCAGTTCGTTGATCAGCGCGGCGGCGACCCGGGCGTCCGGGGCGGCGAAGACCGAGGTGAACCGTCCGCGGATCTTGCGCACGGCCGACAGATCGAACTCCGAGAGCACCCCGACACCACTGATCTCGTGGTTTCGTACGAAATCCTCGAGCGCCGCCACATCCGGCAGCGCGTCCGGCGACGCGTCGTCCTCCGGTGCGGTGTTCACCAGATCGACCACGGTGTCGAGCGCGCACCGGGTGTCGTGGGTGATCAGCACGATTCGCTCCCTGGCCTGGGGGTCGGGCGAACGCCCGCCGATGCTGGCCGATGGTAAGGGCTCGCCGGGACTCGGCGGCGGGCAGCACGACAGGCGCCGCCGGGGGGGGGGGGGGGGCGCCCCCCCCCCCGGGGGGGGTAAAAAAACACCCCCCCCCCCCACACAAACCACAAAAGAGAGG
>NZ_JBHVYZ010000019.1:0-6800 GCF_042880295.1 Streptomyces sp. NPDC058307
GGGGGGTGCTGGTGCGGTGAACGGGGCGGGGTGGGCTTCGCTCGGGCGCCGACGGTCCTGGGTGGGCCGCGGGCACTGACCGGCTTCGGGCGGGCCGCGCTCGGGCGGTGAACGGTGTCGCGTTAACGCGTGCTTGGACACCGACCGGCCGGCATCGGGCGGGGCCGTCCATGGACGCCGACCGGCGTCGAGTCGCTCGCGCTCGTGCACCGGCAGGCGCCCAGTCCGTCCCCGGGACTGGGCGCTCGGCGGCGTCAGGCGGGCAGTGGACCCGTGGTCACCGGAAGGGCGTCCACGAACAGGGCCCCCGCGAGCAGCCCCGCGCTGCCGCGAGGGCTCCACGCGCGTGTGTGGAGGTCGGCGTCCAGGGCGAGCAGGGCCTCGCGGCCCGCGTCCGTCGTCGTACCGCCCGCCTCCAGGACCCCGCGGGCGCCCGCCTGGACATGGCGAAGGCCGAACGGGCCCGCCGTGTAGAGGAGTTCGGTGTCCTGGAGAGTTGACATCACGGTGAGCAGGGCGTCGAGGCGGGCCTCGGCCTCGTCGGCGCCCGCCCTGCGGGACCTGGTCAGCGCGTCCAACGCCCGCCGGACATGCGGGAATCCGGCCCGTGCCTCGCCCCGGGCGCCCGCCGCGCCGTACTTCGCGGACACCGAGGAGCCCCGGGAGGGCCGGCGCGGGGCCCGCTTGTCTCTGTGCGCGGCGATCTTCTTGGCGGTGGTGGCCACGTCCTCGGACCGCGCCCCCGGGTCGAGAGCAGCCGCGGCGACCAGCAGACCGAGGGTCCACAGGGCACCGCGGTGGCCGCCGCCGGCCAGGCCCACCGAGTGCTCGGTGCACCGGCCGATCGCGCCCAGTTCGGCACGCAGCTGGGGGCTGGGCTCGCCGGTGCGGCGGGCGGCCGCGGCCATCGCCGCGAGACCGGGCGCGAGCGCCTTGGCCGACCAGCGCAGCGAACAGTGGTCCCTGCCCGGGCTCGTGGCGCGGGCCCCGAGGTCGCGCGGGTCGGGCAGACCCGGCTTGGGTGCCAGGGCCAGCTGACCGGTCAGCGCGTCCACGGCGGCCAGAGCCAGCGCCTCGTCCTCACGGCTGCTCATGGCCGTACCTTACGAGGACGCGGAGGCCGAGGGACCGGCACTTTCGGACGGAGCGCCGCTCGGCGGTTCGCCCGACGGAGCCCCGCTCGGAGGCGTGCCACCACCCCCGCTGCCCGCGCCCGTGCCGCCGGTCACCGCGATGGTGCGACGCCGGGTGATGCTCGTGTTCCTGTGGTTTCCCGCCATGACCGGGAACGTAGGAAGCGAGTCCGTCAGGAAGTTGGGGAGAGGCTGTGTGAGGGCTGAGAGTTCGGCAAAGCTGAAGTGCGTGATGGGCGCGGAAGACGAGGTCGCGCTCAACGCCCCCCGGAGTGAACTTGATCGACCCCCTGTGTGTCCGCCGTGTGATTGCATGGCAACCCACGATCCGTCGTCCGGGGTCTTTCACACTCACGAGCATCTCGCCGTGCGGGGTGCTCCCGATGCGCTCAGCATCCGCTCCGGTACACCGACTCCTGTCCACTCGCCCGCCCCAACGGGCGCACGGAAGATCGAGGTTCGTCCATGGACAAGCCCACCAACGCCCCGGCCGAAGAGTCGAAGAAGCATCCCGCCACCTGCGAACGGAGCTCGCTGGTACGGCTTGCGGCCCGGGCGGCCAACCGCAGCTCCGGCGCCCTCACGCGGGTCATGCAGCGAGGCACACCGGACCGCGAGCTCTCGCGGATCCCGGTGGCGGCCTTCCAGTCGGCCGTCTGACCAGGGATTATCCGCCATGAACCACAGTGCGAACTGATGGACCCCTCACCGCACCCCCTGAGCCAGTTCGTACTGAAGATGCACAGCCGCTGCGATCTCGCATGCGACCACTGCTACGTCTACGAACACGCGGACCAGAGCTGGCGAGGCCGCCCCGCGGTGGTCTCGGGCGAGATCCTGGAACTCACCGCCAAGCGCGTCGCCGAACACGCCCGCGTCCATCGGCTCGACACCGTTCACGTCGTCCTGCACGGCGGGGAGCCCCTCCTCGCCGGCCGGGACAGGCTCCGTCTGGCGGCGCAGAGCCTGTCCACCGCCCTGTCCGGCGTATGCGCCCTCGACCTGCGCATCCACACCAACGGCGTCACCCTCGACGAGGAATTCTGCGAGCTCTTCGCGGAGTTCGACATCAAGGTCGGCGTCTCGCTCGACGGCGACCGCGCCGCCAACGACCTGCACCGCCGCTACCGCAACGGCCGCAGCAGCCACACCCCGGTCCTCCGCGCGATCGACCTGCTGAACCGCCCCCGCTACCGGCACCTCTTCGCCGGCCTCCTCTGCACGATCGACCTCCGCAACGACCCGGTCACCGTCTACGACGCCCTCGCCGAACTCGCCCCACCCCGCATCGACTTCCTGCTCCCCCACGCAACCTGGGACGAGCCCCCTCCGCGCCCCGACGACAGTGCCTCGGACACTCCGTACGGCGACTGGCTGCTGCGCGTCCACGACCGCTGGACCGCCACCGGCCGGCCCATGGGCGTACGAGTCCTCGACTCCGTGCTGCGCACCCTGCGCGGCGCGAGCAGCCTCACCGAGTCCCTCGGACTGGCCCCGGTGGAACTGGCGGTCATCGAGACCGACGGCGCGCTCGAACAGGCGGACTCGCTGAAGACGGCGTACGACGGAGCGCCCGGCACCGGCATGGACGTGCGCGCCAACTCCCTGGACGAGATGGCCGTACACCCCGGCATCGTGGCCCGGCAGCTGGGACTGGACGGACTGTGCGAGACCTGCCGTGGCTGTCCGGTCGTCCGCTCGTGCGGCGGGGGGCTGTACGCGCACCGCTACCGCTCCGGGAGCGGCGCCGGCGGGTTCATGAACCCGTCCGTGTACTGCGCCGACCTGAAACAGCTCATCACCGGAATCCGCGACAGGGAAGAGCAGAAGACGCCGATGCCGCACCTCCCCCTGGACGACGCGCATCTCGACGAGCTCGCCACCGGCTTCGGCGGCGCCGAAGCCGTGGAACTGCTGGCCCGGCACGAACTCACCGTCAACCGCGAACTTCTCGCCGCCGTCTGGCACGAGAGCGCGCACAGCCCGACCGGTACGGCGGCCTGGGAAACCCTCGCGGTCCTCGACGCCGAGGCTCCCGAGTCGGTGGACGCCGTACTGGCCCACCCCTACCTGCGTCCCTGGGCCCAGTGCGCGCTGAGCGGTGACGGGGAAGCCGGCCGGATCGCGATGCGCGGGGTCGCGGAACTCGCCGCGGCTGCACTGGTGCGGGCCGGGCGCGAAGGCACCGTGACCGTGCCGGCCGGTTCCGGGGTGCTGCGGCTGCCGACCCTGGGCGCGTTCGTCGTGGGGGACGCGACACGGGCGCAGGTCACCGGGGGCGCGGACGAGGGTTTCACGGTGCGGGTCGGAGGGCGGACGCACACCGTGGGCCGCAAGTCCGGTGCGGATCCGGCGTGGTGGGCCCGGCACCGGTTCGAACTGCCGGGCTGGGCCGTCGCCCTGGAGGACACGGACCCCTGGCGGGACGCCCACGGCTACCCCGTGCGGGCGCGGCTGTCCCCCGCGGCGGCCGAGGAGTGGCGCGAGCATCTCGCCGCCGCGTGGGAGTGGATCCGCCGTGAACTGCCCGCGTACGCGCCTGGACTCGCCGCGGGCCTGAGCGTCGTGACCCCGTTGCGGGAGTCCTCCACGGGCGGGGACATCAGCTCGGCGGCCCGGGACGCCTTCGGCGCGGTCGGCATCGCCCGGCCGGACACGCCCCAGACCCTGGCGTGTCTGCTGGTCCACGAGTTCCAGCACGTCAAGCTCGGCGCCGTACTCGACCTCATGGACCTCTACGACCCCACCTGCGAGCAGCTCTTCCACGCCCCCTGGCGTCCGGATCCGCGCCCGCTGGAAGGGCTGTTGCAGGGGACGTACGCGCACATCGCCGTCGTCGACTACTGGCGCGCCCGCCACCGCACCGCGGAAGGCACCGCGGCACACGACGCCGAGACCCGTTTCGCCCACTGGCGCGAACAGACCGCGGAGGCCGTCGACACTCTGCTCGCCTCCACCGCCCTGACCGACCTGGGCGAACGCTTCGTGACAGCCATGGGCGAGACCATCACCAACCGCCTGACGGACCCGGTCGGCCCCGACGCGCCGGCCCGGGCCCATGAGTCGGCGACGCGGCACAGGGAACGTTCGACGGCCCGGAAACAACCGTAGCCGGGCGAAACGGTCCGCCGTGTCGTCCGGCACGCAACGACCAGACCAGGACAACCGGGGGGTTCCATGACCGAGGACCGCAAGGGTTCAGTGATCACCTTCTACTCGTACAAGGGCGGTACCGGCCGGACGATGGCCCTCGCCAACGTGGCCTGGATCCTGGCCGCCAACGGCTATCGCGTGCTCGCCGTCGACTGGGATCTCGAAGCCCCCGGCCTGCACAGGTTCTTCCACCCATTCCTCAAGCCCTCCTTACTGCGGGCCACTCCGGGCCTGGTCAACCTGATAGACGACTACCGCCGTGAGGCACTGCGCGACCTGCCCGACCGCGAACCGGACTGGCACCGCCGCTACGCCCGGGTGCGCCCCCACGCCATCTCCCTGGAGTGGAACTTCCCGGAGCCCGGCAGCCTGGACTTCCTGTCGGCGGGCATGCGCCACCGCGACTACCCGATCGTCGGCAACATGGACTGGGACAGCTTCTACAGCAGCTACGGCGGCGGCCAGTTCTTCGACGCGATGCGCACGGACATGGAGCGGTACTACGACTTCACCCTGATCGACAGCCGTACCGGCCACAGCGACCTCGCCGACATCTGCACCGTGCAGATGCCCAGCACCCTGGTGGTCTGCTACACACTCAGCGACCAGAGCATCGAGGGCGCCGCCGCGGTCGCCCAGGACATCGAGGAGCGCTACGGCGACAAAGGGATCCGTATCCTGCCGGTCGCCATGCGCATCGACGACGGCGAGAAGGACAAGGTCGACGCCGGACGCGCACTGGCCCGTGAGCGCTTCGACGGCCTTCCCAGCGGCATGGACCCCGAGGAACTCACCGCCTACTGGGGGTCGGTGGAGATTCCCTACCGCCCCTACTACGCCTACGAGGAGATTCTCGCCTCCTTCGGCGACCCGCCCAAGGTCGCCAGTTCCATGCTGACCGCCTGCGAGCGGCTGACCTCCGTCGTCACAGCGGGCCGGGTGACCTCCCTGCCGCCCCTCAACGAGGTCAAGCGCAACCAGTACGTCTCGGCCTACACTCGCCGCCGCCCCCTGCCGCCGTCGAAACTGCTGCTCCAGTACGTCTCCGAGGACCGGATGTGGGTGGACTGGCTGGAGGCGGTGCTGCGCGAGGCGCGCTTCGAGGTGGCCTCCCAGGACGTGCGGTCGATGACGACCCTGGAGGTAGGCGCGGAGGCGCTCGCCGGCGGCTCGCAGCGGGTGCTCGCCGTGGTCTCCCCCGCCTTCCTCGGTTCCCGGACGGCCCAGGCCGCGTGGGAGGCCACGGTGCACTCGGGCGGTCCGCACCAGCACCAGCCGGTCGCCCTGCGGGTCGGGGACGTGCAGCAGATTCCGTACGCGAGCCGGGGCGGCACCATCGATCTGGCCCGGCTGGACGAGGAGAGCGCGGCGACCGCGCTGCTCACCGGTCTGGGCCGGCCCAGCTCGCCGCAGCCGGCCGCCCGCTCGCAGGGCGCGCGCTTTCCCAACAGCAGCACGAGTGTGTCCAACGTCCAGCCCCGCTATCCGTTCTTCACCGGCCGCTCCTCGATCCTGGAACAGGTGCGCCGCCAGTTCGTCACCGGCGCGTCCGGGGCGCGGCTGCCCCAGGTGCTGCACGGGCTCGGCGGAGTGGGCAAGACCCAACTGGCACGTGAGTACGCCAACCGCTTCAAGCCCGACTACGACCTGGTGTGGTGGGTGGACGCCGAACAGCCCGACCTGGTCGCGCCCAAACTCGCCGACCTCGGCCGACGGCTCGCCCCGGGCATCGGCGACGACGTGTCCGAGGCCGCCGTGGCCGCACTCCAGGCACTACGGGCCGGCCGCCCGTACAAGCGCTGGCTGCTGGTCTTCGACAACGTCGAGGACCTGGACGACGTGCTGAACCGCTTCAGCGACCAGACCGGCCCGATCCCGGACGACACCTACGGCCACCTCCTGGTCACCACCCGCACCAAGCCGACCTCGACCCAGGTCCGGACGGTGGAGGTCGAGGTCTTCACCCGGGAGGAGAGCGTCGAGCACCTCACCGGACGGGTGCCGGGACTGCGCGAGGAGGACGCGGCCCTGGTGGCCGACGCGGTCGGCGACCTGCCCCTGGCGATCGAGGTCGCGGCGGCCTGGCTGGCCACGACGGCCACGCCCGTGGGCGAGTACATCGAGCAGCTGCGTGAGCAGAGCACCCAGGTGCTGTCGGTCCAGGCCGCCGTCAACGCCGTGGAGTACCCGTCCTCCGTGGGCGCCACCTGGAACATCTCCGTCACCCGGCTGCGTCACGAGTCGCCCGCGGCGGCCCGGCTGCTCGAACTGTGCAGCTTCCTGTCCGCCGAGCCGATCTCGATGGCCCTCGTCGGCAGCGACGCGATGATCAGGGCGCTGCTGCCCTACGACAAGGACCTGCGCGCGAGGTACATGCTCGGCAAGGTCACCCAGGCCCTGAACAGGTTCGCGCTGGCCAAGGTGGACGCCACCGACAACTCCATCCAGGTGCACCGGCTCGTACAGGCCGCGGTGCGCGACAGCATGGACCCGCAGGTGGCCGAGGACACCGTT
>NZ_JBHVYZ010000019.1:6899-11083 GCF_042880295.1 Streptomyces sp. NPDC058307
CGAGGACACCGTTCGGCACCGCACCGCGCTGCTCGGCCCGCTGCACCCCTACACGCTGACCACACGCAGCCACTTTGCCCGCGATCTTCGCGAACTCGGCGAGTACGACGATTCCTTGCGGATCCTGCAGGAGGTGCAGGAACTCTTCGGGCAGGTCCTTGACCCGTATGTGCCGGAGGTGCTGCAAGTGGACAAGAGCCTCGCTGTGTCCCTGCGCAGGGCCGGGCGGCACCAGGAGGCACTGCGGCTGAGCGAACAGACGTGGCAGACCCATGCCCGCTCCCGGGACCGGTACGGTCGCTCCGTCCCCGCTGAACTGGCCTGCGGGCTCAACCTCGGCGCCGACTACCTGGCCACCGACCCCGATCAGGGAGCCCGGCGGGCCGTGCAGCAGGTCACGGACGTGCTGGAGGGGTACCGGAACTCCTTCGGCCCCGAGCATCCGTTCACCATGTTCTGCATCAACAACCTGGCCACCTACCACCGAGCTCTCGGCGACACGGCCAAGGCGGCGCAACTGGCCGAAGAGGCCCAGAGCGCCCTCGCCGCGACACTCGGCACCGGCCATCCGGCCACCCTCAGTGCGGGGACCAGCCTGGCAAATGCCCTGGCCGACCTCGGCCGGGTGGAGGAGGCCGAGCACTGGGAGCGGCTCGCCGTGACGGGGCTGCGCAAACGGCTCGGGCCCACCCATCCCGACACCCTCAGCAGCATGGCCAACCTCGCGATCATCCTCCGCGACCTGGGCCGCGACACGGAGGCCACCAGGCTCCACCAGGAGGCGGAGACCGAACTGATCCAACGCCTGGGCGGGACCCACCCCTTGAGCGAGGCGACGATCACCTGGCGCCGCATCGACCGGGATCTGGAACCGCAGCAGGGGTGAGCGTGCGCGGGGCGGGCGCGTGGTCCGCCCCTCCGGCGTCACGGCATCGGTTCACACCGCCATCAGCGGTGCGTCCTTCCGCCACTTGAGGATCTTGTCGAAGCTCACCACGGCGCCGCGGCCCGGTTTGTTGCCGATCTGGACGTGGTCGGCGAGTTCGTGGATGAGACACAGGCCGCGGCCGTTCTCCGCCTCCATGGGGGTGGGGCGGAGTGGCCGCACGGGCGAGAAGCCCGGGCCGGAGTCGGTGACTTCGATGCGGCACTTCTCGCCGTCGAGGTAGGCGGTGACCCGGTAGGCCGCCGTGGAGTCCTGCGGCCCGCTCTCGCCACCGTGCTCCACGGCGTTGGCGCAGGCCTCGCTGAGAGCGAGGGAGAGATCATAGGAGACGTCCGGGTCGACGCCCGCGGTCTCCATGGTGCCGAGCAGCAGACGCCGGGCGAGCGGAACGCTCGCAGCCTCGCGCCGCAAATGGAGTGACCACCAGATGCTCATGCTCCAGCCTCCTGGCTGCGGCTCGACATACCGTTACGTATTGCCACGCACGACCGGGTGTAAGCACATCGTTGACGTGATGCCGCCCATATGGGCGATGCGTCCGGCGCAACGAACGGTGTATGTGGGGCAGTGTGCACCAGAAGTGACCTACCGGCCGTACACCCCGTACGTCATCTTGTGGACCTGCCGTATGGCGCTCATAAGCCCAGTGCGATGATGAGCCCGCCATGACTGCCCCCCACGCGCGCTCCGGAGTCGATCTCCGGGTTCTGCGGGCCGCGGTGTTCGCCGCGGTCTGCGTCGTGCTGGCCGCGGCCGGTCACTCGATCGCCTCCTGCGCCACGGTTCCGCTGTGGACGCTCGGCGCGGGGTTCGTGGGGGCCGTTCTCGTCGTGGCACCTCTCGCCGGGCGCGAGCGCTCGCTGGCGGGGATCGCAACGCTGCTCGCGGTCGGGCAGAGCGTGCTGCATGTGCTGTTCGGGCTCGGGCAGCACGGTACGGCCACGATGGCGATGTCGCCGATGCCGCCGACGTCCGACACCGCTCTGGTCCAGCAGGCCGCGCGCCTGCTGTGCGGGACCACCGCCGCGGCGATCAGCCCGGCGCAGGCGCAGCGGATCCTCACCGAGGCGGGGCTGGCTCCCGGGGCGACGGGTACGACGGGTGCGACGCCCACGCCCCATGCGACCGAGGTCATGGCCGGCTCCTCCGTGCTGCCGTCCCTGCCAATGGTCCTCGGCCACGTCCTGGCCGCCGTCATCGCCGGATGGCTGCTGCGGCGCGGGGACCTCGCGCTGCTGCGGCTCGTCGAACTGTCCGCGTACTCGGCGCATTCGGTCGCGGAAGGGGCGCTCGTACGGTCCCTGCGCGGGGCGCTCGCGCTGGTTCGTGCCCTGCGCGCGGGGCTGCCGGGGGTTCCCGAGGCCGGGTCGTACGCCCCGTCGGCGTCGTCGCTCGCGCCGCCCCGGCCGCGTACCGCCGCACTCCAGCACACGGTGATCAGGCGCGGGCCGCCGACCGCCGCCGAGCTCGTTCTCGCCGCCTGACGCGACGCGACCACCACTCCACTTCTGAGGGACCTGAGAGTTCCTGCGGGACCTGCGAGAGGGCCGCCGTCGTGCGGCACGCGCGCATGTGCGCATTCCTCATGTGCGGATTCCTCATCTTCGGATTCCTCATGTGCGCACTCGTCCCACCACCTCAGTCGAAGCGGAGTACTCCCTGCCATGAAGGCTTCTCGTCTCGCCGCCACCGGTGCCGTCGCCGCCACCGCCGTGATCGTCCTGTCCTCACCCGCGTTCGCGCACGTCAGCGTGGCCGCCGAGGGCACCGCCGCGAAGGGCGGTTACGCGGTCGTGGACTTCAAGGTCCCCAACGAGCGCGACAACGCCTCGACGACCAAGCTCGAGGTCAACTTCCCGACCGACCACCCGCTGGCCTCGGTCATGCCCGAGCCGATGGCGGGCTGGAAGATCGACGTCACCAAGTCCACGCTCGCCAAGCCGCTCGAACTGCACGGCGAGCAGATCACCGAAGCGGTCTCCAAGATCACCTGGACCGCCGCCACCAAGGACAGCGGCATCCCGACCGGTTACTTCGAGAAGTTCCCGGTCTCCATCGGCGCCCTGCCCGAGGACGCCGACGAACTGGTCTTCAAGGCGGTCCAGACGTACTCCAACAAGGAGGTCGTGCGCTGGATCGAGGTCCAGGAGGACGGCGCGGAGGAGCCCGAGACGCCGGCTCCCGTCCTCGCCCTGTCCGCGGCCACCGAGGACGGACACCACGGCTCGACGGCCGCCGAGGACGCCGACGCCAAGACCGAGGACGCCGCCGCGACCACCGAGGCCTCCACGGGCGACAGCAGCGACACCACCGCCCGCGTCCTCGGCGTGGTCGGCATCGTCGTCGGCGCCCTGGGCGTGGCCTACGGCGTACTCGCCGGCCGCCGGCGCAGCGACGCCTGACCTGTCTCGCGAGACACACGTCCGACCTGTTCCGCGAGACACACGTCTGACCTGTTCCGAGAGACGCGCGCCGGGGTCCTACGGCCCCGGTGCGCACCGGAATTCTTACATCTGGGACATTTTGATATGCGCAAGAAGATGTTCGCCGCGGCCGCGCTGGTCGCCGCCGCCACCCTGACCCTCTCCGCCTGCGGCAGCGGTGACGACAGCGGCTCGCCCGTCTCCGTGGTCTCGGAGGAGGCCGGCTCGGACAAGGCGGCCACCGTCCTCGACCAGCCGTTCGAGAAGCCGGACCTGGTCCTCACCGACACCAGGGGCGAGAAGTACGACCTCCGCAAGGAGACCAAGGGCAAGCCGACGCTCATCTACTTCGGCTACACCCACTGCCCCGACATCTGCCCGCTGACGATGAACAACATCGCCGTCGCGAAGAAACAGCTGCCCAAGTCCGAGCAGGACAAGCTGTCCGTCGTGTTCGTCACCACCGACCCGGGCCGTGACACGCCCACCGAACTCGGCAAGTGGCTCAAGGGCATCGACACCAAGTTCGTGGGCCTGACCGGCGACTTCGCCACGATCCAGGCGAGCGCCCGCACCCTCGGCATCTCCATCGAGCCGACCCACAAGGACAAGAAGACCGGCAAGACCGTCTCGGTGCACGGCACCCAGGTCGTCGCCTTCTCCCCGAAGACCGACGAGGGATACGTCCTGTACGGCGAGGACACCACCGTCGACGACTACACCAAGGACCTGCCCAAGATCATCAAGGGGCAGAACCCGTGAACCGCTCGTTGACCGGACTCGCCATACTGACGGGGGCGGCCCTGCTGCTGGCC
>NZ_JBHVYZ010000019.1:11182-45704 GCF_042880295.1 Streptomyces sp. NPDC058307
GCCTGCTGCTGGCCACGGCCGGGCCTGCCTCCGCGCACGCCGCGCTCACCGGCAGCGACCCCCAGCAGGGGGTGGTGGTCGACAAGGCACCCGACCAGGTCTCGCTGACCTTCTCCGAGAAGGTCGCCCTGTCGGACGACTCGCTGCGAGTCCTCGACCCCAAGGGCAAGGCCGTCCAGCAGGGCAAGCCGTTCGAGGCCGGCGGCACGACGTACGGCGTGAAAGTCCACAGCGGGCTGCCCGACGGCACCTACACCGTCACCTACCAGGTCGTCTCCGCCGACAGCCATCCCGTCGCCGGTGCCTTCACCTTCTCCATCGGCGCCCCCTCGACCACCTCCGTCTCCGTCTCCGGGGACACGGCGGGCGGCGGGGTCGTCGGCTGGCTGTACGGCTTCGGGCGGTACATGTCGTACGCCGGTTTCATCGTCCTGGTGGGCGGCGCCGCCTTCGTGCTCGGCTGCTGGCAGCGCGGCGCCGGAGTACGGCCCATGCAGCGGCTCGTCGTCGGCGGCTGGCTCACGCTCACCTCGGCCACCCTGCTGCTGCTCCTGCTGCGCGGCTCCTACACGGGTTCCGGGAAGGTCGGGGACGTCTTCGACCTGGACCTGCTCGGGAACGTGCTCCAGACCAAGGCGGGCGCGGCCCTGGTCTCCCGGCTGCTGCTGCTCGCGGCGGCGGCGCTGTTCATCTCCGTGCTCTTCGGGGCCTACGACAAGCGCGAGGACGAGGAGAAGCGGGACCTCACCTTCGGGCTCGCGATCGGCGGGACCGTCGTGGCGGCCGGGCTCGCGGCGAGCTGGGCGATGGCCGAGCACGCCTCGGTCGGGCTTCAGGCGGGCATCGCGATGCCCGTCGACGTCGTCCACCTGCTGGCCGTCGCCACCTGGCTCGGCGGGCTGACCGCGCTCCTCGTCGCGCTGTACCGCTCCGACGCGCCGATCGAGTCGGCCGCCGTACGACGGTTCTCCCAGGTCGCCTTCGGCAGCGTCGTCGCGCTGGTCGCGACCGGCGTCTACCAGTCCTGGCGGCAGCTCGGCTCCTGGTCGGCGTTCACCGGGACCCGGTACGGACAGCTGCTGCTGGTCAAGATCGGGCTGGTGGCACTGCTGGTCGGCATCGCGTTCATCTCCCGGCGGTGGACGGCGCAGCTCGCGGACACGGTGGTGCAGCGCAGCGGGAAGCGGGTGCCGCAGAAGGAGCGGGTCGCCGCGAATGCCTCGGGCTCCGGCAAGTCCAAAGGGACTGCGGGCTCCAAGGGGAGCGGGGGCTCGAAGGCGGCCGCGGACTCGAAGGGGGCCGTGGGCTCCAAGACGGCCGGTTCCAAGAGTGCCGGTAAGGGTGCCGGTGACTCCAAGCGGGCCGCTCAGCTCGCCCGGCAGCAGGCCGCGATGGACACCGCGCGGCAGAAGCGCACACGGGACGCCGATCCGAACCGCTTCGGGCTGCGCCGCTCGGTGCTCGCCGAGGCGGGGGTCGCGGTGGTCCTGCTGGCGGTCACGACTGTGCTGACGCAGACCGAGCCCGGCCGTACCGAGGAGGACGCCAACGCGGCCAAGGCGGCCGCTTCGTCTTCCTCGTCCTCCTCTTCCGCGTCGGCCGGATCCGGGGCCGTGACCCTGGACATGTCCTTCGACACCGGCGGCACGGACGGCAAGGGCGTCGTGACGGTCGACTTCGACCCCGCGCGCGTGGGCGGCAACGAGATGCACGTCTACGTCCAGCGGTCCAACGGCCGCGCCTTCGACATCCCCGAGGTGAAGGTCGCCCTCACCCTGGAGGCCAAGAAGATCGGGCCGCTGGCCGTCACCCCCGACCGCATCGCCACGGGTCACTGGTCGGCGAGCAACGTGCAGATTCCCATGGCGGGTGACTGGAAGGTCGCCGTGACCGTGCGGACCTCCGACATCGACCAGACGACCGTCTCCAAGAACGCGCAGATCGGCTGAACCGCACCATGGCTGAACAGTCCCTCCCCGTCGTCGACGAAGGCACCTCCGTGCAAGAGAGTCCCTCTGCGCGGGAGGGCATGTCCCGCCGTGCCCTGCTCGGCACCGCCGGCGCCACCGGGCTCGTCCTCGGCGCGGCCGGCGGGGCCGTGGGGTACGCGGCCGCACCCACCGGGGCGACGCCGTTGACCTCCGTGGGCAGCACCGAAGTGATGTTTCACGTGAAACACCAGCCCGGCATCACCGAGGGTCTCCAAGCGCGGGGCCATCTCGTCGCCTTCGACCTGGCGGCGGGCGCGGGCCGCAAGGAGGCCGCCGCGCTGCTGCGTCGCTGGTCGGAGACCGCGAAGCGGCTCATGGCGGGGGAGGCCGCAGGGTCCGACGACACCGATGTGGCCCGGGACGCCGGGCCCTCCTCACTGACGCTGACCTTCGGCTTCGGGCACAGCTTCTTCGCCCGCACCGGGCTGGAGAAGCAGCGTCCCGTCGCCCTCGACCCGCTGCCCGACTTCTCCTCCGACCACCTCGACAAGGCCCGCAGCAACGGCGATCTGTGGGTGCAGATCGGCGCCAATGACGCCCTGGTCGCCTTCCACGCCCTGCGCGCGGTCCAGAAGGACGCGGGCAGCGCGGCGAAGGTCCGCTGGCAGATGAACGGCTTCAACCGCACACCGGGGGCCACGGCCCACCCCATGACGGCCCGCAACCTCATGGGCCAGCTGGACGGCACACGCAATCCGAAGCCGAGCGAGCCCGACTTCGACCAGCGCATCTTCGTCCCGGAATCCGGCACGCCCGCGTGGATGGCGAACGGCTCCTATGCGGTCGTACGACGGATCCGGATGCTGTTGGACGACTGGGAGAAGCTGTCCCCGGGGGCCCAGGAGGCCGTCATCGGGCGCCGGAAGGCGAACGGCGCGGCCCTGTCCGGGGGCACCGAGACGACCGCGATGGACCTCGAGAAGACGGACGCGAAGGGGGATCTGATGGTGCCGATCAACGCGCACGCCCGGATCACCCGGCCCGACCAGAACGGGGGCGCGGCCATCCTGCGCCGCCCGTTCTCGTACCACGACGGCATCGACGCGGACGGGACACCGGACGCGGGGCTGCTGTTCGTCTGCTGGCAGGCGGACCCGCTGCGCGGCTTCGTCCCGCTCCAGCGCAAGCTCGACCGCGGCGACGCGCTCTCCCAGTACATCCGGCACGAGTCGAGCGGTCTGTTCGCGGTGCCGGGCGGGGCGGCGGAGGGAGAGTACGTGGGACAGCGGCTGCTGGAGGGGTGACGGCCCGGGGGACGGCCGTACGACGGGGAGGGCGGCGTTCGCGCGAACGCCCGCGCAGGTCCTGCGGTCACGCGGTTTCACTCAGCGGAGGGGCACTCGTGAGACAGGTGCGTCCCCTCCCGCAAGGGCCATTAGGGTGAGGTCATGCCAGCGAGCTATGCGTATCTCGGCCCTGAGGGGACCTTCACCGAAGTCGCGCTGCGGACGCTTCCCGAGGCGGCGACCAGGCAGCTGATCCCGTACGTGTCGGTGCAGTCCGCGCTGGACGCGGTGCGCGCGGGCGAGGCCGAGGCCGCGTTCGTGCCGATCGAGAACTCCGTCGAGGGCGGCATCACCACCACCCTCGACGAAATGGTCGCGGGCGCCCCGCTGATGATCTACCGCGAGGTGCTGCTGTCGATCACCTTCGCGCTCCTGGTCAGGCCGGGCACCGAGCTCACGGACATCAAGACGGTCTCCGCGCACCCGGCCGCCCAGCCACAGGTGCGCAACTGGCTCAAGAAGCACCTCCCGGACGTCCACTGGGAGTCGGCCGCCTCGAACGCGGACGCGGCCCGGCTGGTCCAGGAGGGGCAGTACGACGCGGCCTTCGCCGGCGAGTTCGCGGCCGCCCGGTACGGCCTTCGGGCACTGGAGACCGGGATCCACGACGCCGAGAACGCGCAGACGCGGTTCGTGCTGGTCGGCCGCCCGGCCCGGCCCGCCGCGCCCACCGGGGCCGACAAGACCTCCGTCGTGCTGTGGCAGCGTGACGACCACCCCGGCGGACTGCGCGACCTGCTCGGCGAGTTCGCCACTCGTGGCATCAACCTGATGCTGCTCCAGTCCCGGCCCACGGGCGCCGGCATCGGCAACTACTGCTTCTGCATCGACGCCGAGGGTCACATCAGCGACCGCCGGGTGGCGGAGGCCCTGATGGGGCTGAAGCGGATCTGCCACGAGGTGCGTTTCCTCGGTTCGTACCCGCGTGCGGACAAGGAGCCGGAGGAGCTGCGGGCGCCGCTCACCGGCACCTCGGACGAGGAGTTCGTGGCGGCCTCGGACTGGGTGGCCCGGTGCCAGGACGGCCGTTTCTAACCGGTCCTACCTGCAGATTTTAGTTATCCACAGGAGTTATCCACAGGCATGCTTCTCGACCTGGGGACAAGTCGACAACAAAAGGCGACCCTGTCGACAAATCGGCCCTCAGGGTCCACTCACGTCCACACGCACGCACGTCACCCTTCGTCCACTGTTTTCCTTTAGGCAATCCTTTGGGGTGACCACTTTCCACTCGAAAGTAGGGGTAGGAGTGGGTTTGCGACAGGAATCCTCGGTGTGATCCCCAGGTTTCGACGTGATCAATTCCGAAATCCACAGATCCTCCGCACACCCTGTGGATAACTTCTTGAGGGGTGTGGATTCCTGTGGACAACCGCACACCAAGTCCCCGTCCCCACAAGGGAGTCGAGTCAACCCGACTCCCCGAGCATGCTCCCTGCCGGGGACCCCTGGCGTCTTTCATTGACACACTCCGCAATTCGCCCATAACGGTATGTAAGTCACGATTTGGTGCGGCTGGGAATAGTGAGTCGTGGGCCGTATCCCCGCACCGGTAGCCTTGACCGCGTGATTGACCTTCGCCTGCTCCGTGAGGACCCCGACCGAGTGCGCGCCTCCCAGCGCGCCCGTGGAGAGGACGTCGCCCTCGTCGACGCCCTCCTGTCTGCCGACGAGCGGCGCAGGTCGTCCGGCGTCCGCTTCGACGAGCTGCGTTCCGAGCAGAAGGCGCTCGGCAAGCTCATCCCCAAGGCCACTCCGGAGGAGCGCGCCGAGCTCCTGAAGAAGGCGGAGCAGCTCAAGGCGGACGTCAAGGAAGCCGAGGCCGCGCAGAACGACGCCGACGACGAGACCAAGCGCCTCGCCCTGCAGCTCGGCAACCTCGTCCACCCCGACGTCCCCGTCGGCGGCGAGGAGGACTTCGTCGTCCTGGAGACGCACGGCACCATCCGCGACTTCGGCGCCGAGGGCTTCGAGCCCAAGGACCACCTGGAGCTCGGCGAGGCGCTGGGCGCCATCGACGTCGAGCGCGGCGCCAAGGTGTCCGGCTCGCGCTTCTACTACCTGACCGGCGTCGGCGCGCTCCTGGAGCTCGCGCTCGTCAATGCGGCGATCGCGCAGGCCACCGAGGCCGGCTTCACCCCGATGCTCACCCCCGCGCTGGTCCGCCCGCGCGCCATGGAGGGCACCGGCTTCCTCGGCCAGGCCGCGGAGAACGTCTACCACCTGGAGAAGGACGACTACTACCTGGTCGGCACCTCCGAGGTCCCGCTCGCCGCGTACCACATGGACGAGATCCTCGACGCCGACCAGCTGCCGCTGCGCTACGCCGGCTTCTCGCCATGCTTCCGCCGCGAGGCCGGCACCTACGGCAAGGACACCCGGGGCATCTTCCGTGTGCACCAGTTCGACAAGGTCGAGATGTTCTCCTACGTCACCCCCGAGGAGGCGCAGAACGAGCACCAGCGGCTCCTGGACTGGGAGAAGCAGTGGCTGACCGCCCTGGAGCTGCCCTTCCAGGTCATCGACGTGGCCTCGGGCGACCTCGGCGCCTCCGCCTCCCGCAAGTTCGACTGCGAGGCGTGGATCCCGACCCAGGGCAAGTACCGCGAGCTGACCTCGGCCTCCAACTGCGACGGTTTCCAGGCCCGCCGCCTGTCCGTCCGTATGCGGGACGGCAAGAAGGTCCAGCCGCTGGCGACGCTCAACGGCACGCTGTGCGCCGTACCGCGCACCATCGTGGCGATCCTGGAGAACCACCAGCTGGCCGACGGCTCGGTGCGGGTGCCCGAGGTGCTGCGTCCGTATCTGGGCGGCCGGGAGCTGCTGGAGCCGGTCGCCAAGTGACCCGGTCCTTTCCGTATCGGCTGGTCGCGACCGACCTCGACGGCACGCTCCTGCGCTCCGACGAGTCGGTGTCCCAGCGCACCCGTGACGCGCTCGCCGCGGCCACCGCGGCGGGCGCCGCCCACATCGTCGTCACGGGGCGCAGCGTCCCCTGGACCCGGCACATCCTCGACGACCTCGGTTACGACGGTCTCGCGGTCTGCGGGCAGGGCGCGCAGGTGTACCACGCGGGTGAGCGCCGTCTGCTGACGTCGGTGACGCTGGACCGGCAGCTGGCGGGCGTGGCCCTCGCGAAGATCGAGGCGGAGGTCGGTCCGCTGTACCTCGCGGCGAGCCGCGACGGCCTCGACGGCGATGTGCTGGTCGGGCCGGGCTACGCGGTGACGGGGGCCCTGCCGTCGACGCCGTTCACGGACGCGTCGGATCTGTGGGCCGCCCCGCTGAACAAGATCTACGTCCAGCATCCCGAGCTGTCGGACGACGAACTGGCCGAGGCGGCGCACCGTGCCGCGGGCGGCTTCGTCACGGTCGCCATGTCGGGTGAGGGCATCGTCGAACTGCTTCCGCTGGGCCTGTCGAAGGCGACCGGGTTGTCCCTGGCGGCCCGCCGCCTGGGCCTGAAGGCCGCGGACACGATCGCCTTCGGCGACATGCCCAACGACATCCCGATGTTCGCCTGGGCGTCCTACGGCGTGGCGATGGCGGACGCACACGAGGAGCTCAAGGCAGTGGCCGACGAGGTGACGTCCTCCAACGAGGCGGACGGGATCGCGGTGGTACTGGAGCGGTTGCTCGGCTGACGGCTGTCCGGCGTCCGGTCGGGCGAGGAGCTCGTCAGAGCACAGCACGAGGTCCGGGCCGTCGAGGAACAGGGCCACGCTGTGCCGGCGCGTGTACGGGTGCGTGTCTGCGCTGGGGCACTGCCCGGCTGGGCCAGAAGCTCGTCGAAGGCCGACGCCATCTGCAGTCCTGTTCCGGCCCGTTGCCGGAGCCGAGTTGGTCGGCGATCACGGCAGACGGCACCCCCACCGCCGCGCTCCTGGACCACGTCCTTGACGGCGGCCGCCTGCACGAGCAGGGTCCCGGGCCGCACGAAGTTCCGCTCCCCTACTCGACCGACGGCCGCGGCAGCACCGAACAGAAAACCGCCGGCCCTTCTTGCGTGACGTACTCCGGTCGAAAAGCCCGGTCCAGTCCCAGTGACAACGTCTCGCGGAGGATGCACGAATCGAACGTGCGCGGGCTTTCCAGGCCCGACCACGGCTTAGCAAGCCGGTGCCTTACCACTCGGCCAATCCTCCGGGTGGGCGGCCTCACGCGAGAGCGACGTCGCGTGCTCGAAGCGGCCGCCCCGGGCTACCTGCGGGTGTACTCGACGGTGGCGTAACTACACCGGAGTCCTCCGCAGGCTGCCCTGGCGGGAACTGGACGTACTGTCGTGCATGGACATCGTCCGGCTCCTCCCCAGAACGTGGCGCCGGATCGTCGTCCGGCGGTGTGTACGACAACCACTCTGCCTGGACGACGAGTTGGGCGCCACCGATTAAATACGCCCGCGTGTTCGAACCTATCGGCGCCGCCACCGTCGTCGGCGCTTGCTGAAGAACCACCCGGCAGGCGGCTCGTCGGAACGCCAGGGCTGCGGTTCGGGCGCCTCGTCACGCCAGCGCGCCGCCAGCATCCGGGCGCGGGCAGACGGCTCGGTCGTCCCGGCGGACCGTATGAAGTCCTCGTCCAGGACCAGGTCGTCCCAGTCGTCTGCCATGCCCGTTCCCTTCGACTCGCAGCTGGAGATTGCCCCTTGTCCAGTGTGGCCGTACAACGATGAAGTCCCTGTCAATAAGCGGGACGTCAGCGCGACTTGAGGGCGCCTACTCCTCGCCCGCCAGCGTCAGCGACCGCAGCTTCTGTCCCGCGTACCAGGTCGCGAGGACGGTCACCACGACCAGCAGCACCGTGGCCGTCGGCAGTCCGACGTCCGAGGTGACCAGGTCCCCGCCGGCGACCTTGTGGGCGACGGCCAGCGACCACTGCTGGACGCTCAGGGTCCTCGCCCCGGCGACCAGGGAGCCGAACAGGGCCTCCCAGACCAGCGCGTAGACGAGACCGAAGACCACCGCGTGCCGGGACACCGTGCCGAGCAGCAGGAAGAGCGCCGCATAGGCGATCGAGGAGACCAGTGCGGCGACCGTGTAGGCGACGGCGATCTGCTGGCCGTTGCCGTTGAGGATGAGGCCCGCGATCAGCGTCGGCAGGGCCGAGAACACCATGGTCACGGCGATCGCCACGATCAGCTTGGTGAAGATGATCGTCGGCCGCTTGACCGGCTTGGACAGCAGGTACACCACCGAGCCGTCGTCGATCTCCGGGCCGATCGCACCGGTTCCGGCGATGACGCCGATGATCGGCACCATGGTGGCGAGCGCGAGCCCGCCCAGCAGGTCGGAGGCGGTCTGGTCGTCGGCGCCGACGAGGACGCGCACGATCACGGAGATCACGATCAGCAGCAGGGGCAGGGCGCCCAGGATGAGGGCCCGGCGGCGGCCGAGCAGGGCCCGGTAGGTGAGTCGGGCGACTGTGGGGTCGTACATCTTGGCCTCCTACGCCGCGACGAGATACGAGAAGACGGACTCGAGCGACTCGTCGGACGGCGAGACCGTGAGCAGCCGGATGCCGTGGTCGCGCGCGACCTTGGGCAACAGCACGGTGAAACGGCCGAAGTCGACGGCCTGGATGCGCAACGCGCCCTCGGCCAGGTCGACTTCGATGCCGGACGTCGACGGGTCGGCGATCAGCGCGGCCGCGAGGGCGCGGTCGTCGCTGGAACGCACCAGGTAGCGGTGCGGGCGGTCCGTCATCAGACGGCGGATCCTGCGGAAGTCGCCGCTGGCCGCGTGCCGGCCCGCGACGACGACCTCGATGTGCCAGGCGAGCTGCTCGACCTCTTCGAGGATGTGCGAGGAGAACAGCACGGTGCGGCCCTCGTCGCCCATGCGCCGCAGCAGGTCCATGAGCTGCATGCGCTGACGCGGGTCCATGCCGTTGAACGGCTCGTCGAGCAGGAGCAGCGAGGGGTCGTGGACCAGGGCGGACGCCATCTTCACGCGCTGGCGCATGCCCTTGGAGTACGTCGAGATCTTGCGGTCCTGCGCGTACTCCATCTCGACCGTGGCCAGCGCCTTCTGGGCGGCCTTGGTGCCGAGACCGTGCAATTCGGCGTTGGCGACGACGAATTCGCGTCCGGTGAGGAAGTCGTACATCGCCTCGCGCTCGGGAACGATGCCGATGTGCTTGTAGATCGCCTCGTTGCGCCACACCTGCTGTCCGTCGAGGGTGACGGTGCCGGTGGAAGGGGCGAGGAAGCCGCCCATCATGTTGATGAGGGTGGACTTCCCGGCGCCGTTGGGGCCGAGGAGGCCGGTGACGCCGGGGCCGATCGTCATGGTGATGTCGTTGACGGCGACCACGTTGCCGAACCAGCGGGAGACATGGTCGATCTGGAGCGTGGTCACAGTCCCACCTTCTTGTAGCGGCGCATCAGGAGGCCGTAGCAGGCGGCGATCAGGCCGAGGACGGCCAGGACGTAGACCACGCCCTCACCGGTCGACGGGCCGACCGCTCCCGGGAACGCCGAGCTCGCGCCGAGGAACGCGGACTGCAGTCCGTCGATGAGCGTGACCGGCGAGAACAGGCCGATCCACGGGATGGCGCCGGTACTGCCCTGGGTGTCGGCGATCGCCTGGACGGTGGAGACCGCGCCGTAGGAGATGGTCAGTACGGCGATCACGGCCGCGATGCCGAAGCCGCGGCGCGGGGTGATCGACGCGATGACCAGGCCGATGCCGGCGAAGAGCAGCGAGAGCAGCGCCACCGAGACGAGTCCCTGCCCGAACCCCTTGGTCTGGTCGGTGAAGTCCAGCTTGGCCAGCAGCGCGCCCACATAGAGCACGATCAGCGGGGCGGCGGTGAGGATGAACATCGCGGAGGCCAGCGCCGCGTACTTCGCGCGCACGTAGTCGGCGGTCTCGATGGGCCGCGAGAAGTACAGCGGCACCGTCTTGAAGCGCAGGTCGCGTGAGACCGACTGGGGCGCCTGCGAGGCGACGTAGAGGCTGATGACGGCCTGCATGATGATCGCGTAGCGGGTGTAGTCGACGGGCAGGTCGTTCGCCTTGGTGGCGACCGCGACGGCCACCATGATGGCCGCGGGCACGCACATCACGACGAACAAGAGCATCGGCAGCACCTTGGACTTGACCGAGCGGCCGAGGCCGTAGGCGCCGCGCAGGGACTGCGAGTAGAGCGAGCGGGTGGCGTAGGAACGGCCGAGGCGAGGGCCGTCGTAGGTGCGGTAGCCGATGTTGTGGATACGGGTCTGGTCACCCGAGGGGGCGGTGACAGGGTGCTCAATTGCCATGGCCGACGGCCTCCTTCCGCTGCGTTTCGTCACTCGAGCCCGCGCTCGAGTCCTCGTTGGTGAAGACTTCCGAGATGTGGTGCCTGCGCTGCTCCATGCGCACCAGGCCGAGGCCGAGGTCGGCGACGACGTCCCGGACGACGTCGTAGGTCTCCTCGCCCTGTGCGGTCAGCAGCAGGACATGGCCGGCGCCCGGCAGACCGCTGCGGGAGTCGAGGACCTCCACCCCGCGCGCGTGGAGCGCCTCGCGCACCGCGCGGGTGCCGTCCGGGTGCTCGTCGGTGTCGGTGACCTCGACCGCGAGGGTCGTCGTGGTCTGGGTGAAGTCGGTGGTGGAGCTGGAGCGCAGGAGCTTGCCGCCGTCGATGACGACGACGTGGTCACAGGTGCGCTCCAGCTCGCCCAGCAGGTGCGAGGTGACCAGGACCGAGATGCCGAAGTCGGTGTAGATGCGGCGGATCAGGCCCAGCATGTCGTCGCGGCCGACCGGGTCGAGGCCGTTGGTCGGCTCGTCCAGGAAGACCAGCTGCGGGTCGTGCACCAGGGCCTGCGCGAGCTTCACGCGCTGCTTCATGCCGGTGGAGTAGCCGCCGATGGGGCGGTAGCGCTCCTCGTACAGACCGACATGGCGCAGGGTGTCCGCGGTGCGCTCGCGGGCGGCGGTGGGCGGCAGACCGGACATGCGGGCCATGTGCACGACGAACTCGGTGGCCGAGACGTCGGGCGGCAGGCAGTCGTGCTCCGGCATGTAGCCGACCCGCTCGCGGATGGCGGCGCCCTCGGTCGCGACGTCGAGCCCGAGCACTTCGGCACGGCCCTCGGAGGCGGGGGACAGACCCAGCAGGATCTTGATCATGGTGGACTTGCCGGCTCCGTTGGCGCCGACGAGTCCGGTAACACCGGGTCCGACGTCCAAGGAGAGCCGGTCAAGCGCGGTCACCCGGGGGAACCGCTTGCTCAGGCTTTCGGTCGCGATCACAGTCACGTCATAGACGGTAGTGATGCGGACCACTCAGGTCGTCACTCCGTAGAGCTGTATCGGCATCAGACTCCAGAGGTACGGGCACCTAAGGGTCCCCCTGAGGTCTCACTCACCCTATTGACGCAGCCTCTCATGACTGTCACATTCGCCAGTGTCACGTTACGGGCACGTACCGCAGTCAATGGGGACAAGGCGGCATGACGACAGCAGCGAACAGCGAACTCTCGACCCGGTTGCGGGGATTCCGGCAGGTCCAGCGGCTCGCGTACGAGTGCGCGGAGGCGGTCGCGGCCCGGCTGGAGCCCGGCATCACCGAGCGGCAGGCCACCCGGATGCAGCGCGCATGGCTGCGCGAGCGGGGTGTACGGGACTGGTTCCACCTGCCCTTCGCCTGGTTCGGGGACCGCACGGCGTTCACGGGCTTCCGCGTCCCGCTCCAGTTCTTCCCCACCGACCGCCGCCTGGAGCCCGGGATGCCGTTCATCCTGGACATGGCCCCGGTGTACGAGGGATACACCGCGGACATCGGCTACTCCGGCTCGCTCGGCGTCAACCCCGTCCAGGACAGGCTGATGGCCGACCTGGAGGCGCACCGCGAGCTGATCCTGCGCGAGGTCCGTGAGCGGCGGTCGCTGCGCGAGATCTACGAGGACGTCGACCGCCTCATGGTGCGTCAGGGCTACGCCAACCGGCATCGCGCGTACCCCTTCGGGGTGATCGCCCACAAGGTCGACCAGGTCAAGCGGCGCCGCTGGACACCCCACGTCCTCGGGTTCGGCACCCAGTCCCTGAAGGGCCTGGCGGCCGACGCGCTGCGCGGTCACCGTGAGGGCTGGTCGCCTCTGTGGTCGCCGTACCGCTTCTCCGACCACCCGCCGCAGCCGGGCCTGTGGGCGGTCGAACCCCACCTCGGCTTCCGGGGCACCGGCGCCAAGTTCGAGGAGATCCTGGTCGTCACCGACTCCGAGGACCCCGAGCAGAGCGCCTTCTGGCTGGACGACGATCTGCCGCACGTGCGGCGCTGGGCGGAGGAGAAGTGACCTTGCTCGAAGGTGCACGCGAGCGCCGGGTACGGACCGGCGGCGTCGAGCTGTGCGTGGCCGAACTCGGCGACCCGGGGCAGCCGACCGTGGTCCTGGTGCACGGCTACCCGGACAGCAAGGAGGTCTGGTCCGAGGTCGCCACCCGGCTCGCCGGCCGCTTCCACGTCGTCCTCTACGACGTCCGCGGCCATGGCCGCTCCACGGCCCCGAAGCCGCTGCGCGGAGGGTTCACCCTGGAGAAGCTGACGGACGACTTCCTGGCCGTCGCGGACGCCGTCAGCCCGGACCGGCCCGTGCACCTGGTCGGACACGACTGGGGCTCGGTGCAGGCCTGGGAGTTCGTCACCGTCCGGCGCACCGAGGGCCGCATCGCCTCCTTCACCTCGATGTCCGGACCGTCCCTCGACCACTTCGGCCACTGGATCGCGGGCCGCCTCAAGCGCCCCACCCCCCGCCGGGTCGGCCAGCTCCTCGCGCAGGGCGCCAAGTCCTGGTACGTGTACGCGCTGTACACGCCCGCCCTGCCCGAACTGGCCTGGCGCGGCCCGCTCGGCAGGGCCTGGCCCCGCATGCTGGAGCGCGCCGAGAAGGTCCCCGCCAACGGCTACCCGACCCCCTCGCTGCCCATCGACGCGGCCCACGGTGCGTGGCTGTACCGGGACAACGTCCGTGCCCGGTTGCGCCGCCCGCGCACCGACGCGTACGCACACGCGCCCGTGCAGCTCATCACGCCCCTGGGGGACGCGTTCCTCTCGGAGAAGCTCTACGACGGTCTGGAGCAGTGGGTGCCCCAGCTGATCCGGCGCACCCTGCCCGCCAAGCACTGGATCCCCCGCTCCCGGCCCGACCAGTTGTCGGCGTGGATCACGGAGTTCGTGACGTCCGTCGAAGGCGGCCGGACCGCTGTCCGGCCGACCGGGAAGTACGCCGACCGGTTCGGCGGACAGCTCGTCCTGATCACCGGCGCGGGCAGCGGCATCGGACGGGCCACCGCGTTCGCCTTCGCCGAGGCCGGCGCGCGTGTGGTGGCCGTCGACCGGGACGCCGAGTCCGCCACCCGCACCGCCGAACTGTCCCGGCTACTGGGCGCCCCCGAGGCCTGGGCGGAGACCGTCGACGTCTCCGACGAACAGGCCATGGAGAAACTCGCCGACAAGGTCGCCGCCGAATACGGCGTGGTGGACGTCCTGGTCAACAACGCCGGCATCGGCCTCGGCGGCTCCTTCTTCGACACCACCGTCGAGGACTGGAAGAAGGTCCTCGACGTCAACCTGTGGGGCGTCATCCACGGCTGCCGGCTCTTCGGCAGGCAGATGGCCGAGCGCGGACAGGGCGGCCACATCGTCAACACCGCCTCCGCGGCCGCCTACCAGCCCTCCAGAGCGCTCGCCGCCTACGGCACCTCCAAGGCCGCCGTCCTCATGCTCAGCGAGAGCCTGCGCGCGGAACTGGCGGGCCGGGGGATCGGTGTCTCGGCGGTCTGCCCCGGCTTCGTCAACACCGGCATCACCTCCACCGCGCGCTTCGCGGGCGTCGACGCCGACGAGGAGAAGCGCCGCCAGAAACGCACGGCACACCTCTACAAGCTGCGGAACTACCCGCCCGAGAAGGTCGCGGACGCGATCCTGAGAGCGGTCGTGCGCAACCGGGCCGTCGTACCCGTCACCCCCGAGGCCCGCGGCGCGCTCGCCCTGGCCCGGTGGGCGCCGAAGGCACTGAGGGCGACGATCGCACGGCTGGAGCCGCCGCGGTGAGCCACGCCATCGCCCCGCGCCGAGTGGCCTTCGACTGGTCCCGCACTCCCCTGCACTGGATCCCCGACGAACCCCCCACCACCCACGTCATCAACGTGCTGCACCTGCTGCTGCCGGCGGGGGAGCGCTGGTTCGTGAAGGTCTTCAAGGAGGCCCTGCCGCTGGTCAGGGACCCCGAACTCCTCGCCGACGTCAAGGGGTTCATGGGCCAGGAGGCCACGCACAGCGTCCAGCACACGCACGTACTGGACCACCTGTCGGCGCAGCGGCTCGACACCGCCGCCTTCACCAAGTACGTCGACTTCCTCTTCCAGCGCCTGCTCGGCGAGCACCCGCCCCTCAACGCGCCCGTCCCCGCGCGCGAGTGGCTGCGGTTCCGGCTGTCGGTCGTCGCCGCCGTCGAACAGTTCACGGCGGTGCTCGGCGACTGGGTCCTGGCCGCCGAGGGCCTCGACCGGGCCGGCGCCGACGAGGTCATGCTCGACCTGCTGCGCTGGCACGGCGCCGAGGAGGTCGAACACCGCGCGGTCGCCTTCGACATGTACCAGTACTGCGGCGGCACCGGCACACCCCGCTACGCCCGCCGGATCGCGGGCATGGCGGTGACGGCCCCGGTGATGCTGTACCTGTGGGTATGGGGGACGGCCTACCTCATACGTCACGATCCACAGCTGGCCGGGCGGCTGCGCTACTCCTTCAAGGAGCACGAGAAGGCCGTACGCAAGGGCCTGCTGCCGGCCTGGCGGGAACTGGGCGCGGCCTTACCGCGATATCTGCGGCGCTCCTACCATCCGTCGCGGGAAGGGTCGTTGAGCCGTGCGGTGGAGTACCTGAAGCGGTCACCGGCGGCGAGGGCGGCCTCGTGAGCGGCACCCCTGCCTACCGGATCGAGGACCTCGCCCACCTCAGCGGCGCCACCGTCCGCACCATCCGCGCCTACCAGGACCGCGGACTGCTCCCCCGCCCCGAGCGCCACGGCCGCGCCAACATCTACACCGACACCCACCTCGCCCGGCTGCGGCAGATCGCCGACCTCCTCGACCGCGGCTACGGCCTGGCCTCCATCAAGGAGCTCCTGGAGGCCTACGACTCCGGCCGCGGCCTCGGCGGGATCCTCGGCCTGGTCGCCGAGGTCGACGGCCCGTGGACCGACGAGCAGCCCGTCCGGATCTCCCGCGCCGAACTGGACACCCGCTTCGGCGGCAACCCCGACGAGGCCGCCGTCGCCGAGGCGGTGGAGCTCGGCGTCCTGGAGCCGGTGCCCGAAGACGAGGACTCCTTCCTCGTGCCGAGCCCCCAAGAGCTCGCCGTGGCCGTCGAGTTGCACGCTGCCGGAGTCCCCCTCTCCGCGATCTCGGGCCATCTCAGGGAGTTGAGGGGCCAGGTCGAGCACATCGCCGCCCGTTTCCTGGAGTTCACGACCGAGCACGTCTTCGCCCGCTACCTGCAAGGAACACACCGGCCGACCGACGCCGACGCCACCGAAGCGGCCTCACTCGTACGACGCCTGCGGCCCCTCGCGCAACAGACCGTGGACGCCGAACTCGCCCGCGCGATGCGGCTGTTGGCGGTACGGCAACTGCGGCAGCACCTCGACTCCGGGGACGTGCCGGACGGGCACCCGAGGTCACGTTCCGTGGCCGTGCCCGAGGAAACGATGCGGGCGGTGGAAGGGCTGGTTGGGGCGGAGCGGGTGCCGGAGTTTTTTGTGCTGGCGGCTGAACGGGAGGTGCGGGCAAGGAAGTTGGATGCGCTCACGTCAAGTGGATTGCCCCCAGTCGATCTTGACGAAGAGGGCTGACATGACAGGGAGTTGTCCACAGAAACGCCAAGTAACCTGTGGATAACTACACTTGGTTGTGGATCAAACATCCGAGCCAAAATCATTCGCGTGATTCGCGTCTCTCCCGGCACCCTGGCGGGATGAACGAGAACAAGCCACACGAGAGGGACGAGAAACGCACCGTCAAGGTGTCGAAGTACCTCTCGAAGCACCTGCGCCACCAGCCCGACCGTATCGGGCTCACGCTCGACGAGGCCGGCTGGGTCGAGATCGACGTGCTGATCGCCGCGGCCGGCGCGCACGGCTTCCGCATCACCCGGGACGAGCTGGACCACGTGGTCGCCGCCAACGACAAACAGCGCTTCGCGATCGACGGCACCCGCATCCGCGCCAGCCAGGGCCACAGCATCGACGTCGACCTGGGCCTGCCACCGGCCACTCCGCCGCCGTACCTCTACCACGGGACCGTGGCCCGCTACCTGGACGCGATCCGCGTCGAGGGACTGCGCCCCATGAACCGGCACGACGTGCATCTGTCGGCCGACCGCGAAACCGCGACCCGGGTCGGCGCCCGCCGCGGCCGTCCCGTCGTGCTCCCCGTGGACGGGGGAGCCATGCACCGCGACGGCCACATGTTCCACGTCAGCGCCAACGGGGTCTGGCTCACCCAGGCCGTGCCACCGCGCTACCTGCGGCTTCCCGAGGCGCACTGAAGGTCGCACGGCACCCGGTGGGAGATGATCGACGCCATGGACAACGGCAGGGACCACCTCCCCACCACCGAGGCCGCCGTCACCGCGCTCCGCACCCTCGCCGCCGAATACGGGCTCGCCATCGAGGTGACCCACGACATCGGCGCCGACCAGACCTCACGCCGCAGCGCCGCGGGCGTCGGCGTCACGACCGACCCGGACGGCACCCTGCCCCACGAGGCCTACATCGAGCTCGGCGGTCGTCCCCGAGTCGATGTGCGTCTGTTCCCGGACGACGACGCCCTGATCACCGTCGACGGAGTCGAATGCCCCGACGTCGCCCGCGACGACGTCCCCGCCTTTCTCCGCGCCCTCTACGAAGGCCACGCCTGGGTGAAGGCACGCCGCTTCCCGCCCAGCCATTTCCTGATGGTGCCGCTGCCAGGTGACCGCGTACACAAGGAGTTCATCCCGGTCGGCCTCAGCCCCTGGCTCAGCGGCCGCAGACAGTGACCGTCAGTCACTGTTTCACGTGAAACAGTGCCCGGCGCATACGCTCGGACACATGAGTCTGCGTCTGAGCACCGTGATCCTCCCCTACCGCCGCTGGAACGAGGGGGGCCGCGAGACATGGCAGCGCGCGGAACAACTCGGCTTCCACACCGGATACACCTACGACCACCTGTCGTGGCGCACCTTCCGCGACGGACCCTGGTTCGGGGCCGTTCCCACGCTGACCGGTGCCGCGGGCGTCACCGACCGGCTGCGCCTGGGCACCCTGGTGACCTCGCCGAACTTCCGGCACCCGGTGACCCTCGCCAAGGAACTGATCACCCTCGACGACATCTCCGGCGGCCGCGTCACCCTCGGCATCGGCGCGGGTGGCACCGGCTTCGACGCTACCGCGCTCGGCCAGGACCCCTGGAGCCCGCGCGAGCGTGCCGACCGGCTCGCCGAGTTCGTCCCCCTGCTCGACCGTCTGCTCAGCGAGGACTCCGTGTCCTACGAGGGCGACTTCTACTCGGCGCACGAGGCCCGCAACATCCCCGGCTGCATCCAGCGGCCCCGGCTGCCCTTCGCCGTGGCCGCCACCGGGCCGCGCGGCCTGAAACTCGCCGCACGCCACGGGCAGGCGTGGGTGACCACCGGTGACCCGAAGCTGTACGAGAGCGGCACACCCGAGCAGTCCCTGCGAGCCCTCGGCGGCCAGGTCGACAAGCTCACCGACGCCTGCGCCGCTCTCGGCCGGGACGTGAACACACTGGACAAGATCCTGCTCACCGGTTTCACTCCCGACCGCGGCCGCCCGCTGGAGTCCCTCGACGCGTTCGTCGACTTCGCCGGCCGCCACCGGGAGCTCGGTTTCACGGAGCTCGTGATCCACTGGCCGATCCCCGACTCGGACTTCGCCGCCGAGGAGAAGGTCTTCGAGCAGATCGCCATGGAGGCACCGGCCCAGCTGGGCTGAAACGGCGGCACCGGGGCGGGTGCGGCCCGCCTCACGTCATCTATGTCTCACCTGTGCGGGCACCCGCACGGTCGTGCAGGGGTGTGCGGGAGAATGGCCGGGTGACCTCAGCGACTCGCCAGCCCCAGACCCCGGCCACCGACATACCACCGCGCCTGATCGCCACCGATCTGGACGGCACTTTGCTGCGTGACGACAAGTCGGTGTCCCCACGCACGGTCGCAGCCCTCGCCGCCGCCGAGAAGGCCGGCATCGAGGTCTTCTTCGTCACCGGTCGCCCCGCCCGCTGGATGGATGTCGTCAGCGACCACGTCCACGGGCACGGCCTCGCCATCTGCGGCAACGGCGCGGCGGTGGTCGACCTGCACGGCGGCCCCGGCGCCCACCGGTTCGTGAAGGTGCGCGAGCTGGCCCGGGAGAACGCGCTGGACGCCGTACGGCTGCTGCGGGAGGCGGCGCCCGGCACGGTGTACGCGGTGGAGCAGACGTACGGCTTCTACCAGGAGCCGGACTATCCCAAGCTGCACATGGAGATCCCGGACAACCTCGCACCCGCCGAGGAACTGCTGGCCGAGGACGGTCCCGGTGCCGACGAGCCGGTGCTGAAGATCCTCGCCTACCACCCCTCGATGGACCCGGACGCCTTCCTCACCCTGTCCCGGCTGGCCATCGGCGAGCGTGCCAACGTCACCCGGTCCAGTCCCAGCGCCCTGCTGGAGATCAGCGGCCCCGGCGTCTCCAAGGCCAGCACACTCGCCCTGTGCTGTGCCGAGCGCGGGATCTCGCACGAGCAGGTCGTCGCCTTCGGGGACATGCCCAACGACGTCGAGATGCTCACCTGGGCCGGGCAGTCGTACGCGATGGGCAACGCCCACCGGGACGTGATCGCGGCGGCCTCGGGCCAGACCGTCGCCAACAACGACGACGGGGTGGCCGTCGTGATCGAGCGGATGCTGGAACGGCTGTAGTGACGTCATGGCTCGGCTGAGCCTCGCCGCACGCACGGCTCAGCCGACCGGCACCCCGCGTGCCGCCATCGGCAGCTCCGACTCCGCTTCCCGCTGGGCCATCCCCCGCAACGGCCCCTCCACACCCGCCAGCTCCGCGTAGGAACCCCGCTGCACGACCCGCCCCTCATCGAGGACGACGACCTCGTCCACCGACTCCAGTCCTGCCAGGCGGTGCGTGATGAGGAGCGTCGTACGGCCCTCGGTGGCGGCCAGCAGATCGGCGGTGAGCGCGTCGGCGGTGGGCAGGTCGAGATGCTCGGCGGGCTCGTCCAGCACGAGGACGGGGAAGTCGGCGAGCAGCGCCCGGGCCAGCGCGAGCCGCTGCCGCTGACCACCGGACAGCCATGCCCCGTGCTCGCCGACCAGGGTGTCGAGCCCGTCGGGCAGGCTCTCGGCCCAGTCGAGCAGGCGGGCCCGCCGCAGCGCGTCCCGCAGCTCCTCCTCACCCGCTTCCTTCTTCGCGAGGAGCAGGTTCTCGCGCACCGAGCTGTCGAAGAGGTGCGCGTCCTGGGCGCACAGCCCCACCAGCCGCCGTACGTCGTCGCTGTGCAGCCCGTAGACGTCCACGCCGCCCAGGGTGTAGGTGCCGGCGGCCGCGTCGAGGAAGCGCAGCAGCACCTGGGCGAGTGTTGTCTTGCCGGAGCCGGACGTGCCGACCACGGCGATCCTCCGGCCCTGCGTGAGGGTCAGGTCGAGGCCCGCGAGCGCGTCCCGGTCCTGGCCCTGGTGCCGGGTGGTGAGTCCCTTGAGGACGACGGGGAACGGTGAGGCGGGTGCCTGCCGAGCGTGCTCCGGCTCCCGTACCGGCTCGGGCGCGTCCAGCACCTCGTGGACGCGCTCCGCGCTCCTGCGCACCCGCTGGCGGTACTGCACGGCGAGCGGCAGCCCGAGGACCGCCTCGAAGGCTGCCAGCGGGGTGAGCACGACGACGGCCATGGCGACCCCGCCGAGCCGCCCCGAGGCGACCCCCTGGGCGCCGACGAGGGCGGTGGCGGTGACGGTCAGGCCACAGATCAGGGCGGTGAGGCCGTCACCGAGTGCGGTGGCGGTAGCGGCACGGGACGCGATCCGGGTGAGGACGCCGTCGGCCCGCCGTGCCTCGACGGTGCGGGCCGGCAGGGCGCCTGCGACGGTCAGCTCCGCGGTCCCGGTGAGGAGATCGGTCACGCGGGTCGACAGTTCCCCGCGGGCTGGAGCGAGCCTGCGCTCGGCGCGGCGGGCGACGGCTCCCGTGATGAACGGGACACCGACACCTGCGGCCAGCAGACCCACGGCCAGCACGGCACCGGCCTCCGGAAGCAGCCAGGCCGTGAACCCCACGGAGACCGCCGACACCACGACGGCGGCACCGGCGGGCAGCAGCCAGCGCAGCCAGTAGTCCTGGAGGGCGTCCACGTCGGAGACGAGCCGCGAGAGCAGATCACCCCGGCGGGCCGTACGCAGACCGGCGGGCGCCAGCCGCTCCAGACGCCGGTACACGGCGACCCGGGTGTCGGCCAGCATGCGCAGAACGGCGTCGTGGGACACCAGCCGCTCCGCGTACCGGAACACGGCCCGCCCGATCCCGAAGGCGCGGGTCGCCGTCACGGCCACCATCAGATATAGCACGGGCGGCTGCTGCGAGGCCCGTGAGATGAGCCACCCGGAGGTGGCCATCAAACCCACGGCGCTGCCGAGCGCGAGGCTGCCGAGCAGCAGCGCGAGTACGAGCCGGCCTCGTCGGGGGCCGGACATGGCGCGGACGCGGGCGAGAACACCGCGCGCCCCTGCCGGCGGCTCGGTCGTCCCGGGCTCGGCCGAAGCGGGGCCGCTCTCCTCGATCGTGCGTACCGTGGACGTCCTGGTCAGGGCGTCCACCGGAGCCGGTGCCGCGGGCTCCGCCAGCCGCACCACCCGGTCCGCCACCCCGAGCAACGCCGGCCGGTGCACCACCAGCAGCACCGTCCGCCCTGCCGCCAGCCGCCGTACAGCCGCCACGACCTCCGCCTCGGTCGCTCCGTCGAGCGCCGCCGTCGGCTCGTCCAGGAGCAGTACCGGCCGGTCCGCGAGAAACGCCCGGGCCAGCGCGAGCCGTTGCCGCTGCCCCGCGGACAGTCCGGCCCCGTCCTCGCCGAGCGCGGTGTCGGCCCCCAGCGGAAGGGCGTCGACGAACTCCAGCGCCCCCGCATCCCCCAACGCCCGCCGTACCGCGGTCTCGTCGGCGTCGGGTCGCGCCAGCCGTACGTTCTCGGCGATCGTCCCGGCGAACAGCTGCGGACGCTGCGGCACCCACGCGATGCGCGACCGCCACTCCTCCAGGTCGACCTCGGCGAGATCGGCTCCCCCGATCCGCACCCGCCCCTCGGCCGGCCGCACAAAGCCCAGCAGGACGTTGAGCAGCGTCGACTTGCCTGCTCCGCTGGGACCGACCAGCGCGACCGTCTCCCCGGGTGCGACCTCGATGGACACGTCCGTGACGGCGTCCCCGGAGCGGCCGGGGTACCTGACGGTGACCTGCTCGAAGGCCAGCGCACCGGTGGGCACCGCAGCCGTACCCGATGCCGGTACCGGCGTCTCCAGCACCGCGAAGATCTCCTCGGCGGCCGCCAGCCCCTCCGCCGCCGCGTGATACTGCGCGCCCACCTGCCGCAGAGGCAGATACGCCTCGGGAGCCAGGATGAGGATGACCAGGCCGTCGTACAGGTGCATCTCGCCGTGAACGAGACGCATCCCGATCGTCACGGCGACCAGCGCCACCGAGAGCGTCGACAGCAGCTCCAGGGCGAAGGAGGAAATGAAGGCGATCCGCAGCGTCCCCATGGTCGCCAGCCGGTACTCGCCGGTGATGCGTCGGATCGACTCGGCCTGTGCCTTGGCCCGGCCGAACACCTTCAGGGTCGGCAGCCCCGCGACGACGTCCAGGAAGTGCCCCGACAACCTGGACAACAGCCGCCACTGACGGTCCATCCGAGACTGCGTGGCCCAGCCGATCAACACCATGAAGACCGGGATGAGAGGCAGAGTCCCGACGATGATGGCCGCCGAGACCCAGTCCTCGGTCACGATCCGCGCCAGCACCGCCACCGGCACGACCACCGCCAACCCCAACTGCGGGAGATAGCGCGAGAAGTAGTCGTCGAGGGCGTCGACTCCCCTCGTGGCGAGGGCGACCAGCGACCCCGTCCGCTGCCCGCTCAGCCAGCCGGGCCCCAGTGCGGTGGCCCGCTCCAGCAGCCGTCCCCGCAGCTCCGACTTCACCGCCGCGCTCGCCCGGTGTGCGGCGAGTTCGGTGAGCCAGGCGACGAGTCCACGGCCGACGGCGACGGTCGCCAAGAGCAGCAGGGGAGTGCGGAGTTCGGCGATCGTCAGACCGTGCTGGAACGCGCCGACCACGATCTCGGCGATGAGCATCGCCTGAGCGATGACCAGCAGGGCACCGACGCCGCCCAGGCCGATGACGGCAACCAGGAAGAGGCGGGTGGCCCGGGTGTACCGGAGCAGGCGCGGGTCGATCGGTTTCACGTGAAACACACCCTCTTCTCAAGGGGCATGTTTCACGTGAAACATGCCCCATCTCGGGCTCAGTGCGCGGGTTCGGCGATGTGCTGCGTGCCGATCCGCTTGCGGAACACCCAGTAGGTCCAGCTCTGGTAGAGCAGGACAATCGGCGTGGCGATCCCCGCGCACCAGGTCATGATCTTCAGGGTGTACGGGCTCGACGAGGCATTGGTGACCGTCAGGCTCCAGTCCGGGTTGAGCGAGGACGGCATGACGTTCGGGAAGAGGGTCAGGAAGAGCATGGCCACGGCGGCCACGATGGTGACGCCCGACAGTGCGAACGCCCAGCCCTCACGACCGGCCTGGTTGGCCACCAGGGCGGTGACCAGTGCGGCCACGGCCACCACCAGCGCGACCAGGCTCTTGGCGTCACCGCTGTCGACCTGCGTCCACAGCAGGAAGAGCAGTGCCGACGCGGCAGCGGCGAGACCGACCCGGGTCGCCAGCTTGCGTGCCCGTTCCCGGATCTCCCCGACGGTCTTCAGGGCCGTGAACACCGTTCCGTGGAAGGTGAACAGCGCCAGCGTCACCACTCCGCCGAGCAGGGCGTACGGGTTGAACAGGTCCCAGAGGGTGCCGACGTACTCGAAGTGCTGGTCGATCTTCACGCCGTGCGCGATGTTGGCGAAGGCCACGCCCCACAGGAACGCCGGGATGAGGGAGGTCCAGAAGATCGCCGTCTCCCAGTTGCGCTGCCAATTCTCCTCGGGCCGCTTGGCCCGGTACTCGAAGGCCACACCCCGGACGATCAGGCAGACCAGGATGACCAGCAGCGGCAGGTAGAAGCCGGAGAAAAGGGTGGCGTACCAGTCGGGGAAGGCGGCGAAGGTCGCGCCGCCCGCCGTCAGCAGCCATACCTCGTTGCCGTCCCAGACGGGACCGATGGTGTTGATCAGGACGCGCTTCTCGGTCCGGTCGCGGGCAAGCAGCTTGGTGAGGACACCGACTCCGAAGTCGAAGCCCTCCAGGAAGAAGTAGCCGGTCCACAGGACGGCGATGAGTACGAACCAGACGTCGTGAAGTTCCATGACTCGATCTCCCTCGGCCTAGTACGAGAAGGCCATCGGCTTGTCGGCGTCATGTGTGTCGCCGCCGATCTTCGTGGGCGGGTTGAGGTCGGCCTCGGTGAGCTCGGGCGGGCCGGCCTTGACGTACTTCACGAGCAGCTTGACCTCGACGACGGCGAGGATGGCGTACAGGGTCGTGAAGACGAGCATCGAGATGAGGACTTCGGCCTGGGAGACGCTGGGGGAGACCGCGTGCCGGGTCTGCAGGACGCCGTAGACGACCCATGGCTGGCGGCCCATCTCGGTGAAGATCCAGCCCCAGGAGTTGGCGATCAGGGGGAAGCCCAGGGTCCAGATCGCCGCGAGCCAGTAGAGCCTGCCGAGCTTGGGGCTCAGGGCCTTGTTCTTGAAGAGGACCAGATGCGGGACCTCGTCGTCGGCGACCCTCAGGTGCTGGGGGAGCATGAACTTCCTGCGGGTCAGCCAGAGTCCGGCGAGGCCGACGGCGAAGGACGTCATCCCGAAGCCGATCATCCAGCGGAAGGCCCAGAAGGTGACGGGGATGTTGGGCCGGTAGTCGCCCGGTCCGTACTTCTGCTGCTCGGCCTTGTTGACGTCGTTGATGCCGGGGATGTACGAGGTGAAGTCGTCGTTGGCGAGGAAGGACAGCAGGCCCGGGATCTCGATGGCCACGCTGTTGTGACCCTTCTCCACGTCGCCGTAGGCGAAGATCGAGAAGGGTGCGGAGTCCTGACCGTCCCACAGGGCCTCGGCGGCCGCCATCTTCATCGGCTGCTGCTTGAACATGACCTTGCCGAGCGTGTCACCGCTGATCGCGGTGAGCATGCCGGCGATGACCACGGTGACCAGCCCGAGGCGCAGCGAGGTCTTCATCACGGGGATGTGCTTCTTGCGGAACAGGTGCCAGGCCGCGATGCCGACCATGAAGGCGCCGCCGGTCAGGAAGCAGGCGGCCATCGTGTGGAAGACCTGGGCGAGCGCGGTGTTCTGCGTCAGCACCGCCCAGAAGTCGGTCAGTTCCGCGCGGCCCTTCGCCTTGTTGATGCGGTAGCCGACCGGGTGCTGCATCCACGAGTTGGCCGCGAGGATGAAGTACGCCGACAGGATCGTGCCGATCGAGACCATCCAGATGCAGGCCAGGTGGATCCTCTTGGGCAGCTTGTCCCAGCCGAAGATCCACAGGCCGATGAAGGTGGACTCGAAGAAGAAGGCGATCAGGGCCTCGAAGGCGAGCGGGGCGCCGAAGACGTCGCCGACGAACCGCGAGTAGTCGGACCAGTTCATGCCGAACTGGAACTCCTGCACGATGCCGGTGACGACCCCCATCGCGATGTTGATCAGGAAGAGCTTGCCCCAGAACTTGGTGGCCCTGAGGTACTTCTCCTTCTCCGTACGCACCCAGGCGGTCTGGAGGCCTGCCGTGAGGGCGGCCAGGGAGATCGTCAGGGGCACGAACAGGAAGTGGTAGACGGTGGTGATGCCGAACTGCCAGCGCGCCAGGGTCTCCGGCGCCAGAGCCAGGTCCACGTCGCCGCTCCTTACCTCACAGGCTTGTGGAACAAATGCGGGTGAAGCGACCGCTTGTGAAAGCGTTCACATTCACAAGCCCAGTATGCCGCACCTGTTTTCGACAGACGAAGGGGGGTCCCGATTGCCGCCGGGACCCCCCCTTGCCAACCTGCTCCGACCTGCACGGACGCGCGGCCGGTGTGAGCTACAACTCCTTGCGGAAGCCCTCAGCCGCCTTCAGGAAGATGTCGTTCGCCTCGGTCTCCCCGACCGTCACGCGCACACCCTCGCCCGCGAAGGGCCGCACGACCACACCGTGCTGCTCGCACGCCGCCGCGAAGTCGACCGTGCGCTCCCCCAGCCGCAGCCAGACGAAGTTGGCCTGGGTCTCGGGCACCGTCCAGCCCTGGGCCCGCAGCCCCTCCACGACACGGTTGCGCTCACAGACCAGCGAGCCGACCCGGCCCAGGAGTTCGTCCTCGGCGCGCAGCGAGGCGATCGCCGCCTCCTGTGCGAGCTGGCTCACCCCGAAGGGCACCGCCGTCTTGCGCAGCGCCGCGGCCACCGGCTCGTGGGCGATCGCGAAGCCGACCCTGAGACCGGCGAGGCCGTACGCCTTGGAGAAGGTGCGCAGCACACAGACGTTCGGCCGCGTGCGGTACAGCTCCACGCCGTCCGGCACCTCGGGGTCCCGGATGAACTCGCGGTAGGCCTCGTCCAGCACCACCAGCACGTCACTGGGCACCCGGTCGAGGAACCGTTCCAGCTCGGCCCGCCTCACGACCGTGCCCGTCGGGTTGTTGGGGTTGCAGACGAAGATCAGCCGGGTCCGCTCGGTGATCGCGTCGGCCATCGCGTCCAGGTCGTGCACATCGCCCGCCGTCAGCGGTATCCGCACCGAGGTGGCACCGCTGATCTGCGTGATGATCGGGTACGCCTCGAAGGACCGCCACGCGTAGATCACCTCGTCGCCCGGCCCCGAGGTCGCCTGGACCAGCTGCTGGGCGACGCCGACGGAGCCGGTGCCGGTGGCCAGGTGGGAGAGCGGGACACCGAAGCGCTCGGACAGCTCGTTCATCAGGCCAGTGCAGGCCATGTCCGGGTAGCGGTTGAAGGAGGAGACCGCGGCCGTCACGGTCTCCAGCACGCCCGGCAGCGGCGGGTACGGGTTCTCGTTGGAGGACAGCTTGTAGGCCGCCGGACCGCCGGGAGAGGCGGGCTTGCCCGGCTTGTACGTGGGGATACCCTCCAGCTCGGCGCGCAGCTTGGGGCTTGTCTCGCTCACCGCAGTCCTCCTCATGACCACCGACGCATGGCGGCCGACTCGGGCAGCCGGCTTCCAATACTGCTCACCTTATGAGGATTGGGCGCCGCTGCGTACAGCTGAGAACCAACCTCATCGGCCCCACCGGCATCAGGGGCATCAGGGGCATCACCGTACGAAGGCAGACGAATCCGGGGGCGCGGTCACATATATCTATGCGCCGGTGGCTCACGCCGTAGCGCGCGTCACCCGTGAAGGTGAGTTGAGACCTCTTCGAGACATCGGGGACTTGGCAGGCGCATGCGTGCCGACAAGTTACGTAGTGCCATTGGATCGTTTAACTGTCTTTGTTTCAAAGGTAGTTGGTGGTAGATGACCTTGCAGAAACGTGCCTGTCAACGCGTGCATATGCGTCCGCCCTACCCCACCGCATGAGCCCTACTATCGGCTCGCCATGACAGCAGCAGGGAAGCACCAGGTGAGCCGCGCGGAAACCTCACGTCGAGGCAGTCGGCCGGGCCGGGCGGGCATCAGAGACGTGGCCGCCGCCGCCGGAGTCTCCATCACGACCGTCTCCGATGCCCTCAACGGCAAGGGCAGGCTCCCGGACGCCACCCGCCGCCATGTCAGGGAGGTCGCCGACCGACTCGGCTACCGGCCCTCGGCCGCGGCCAGAACCCTCCGAACCGGCAAGTCGGGACTCATCGGCCTGACCGTGACGACGTACGGGGATGAACCTTTCACCTTCACCGAGTTCGCGTACTTCGCCGAGATGGCGCGGGCCGCCACCTCCGCCGCGCTCGCCCGCGGCTACGCCCTCGTCATCCTGCCGGCGACCTCGCGCCACGACGTGTGGTCGAACGTCGCCCTGGACGGCACGGTGGTCATCGACCCGTCCGACCAGGACCCGGTCGTCAGCGAACTGGTCCGGCAGGGTCTGCCGGTGGTGTCGGACGGCCGCCCGGCCGGGTCGCTGCCGGTCACCGCATGGGTCGACAACGACCACGAGGCCGCCGTCCTCGGCATCCTCGACCACCTGGCCGCCGCCGGCGCCCGCCGCATCGGCCTGCTGACCGGGACGACGACGGACACGTACACCCATCTGTCGACCACCGCGTATCTGCACTGGTGCGAGCGAGTGGGCCAGGATCCGGTCTACGAGGCCTACCCGGCGCACGATCCCTGTGCGGGCGCCGTCGCCGCCGACCGGCTGCTCGCCCGCCCGGACCGACCGGACGCCGTCTACGGCCTGTTCGACCCGAACGGCACCGACCTGCTGGCCGCCGCCCGCCGCTACGGGCTGCGCGTCCCCGACGACCTGCTGATCGTCTGCTGCAGCGAGTCCACCGTGTACGCCAGCACCGAGCCGCCCGTCACCACGCTCTCCCTCAAGCCCCGCCGCATCGGCACGGCCGTGATCCAGCTCCTCATCGACGCCATCGAAGGCGTCGCATCGGACCAACCGGTCGAGCAGGTGATACCGACGGAGCTGATCGTGCGCACCTCGTCCCAGCGGCGGGCCCCGCGCACGACGGTCAGCCCGCCGCGGTCGCCCGAGGAGGAGTAGCCGGGAGACCGGCAAGGGTCGAAGCCCGGTCCAAACGGGGCGAATGCCACGGTGCACAGGAGTCTTGCTCCGATTCACCACCCCTGGGTCATCACATGGCGCGATCCGCATTCCTATGATGGGCCCACGGCACCGCGGGCCGCTGCGACCAGGCAGTCCGAAGCGGTGCAGATGCGGCGCGATGGTGGAGGGGTCTGATGACTCAGGGGGCCGGTCAGGGACCCGAGGTGGAGCGCACGGCGGTGCTGCGCGACTTCCGGGTGCCCGCGTACGTCAACGAGACCGGTCCCTACGGCCACAGCACGCACCCCGGTGACGTCGTCCCGGCCCAGGATGCCTACCCGGAGGGATACACCCCCACCGAGCAGGACCTGCCCGTCATCGACCACGGTGACGGGCTCCAGGCGGCCGCCGACCCCGCTGAGCGGACGGAGGAGGGTCCCGGCCCGCTGTTCGTCGTCGGCGACGTCCACGGCTACCTCGACGAACTGATGGCCGCACTCCACGAGAAGGGCCTCGTCGACGCCGCGGGCAACTGGTGCGCGGGCACCGCCCGGCTGTGGTTCCTCGGCGACTTCACCGATCGCGGGCCCGACGGCATCGGCGTCATCGACCTCGTGATGCGGCTGTCCGCGGAGGCCGCGGCGGCGGGCGGCTACTGCAAGGCCCTCATGGGCAACCACGAACTCCTCCTGCTCGGCGCCAAGCGGTTCGGCGACACCCCCGTCAACTCCGGCGCGGGCACCGCCACCTTCCAGGCGGCCTGGCTGCTCAACGGCGGGCAGAAGACCGACATGGACCGCCTCCAGGACCACCACCTGCAGTGGATGTCCCGCCTGGACGCCGTCGAGGAGGTCGACGGGCATCTGCTGGTGCACTCCGACACCACCGCCTACCTCGACTACGGCGACTCGATCGAGGCGGTCAACGACACCGTCCGCGAGACCCTCACGCGCAATGACGCGGACGAGGTGTGGGACCTGTTCCGCAAGTTCACCAAGCGCTTCTCCTTCCGCGACGAGGGCGGCGCCGACCATGTGCGCTCCCTGCTCGACACATACGGCGGCACCCGCATCGTTCACGGCCACAGCCCGATCCCCTATCTGCTCGGCGAAGTGGGCTCCGAGGACGACAAGGAGGAATCCGGTCCGGTGGTCGAGGGACCGCACGTCTACGCCGACGGACTGGCCATCGCGATGGACGGCGGGGTGACCATGGCCGGAAAACTGCTGGTCCAGCAACTGCCCCTGGATATCTGAAGCTTCACAGGGCAGAGGTTCCCCCAGGACGGACCGACCGTCGACCGCGCAGGCCAGGGGCCAATTTCTGGAAACCCCCTGTCACCCTGTGCCGTGCCCGCTCTACCATCTGCTTATCCGTAGCAGGCTCCCCTCCGTTTCTGCCCGACGGCTCGTTGGCATGCGAGCCCCAAGCCCTACGGAGCATCGGGGGATGCACATGAACAGCGTTCCGCAGCACCTGCACAGCGAGGACCGCCAGGAGTACGAGCGGATCCTCGACGAGGCGCTGCGCTCCGCACCACACCGTCCCGAACTGGCCGCGGTCGGACAGCGGCTGAATCCCGAACAGCTGCGCACCATGGCGCTCAACGCCACCGCGCTCATCACGGCGGCCGCGGCGACCGAGTACCAGCACTACGTGAAGGTCCGCGAGGAACAGCGCCGCCCGTCGACGCCGTCCACCCTGTCGTCCGTGCACGAACCCGGCCCCGCCGACTCGGGCACGGGTGCGATGGGGCTCGCCACCGCCATGGGAGAGGTCGCCGAGACCGCCGGTGCGGGCGCCGTCGCCGTCGCCGCCGTTCTGACGCCCGTCCTCGCCGGAATCGCCGCGGCGATCTTCCTGCTCGTGGGTTACGTCCTCCAGATGCTCAGCCCACCGCCGGCGTTCGCCCACGCGATGATCACCATCGGATGGGTGTTCGGCGCCCTGACCGCGGCCGCGATCCTGGTCGCCGCCTGCGGCCTGCTGCTCACCGCGCTGCACAACCGGCCCTCGCCGGACGCGGGGTACGGCGAGCTCAGCGAGGAGGTGGCACGGGCGAGGGACGCCTGGCGCGAGGCCCTGCTGGAACGCGGCCTCCTCCCTTTCCTCAGAGAAGCCCTGGCCGATCCCGGCACCGCCGCACTGCACCACACGGCACCGCCCGCACCACCCAGCCGGATGCCCAGCCTCGGCTACGACCGCCCGGGCTTCAGCAGCCCGGACGACGGAGCCTCCGGTGCCCGCCCGAGCTTCACCAGCCCGGACTACACCAGCCCGGACTTCGGGGGGCCGGAACACCAGCCGGAGTAACTCCCGGCACAGCCCCTCGGCTTGCGCCCCCACCACGGGGAGCGCAAGCCGAAGACCCGGCCGCGGGCCACCCGCCGGCGGCTCGCCTACCTCAGTCGGCGATCGGCAGATAAACCCGGTTGCCCGCCGCCGCGAACTCCTTCGACTTCTGGGCCATCCCCTCCTCGATCTCCTCCTGACTGCCGCCGTGACGGCGGCGGATGTCCTGGGAGATCTTCATCGAGCAGAACTTCGGCCCGCACATGGAGCAGAAGTGGGCCGTCTTGGCCGGTTCGGCCGGGAGGGTCTCGTCGTGGAACTCCCGGGCCGTGTCGGGGTCGAGGGCCAGGTTGAACTGGTCCTCCCAGCGGAACTCGAAGCGGGCGTCGGAGAGGGCGTCGTCCCACTCCTGGGCGCCCGGGTGTCCCTTGGCGAGGTCGGCCGCGTGGGCGGCGATCTTGTAGGTGATGACCCCCGTCTTGACGTCGTCCCGGTTGGGCAGGCCCAGGTGCTCCTTGGGCGTGACGTAGCAGAGCATCGCGGTGCCCCACCAGGCGATCATCGCGGCACCTATGCCGGAGGTGATGTGGTCGTAGGCCGGCGCGACGTCAGTGGTCAGCGGGCCGAGCGTATAGAACGGAGCTTCATCGCAGATCTCCTGCTGAAGGTCGATGTTCTCCTTGATCTTGTGCATCGGGACGTGTCCCGGGCCCTCGATCATGGTCTGTACGTTGAAACGCTTCGCGATCCGGTTGAGTTCCCCGAGGGTGCGCAACTCCGCGAACTGCGCCTCGTCGTTGGCGTCCGCGATCGACCCGGGCCTGAGGCCGTCGCCCAGCGAGTACGTGACGTCGTAGGCGGCGAGGATCTCGCACAGTTCCTCGAAGTTCTCGTACAGGAACGACTCCTTGTGGTGCGCCAGGCACCACGCCGCCATGATCGAGCCGCCACGCGAGACGATGCCCGTCTTGCGGTTCGCGGTCAGGGGTACGTACGACAGGCGCACGCCCGCGTGAACTGTCATGTAGTCCACGCCCTGCTCGGCCTGCTTGATGACCGTGTCCTTGTAGATCTCCCAGGTCAGCTCCTCGGCGCGGCCGTCGACCTTCTCCAGGGCCTGGTAGAGCGGCACCGTGCCGATGGGGACGGGGGAGTTGCGCAGCACCCACTCACGGGTGGTGTGGATGTTGCGGCCGGTGGACAGGTCCATGACCGTGTCGGCGCCCCAGCGGGTCGCCCAGGTCATCTTCTCCACCTCCTCCTCGATGGAGGACGTCACCGCGGAGTTGCCGATGTTGGCGTTCACCTTCACCAGGAACCGCTTGCCGATGATCATCGGCTCGATCTCCGGGTGGTTGACGTTCGCCGGCAGCACCGCGCGGCCCGCCGCGATCTCCTCACGCACGACTTCGGGAGAGACGTTCTCCCGGATGGCCACGTACTCCATCTCCGGTGTGATCTCGCCGCGGCGGGCGTAGGCGAGCTGTGTGACCGCCTTGCCGTCACGGCTGCGGCGCGGCTGGCGGGACCGCCCCGGGAAGACCGCGTCGAGGTTGCGGAGGCCACCCCGTGGTGAGGTGTGCTTGATCCCGTCGTCCTCGGGGCGCACGGGACGGCCCGCGTACTCCTCGGTGTCTCCGCGGGCGATGATCCAGTTCTCCCGCAGAGGCACAAGTCCCCGGCGGACGTCCGTCTCGGTCAGCGGATCGGTGTACGGGCCCGACGTGTCGTACAGCGTGACCGACTGCCCGTTGGTGAGGTGCACCTGACGGACTGGCACCCGCAGATCGGGGCGCGAGCCCTCGATGTACGCCTTGTGCCAGCCGATGGACTTCCCGGCCTCCCCGTCCAGCTGGTCGGAGGCAGGCGTGCGCGCGTCCTTGATGGTCATGAGACCTACTCCCTACGCCGGCATTACCCGGTAACAGGTTCGGCGGTCGACGCAGCGGTTTCCGTCTGCCGACGTTTCGTGGGGAACGTCACTCGCTTGAGATGACGTTCCACGTGAAACATCGCTGGGACGGAGGTCAGCGCCCTCTCAGCCCGGTGCTCCGAGCTCCCGCGTGTACAAAGGTGGCTCCACGCTAGCGTCAATTCGGGCGCGCTGAACAGAGGGCCCCTGTCGCTCTTGCGATGATCGGTCGGTGACCACGACGCATCAGCCCCCGTACCCGCCTCCCGAGCCTCCGCGCCGACCGGGCTCCGGAAACGGCCCCGGGCCCGGGCCCGGCCCCGGCAGCGGCTCCCGCGGTGGCTTCGCAGACGGCGGGGGAGGCCTGGCGGGCGGGGTCGGGGGCTGGCGCGAGCATGAACACGAGCACGATGGCGCGTATGGCGGCGGTCACGGCCACGGTCAGGCCGCGAATCATGGGGGCCGGGGCGGTGGTGGCAGTGCGGGTGGTGGCGATGGCGGCGGCGGTGGCCGTGGCGACGAGGGACACGGGCACAGTTCTGGTGACGGGCGAGGCCCAGGTGACCCGCACGGGCATGGGAGCGGGTCCGGCTCCGGCGGGGGGCACGGCCACTCGCACAGTCATGCTCATGGACCGGCAACTCCCGTCTCCAAGCACCTGCGCAAGGTCATCGCGGCGATCCTCATCCCGTTCGGGGTAGCCGTTGTGGTGGGGCTCGGGGTGCTGTGGCCCGGTGGCGCCCCGGCGCACGCACGCACCGGAGTCGGCTTCGACCGGCAGACCCAGCAGGCCACGGTCAGCAAGGTCGTGAGTGTCAGCTGCAAGTCGGTGAACGCCTCGGGTGAGGCCCCGACCGGGGACACCTCCACCGCCGAGGGCTCCTCCGCCGAGCAACAGGCGAACGGCACCTGCAAGAAGGCGACGATCCGGGTCGACACCGGCGACGACAAGGGCCGCACCTTCACGGAGATCGTCCAGCCGGACCAGTCACGGCAGTTGCACGAGGGCGAGAAGGTCGTGGTCGCGTACGAGCCTTCCGCGCCCAGGGACTTGCAGTACTCGGTCGCCGACGTGAACCGCAGGTTCCCGATGGGGCTGCTCGCCGGTATCTTCGCGCTCGCCGTCGTGGTCGTCGGGCGGCTGCGCGGAGTCATGGCGCTGGTCGCCCTGGCCATCAGCTTCATGGTGTTGAACTTCTTCATCCTGCCCGCGATCCTCCAGGGCTCGGACCCCCTGCTTGTGGCGGTGATCGGGGCGAGCGCCATCATGCTGATCGCCCTCTACCTGTGCCACGGTCTGTCGGCCCGTACCTCCGTGGCGGTACTGGGAACGCTGATCTCGCTGGTGCTGATCGGGATCCTCGGCTCGGAGTTCATCGGCTGGGCAGCGCTCACGGGCAACACGGACGACAACACCGGGCTCATCCACGGGCTGTACCCGTCGATCGACATGAGCGGTCTGCTGCTCGCCGGCGTCATCATCGGCTCGCTCGGTGTCCTGGACGACGTGACCGTCACGCAGACCTCGGCGGTCTGGGAGCTGCACGAGGCCAACCCGACGATGGGCTGGCGCGGGCTGTACCGCGCGGGTATCCGGATCGGACGCGACCACATCGCGTCCGTCGTCAACACCCTCGTCCTCGCCTACGCCGGCGCCGCGCTGCCGCTGCTGCTGCTCTTCTCCATCGCACAGTCCAGCGTGGGGACCGTGGCCAACAGTGAGCTGGTGGCGGAGGAGATCGTGCGCACGCTGGTCGGCTCGATCGGTCTCGTCGCCTCGGTACCGGTCACCACGGTCCTCGCGGCCCTGGTGGTCTCGGCCGACCGACCGGGGGCGGAGGTGGCGGGAGTGGCTGCGCCCGTACCGGTGACCAGTACAAGCGCTGGCACGGCCGACAGCCGTCCGGCAACGGGACGCGGGGGGAAGGGGCGGAGGCGCAAGCACTGAGGGGGGTCGAGGGTCGGGCCGGGGTTCCGGCTCCCGGGCTCCGATCCGGGTTCCGACTCCTGCATCCGGAATCCGTTCCGGATTTCCCGGCCACCGGCCCGGCTTCCGGCTCCGGGCCCAGCTCCCGAGCTGGCTCCGAGTCTCCTGCTGTTGTGTTCCGGTTCCGTACTCCCTCCGGGCTCAGGTTCACGG
>NZ_JBHVYZ010000019.1:45800-110502 GCF_042880295.1 Streptomyces sp. NPDC058307
ACGGCTCACGGCTCACGGCTCACGGCTCACGGCTCACGGCTCACGGCTCACGGCTCACGGCTGCCAACTGCCGTTCTTGGCCCGGGTTACCGGTTCCCGCCTCCCGGCGTGGGCCCCAGATCCGAGACTCCGCTCCAAGTCCACGGCTCCCGAGCTCCGATTCCGGGTTTCTCAGCTCCCGTCTCCCACCTACCGGCTCACGGCCCCACAGCCCCACAGCCCCACGGCTCCACGGCTCCACGGCCGTCAGATTCCGCTTCCGGTCCGGGTGCCCCTCCCGCCTTCGCCTGGCGGCTTCCCATTCCGGCCCAGCTCCCTGCTCCCGGCCCCCGCTCCCGGCCCCCGCTCCCGCCTCCCGGCCCCGGCTCCTGGGCTCCGCTCTGAGTCCCCGGCCCTCAGACTCCGGTTACGGACTTTCCGGGCGCCCCGTTCTCGGCTCCTACAGGGAGACTCGCTCGCCATAGAAGTTGTGTGCACGCACGATGGGCCCCATCGCATCCGTTCCCACGCCGCCCTCTCGCCACAAGCACGGCTCCCCCCACCGCCTCGGCGTTTCTGCGGCCCCCACGGTCCGATCGCCGGTCGCGGCCGTCAAGACTCGCCGCGTCCCTACCTCGGCGGAAGCACCAGGCCGGCTGATCCAACCTGACTCCGCCAGACCGACCCACCCCCGCGTGTCCGGCAGTCCGGCTCAGCGCCCTCTCCCGCCCTGCTGATCAGCAATCCCTCGCCGGCATCGATCAGTCACCCCATCCTGATTCGGTCGGAACCGCGTCCCGCCCCGCGACGGCAGAAGCGTTCCTGCACCCTCCCACCCCCCGACGGAGCAAACCGCCACCCCATCGCCGTAAGAGGTCAGCCCGCGCTCTGTTCCTCCGCCAGGATCCGGTCCAGCGCCTCGTCGAGATGCGTGTCGAAATCAGCCAGCGCGGTCTCCTGGCCCAGCGGCACCAACTTGTCGGTGCGGTCGAGGAACGCGATGATCGGTGCCGTCGACGAGCGGAACAGGGCCTGGTCGCCGCCGACCTGAAGCCTGATCAGGACATCGCCCAGCAGGTCAGAACCGGCGGGCGCCACCCGCACATCGCCCTCCCCGCAGGGCCGCCCGACCCCGTCGATCAGCAACTCGCGGCCGAAAGCCCAGGTCACCGGGGCATCGCCCGGGAGATGGAAGGTCAGCCGGACGGCGTAGGGATCGCAGGCCTCGTAGCGCAGCTCCACCGGAATACGGAAGGAGAGCTCTTCCGACACGAGAAAGCTCATCATGACCTCTGCCTGTACGGACTCGCGCATTGCCTACCCCGTCATCTGCCTTCGTCGGCCGAAATGATCCCTCTGATACTGGTGGCATCTTGCTGAAAGTGAGTGACAGATCACAAGGAGTGAGTTTTCAGATACTGATAGAGATCGCGAGCGAGCCCATCAGACGACCGATTTCCTCTTGCAATTGCTGGGTGGCGGCCAGCAACCGGTCCGCTTGATGGACGGGCAGCGAGATGGCCATCGTTGCAGCAGCATTACCCAGAGTGATCGGAAGCGCCGAGCACACGGTCCCCAGCGCGTACTCCTGACGCTCGATCACCGGGCTCATCCGCGCGGTCCGTTCCAGGCGCCGGAGCAGGCTGTGGCCGTCGCGGACGGTGTACGGCGTGATGGACTGCACGGGGTACCGGTCGAGGTGGTCGCGCCGGGCCTCGTCGTCGAGTTGGGCGAGCAGACACTGCCCGATGGCGTGCGCGTGCCCCGTCTCACGGAAGTCGGCCCACTCCTCGACCGCCGGGTTTCCGGGACTGTCGGAGACACAGAGGACCTCGATCTCGCCGTCCCGGTACTGGGCGTAGTACACCGGCACGCCGATCAGGTCGCGCCAGTACGCAAGTGCCTCGACGACGGTGCTGCGACGTTTCTGCTCGGCTCCGCTGCTGCTCAGCCGCTCGGCTGCCTCCCCGAGGAAGAACAAGCCCTTGTCGCGACGCAGATAGCCCTCGTGCACGAGGGTGCGCAGCAGGTGGTACGCCGTGGGGAGCGCCAGTCCGGTCTCGCGGGCCAGCTGTTTGGCGGGGGCTCCGTGCTCGTGCTCCGCGACGGATTCGAGCAGTCGCATCGCGCGCTGCACGGACCCGATCAGGGTCGCGGAATGGGCCTGTTCGGGTGTTTCGGAGGAGGGCACCGCGTGCCGCTGGACGGGGGCTGACGACCGTACAGGGCCCGTCGGCCGGGCGGGAGCGGATGGCTGTACGGGAGCCAGCGCCCGCACCGGGGCCGTCGGCCGGACACGAGCGGATGGCTGGACCGGGGCCGTCGGCCGGGCGGGAACAGATGGCTGTACCGAAGCTGGCGCCCGTACCGGAGCTGCCGGCTGGGCTGGAGCTACCGGACCTCCGGAAGCCGTCGGTCGTACCGAAGCCGTCGGCTGTGCCGGAGCCGTAGTCGAGCGGGCGTCGATCTGTGCGGGTGCGGTGTCAGCCGTGGCCAAGGGGCACTCCCGGAGCGCGAGGGGGCGGTCCGTGCGGGGAACACGGGTGGGGGTGTACTCCGCTCGCGGGGTCGTCCCCGCGTCGACTTCCGGACTTTAACGCTCCGCCACCACACGTATACGACCCGTACGGAAAACTTCCCTCGCCCGAGGGAACGGTGGATTCCTGTTACCGGTCGCCCCGCCCGCTCCGGACGCTCACCAGTCGCTGCGCGACGAGGAGCTCGACATGAACTTCCGTACGACGTAGACGAGTCCACCGACCAGGGCCACGAAGACCAGCAGCTTGAAGAGCAGGCCGATGACGAAGCCGACAACCGTGGCTATCAGCCCGCCGAACACGACCAGGGCGATGACCGGCACCGCGACCCACTTCACCCACCACGGCAACCCCGCGAAGATCTCTCCCATCGCACTCAACCTCTCTGCAGTCCGGCACTGTCCGGCCCCTCTGGTACCGGATCCACAATGTCCTGCACCCGATGCTAGGGCCGGGAGGTGCCGCTGCGGGGGCCTCGCACCCCTTGTCCTCCCCTGACTGATCCCCTAGGGAACCCCGAGGTGGCCGGTCAGCTCTCCGGGGGAGAGAAGACCACCATGACCCTGAGGTCCTCGCTGATGTGGTGGAACTTGTGGGCCACACCGGCCGGCACGTACACCACGCTGCCGCGCGCGACCTGGGTGGTCTCCATGCCCACGGTGATCGCCGCGCGACCGCTCACCACCAGGTAGACCTCGTCCTGGCGGTGCGGCTGCTGAGGGTCCTGCGCGCCCGCGTCGAGTGCGTACAGGCCGACGGACATGTTCCGCTCCCGCAGGAACTGGAGATAGGCGCCGTCGTTGGCGGCGCGCTCCGCCTCCAGCTCGTCCAACCGGAATGCCTTCATCGACTTCGTCCGCCCTCGTCGTACTCGTAACCGATCTCTTCTGCCACGATCAGACACATGAAGAATTTCCTAGTCAAGACGATCGCCAACGCGGGCGCCCTGGCGGTCGCCGTCTGGCTGCTCGACAAGATCACCCTGACCGGTGACAGCACCGGCAAGAAGGTCTGGACGCTGATCCTCGTCGCCCTGGTCTTCGGCCTGGTGAACTTCCTGATCAAGCCGATCGTGCAGCTCCTGACCTTCCCGCTGTTCATCCTGACGCTCGGCCTGTTCACGCTGATCGTCAACGCGCTGATGCTGCTGCTGACCTCGTGGCTCGCCGACAAGCTCGACCTGAGCTTCCACGTCGAGGGGTTCTGGACCGCCGTCCTGGGCGGCCTGATCATCTCGATCGTGTCCTGGGCCCTGCACATCGTCCTGCCCGACGAGGACTGAGGAGGCATGACCTACCGCGTCTGCTTCGTCTGCACGGGCAACATCTGCCGTTCCCCGATGGCCGAGTCGGTCTTCCGCGCCCGCATAGCGGAAGCCGGCCTGGACGCCCTGGTCGAGGTCGACAGTGCCGGTACGGACGGCTGGCACGAGGGCGACGGCGCGGACCCGCGCACCGTGTCCGTCCTGGAGGAGCACGGCTACAGCGGCGCCCATACGGCCCGGCAGTTCCGGTCCTCCTGGTTCTCCCGCCTCGACCTCGTCATCGCCCTCGATGCCGGCCACCTCAGGGCCCTTCGACGCCTCGCACCCACGCCGGAGGACGCCGGAAAGGTACGGCTGCTGCGTGCGTACGACCCCGCCGCGGGCGCCGACCTCGATGTTCCGGACCCGTATTACGGGGGCCTGGACGGCTTCGAGGAGTGCCTTGAGATGGTGGAAGCGGCGAGCGAGGGTCTGCTCGCCGAGGTGCGTGAACAGACGGAAGGACGAGTGGCATGAGCGACAGCGCTGCGGACACGGGAGAGGGCACGCGCGCGGTGCGGGCCGGACTGCCCGAGGCGGTCAAAAACGAACCGACCCTGCCCGGTCCGGCCTTCGCCGCCCACTTCCACCTGCCCGGCGAGGTCGACGGCCCGTACACCTATGGCCGCGACACGAATCCGAGCTGGAGCCTGCTGGAGCGTGCCATCGGCGAGCTGGAGGCGCCGGGGCAGGACGGGGTGGAGACGCTGGTCTTCGCCTCGGGCATGGCCGCCATCGCCGCCGTGCTCTTCTCGCAGCTGCGCGCCGGGGACACGGTCGTCCTGCCCAGCGACGGCTACCAGGTGCTTCCGCTGATCCGCGCCCAGCTGGAGGCGTACGGCATCGAGGTACGCACCGCCCCGACCGGCGGCGACGCCCAGCTCGACGCCCTGGACGGCGCGCGGCTGCTGTGGATCGAGAGCCCGTCCAACCCCGGGCTCGACGTGTGCGACATCCGGCGGCTCGTCGAGGCGGCACACGCGCGTGGAGCACTGGTCGCCGTCGACAACACGCTCGCCACACCGCTCGGACAGCGCCCGCTGGAGCTCGGTGCGGACTTCTCCGTCGCCAGTGGCACCAAGCAGCTCACGGGGCACGGAGACGTCCTCCTGGGGTACGTCACCGGCCGCGAGGGCGAAGCCGTGGACGCCGTCCGCCGCTGGCGGAAGATCGTCGGAGCGATCGCCGGGCCCATGGAGGCCTGGCTCGCCCATCGGTCGATCGCGACCCTTCAGATGCGAGTGGACCGGCAGAACGCGACCGCGCTCGTGCTCGCGCAGGCACTGCGGGAGCGGCCCGAGGTGAGCGGGCTGCGCTACCCGGGACTGCCCGACGACCCCTCGCACAAGATCGCGTCACAGCAGATGCGGCGCTATGGATGCGTGGTCTCCTTCACGCTGCCCACGCGTGCGTGTGCCGAGCGTTTCCTGGACGCCCTGCGGCTCGTGGACGACGCGACGAGCTTCGGCGGGGTGCGCTCGACTGCTGAGCGGCGGCGGCGCTGGGGCGGTGATGACGTGCCCGAGGGGTTCATCCGCTTCTCGGTCGGGGCGGAGGACCCCGAAGATCTGGTGGCGGATGTGCTGCGTGCGTTGGACAAGTCGGCCGACTGACCGTTTCAGCAGGTCTTCACGGCCGTCCGGCCATGTCCGGCTACGCACAACGGGCGGTCCGAGCCTCCCCCCTCGTGGCTCGGACCACCCCGGTTCCCGCGCGCGAAGAACCGCGCGAACAAGGCTAGTTGACTCTGTGTCAGTGTCCAATCACAGTAGCGACACAGGCCTATCGACATATTTATAGTGGGGCCCCTGCCCCGGGGCCGGGAAAGGGGCGGGGAGGGGGATGTCACCATGGATCTGGCCTTGCTGCGCACCTTCGTGACAGTGCACCGCTCCGGTTCCTTCACCCGCGCCGCCGCGCTGCTCGGGCTGTCCCAGCCGGCCGTCACCTCGCAGATCCGCACCTTGGAACGGCAGTTGGGACGCCCCCTGTTCCTAAGGCAGGCCCGCGGCGTGACCCCCACGACCATCGGTGACGAACTCGCCCACAAGGCCGCACCTCATCTCGACGCCCTGGTGGAGATCACCGAGACCGGCCTCGACGACGAGTCGTCCTTGCGCACGCTGCATCTCGCGGGGCCTCCCGAGTTCACCGCCGAGCGGGCACTGCCCGTCCTCACCGAGCTGACCGGCGAGGACGGCCAGGGCTTCGCTCTTCGGGCCTCCTTCGGGAACGCCGAGGAGACTCTGGAGGGTCTGGCCGCCGGGCATCATGATCTGGCCATCAGCACGGCCCGTCCACGGGGTGCGCTGCTCACCGCGAGCACACTCTGCGACGAGGAGCACGTCCTGGTCGCTGCCCCGAGCTGGGCCGACCAGCTCGGCTCAGGGGAGGCGGCCAAGACGCAGCCCGCGGTCAAGCGAGCCCCCGAGTTCGAGAACATGCCCGTGATCGAGGTGCACGAGTCGCTGCCCTTCGTCTCGCGCTACTGGGCGTCCGTCTTCGATTCCCGCCCTGCCGCACCGGGCACCGTCGTCGTCCCCGATCTGCGCGCCGTACTCGCCTGCGCGGTCGCGGGCGCCGGGCTCGCGGTGCTGCCCCGCTATCTGTGCGCGCCAGCACTGGAGCGCGGGGACGTCGTCGCACTGCACGAACCCCCCGTGCCCCCGCTGCGGACGTACTTCCTGGTGGTGCGCACCGGGACGCTGGCGATGCCGCATATCGCGCGGGCGCACGAATGGCTGCTGCGGGCGGCTGTCGACTGGTGCTGAGCAGGGATTTTGCGCTGCTCACCCAGCGAGCCCGGCCGGTGACACCTCGCGATGTTTCACGTGGAACCATCCGGGCCACATACCCCCCATGACCGTCCGACCCGTGGTCAAGCGCACCGCCCGCGCCGTTCTGCTCGACGGCGACGATCTGGTCCTGATCAAGCGCACCAAGCCCGGCATGGATCCTTACTGGCTGACTCCCGGTGGCGGAGTCGAGCCGACGGACACAACCGTCGTCGATGCCCTGCACCGCGAGGTGTACGAGGAGCTCGGCGCGAAGATCACCGACGTGGTGCCCTGCTTCGTGGACACCGTCGAGCACATCGGCGACGACGGTGGCGCGACCGGAGTGAAGGTGCAGCACTTCTTCGTCTGCCATCTGGAGTCGATGGACCCGTCCCTGCGGCACGGACCCGAAGTGGAAGAGCCCATCGGGGAGTACGAGATCGTCCGGGTGCCGTTCACCCGCGTCGGGATCGCCTCCGTCCACCTGGTCCCGCTGTCCCTGCGGCACTATCTCGACGGCAACATCGAGGGCGTACGGGCCATGCACGCACCGGACCTGGGCTGACTCCTCGCGAGGTCACTGGACGAGTTCCTCCACCGAGTCGTGGCGTATGCGTTCCGACGGGATCCCGAGGGACCTGAGCGTGTCCACACCGCTGCGGATCATGCCGGGCGGCCCCGAGAGGTAGGCGTCGTACTCGTGCCAGGGACCGTATGCGCGTACGGCGTCGGGGAGCTGGAGACGGGCCCGCTGGTCGACGACGGCGCGGACCGACAGCCAGGGGTGGGACTGCTGGAGCCTGAGCATCGTGTCGATGTCGTACAGGTCGTTGTCGGTGCGGGCTCCGTAGAAGACCTCGACCGATCGTCGTGCACCGTGTTCGGCCAGGTCCTCGACCAGCGCCTTGATCGGAGCTATGCCGGTACCGCCGCCCAGGCAGAGCAGTCCGCTGTCGGTGGTGTGGTCCACGGTCATGGACCCGGTGGGCGGACCGAGTCGGATGATGTCGCCGGGGCGGGCCCGGCGCACCAGGGCATTGGATACCCAGCCCGCGGGAACGGCCCTCACGTGGAACGACAGCAGCCCGTCCGAGCGAGGGGCGGAGGCGAAGGAGTAGTGCCGCCATATGCGCGGCCACCACGGCGTCTCCAGGCTGGTGTACTGGCCGGCGAGGAACGGATAGGGCTGGTCGGGCCGGACGGTGACGACGGCGACGTCCGGGGTTCTCAGGTCGTGCGAGACGACCTGCGCGTACCACCAGGCCGGGGCGCGCAGTTCGTCCGTGGCCGCCGCGTCGATCATCACCTGCGAGATCCTCGTGTACGCCCGGACCCAGGCCGCTTCGGTCTCCGTGTCCCAGCTGGCGGAGGCGTACTTGCTCAGCGCGCCGATGAGGCACTCCCCGACCGCCGGGTAGTGCTCGGCGCGAGTGCCGTACTTGCGGTGTCCCCGCCCCAGGCTCTGCAGGTACTCGACCAGGACCGGTGCGTTGTCGATGTGCTCGGCCGCCGTCAGCAGTGCCCTGAGCAGGCGGTCCCGCTGGGCCTCCATGGCGGCGGGGAACAGCGGGCGGAGATGGGGGTGGCGTACGAAGAGCAACGCGTAGAAGTACGACGTGACCTTCCCGGCGACAGGGGCGATCTCGGCCATGGTCCGGCGGATACGGACGGCGTCCGGGGAGGGCGGCTGGAGGATGTCCTGGTGCGGGAAGGAGCGGTGCACGGGGACCAGGGGGTACGCGGAAGGGACGCGTGCCGGCACTGTCGGGACCTGTGCCGGAGTGGACCATGGTGTCGGCAGGGCGGGTTTCTCCTCGGTGGGTGTCGCTTTCTCGAGGTCGGACTCCGTACCGGGCGGCGCTGTGGCCTGAGCCGGCGAGCCTTGTTCAGTGGCTGTCGGGGCTCCTGGAGAGGTGTCCGCGTCCGGCTGATGACGTGAAGCGAACCAGCTGCTTCCGCTCGCGCCCCCGGAAGTGTCGTTGTCAGCCGACATGGCGGTCGGAGCGTCCATGGTGTGCCTCGCCTCGAACATCTCTTGGTCGGTCTGCGGCCTTCCTCGGTCGGAAGATGCCCGCTTTCCCCCGCAGACGCATTGCTGCCGCGGCACCCTCACCGCAGCGTCCCACCGCGTACGAACCCCCTGGCCCATAACCACAAATACGGGCCTTCGATCTCCCCGTCCCGGTAGGCTGCATTGCCCCTACCACGGCCGCCACTCCGCACACAGGTGAACCGTGAATGGAATCAATTACCGAGCGTGGCGCACCAATTCATAGGCTTCCCACAGGTCCATGCCCTTGTAGGAGTGGGTCGAGATATCGGACAGATGATGGTCCGCGTTGACCGCCACCGAGATCGGCACCGCGGCGAACAGATCCTTGTCAGAGGATGAGTCGCCATAGGCAACGCAGTCGGCCCTTGTCACTCCGAACTGCCCGCACAGCCGGTCCGCGATCAGGACTTTGGCGGCGGCGCTGAGGGCTCCCGAAGGATCCACGGGCTCGGTGAAGGGAACGGCCGGAAAGCGGGACCCGTACGCGGCATGAGCTCCCCAACCGATGAGCCGCTCCACGAAGAAGGAGGGTGAGAGTGACACGACCGCGCAGTAGTCACCCTGTCCCCTGATCTCCGCCCAGACCTCTCGAATGCGGGTAAGCCACGGGGCACCCTCGAAGGCCGCGACGACGTGCGCCTCGGTCAGGGAAGCCCACAACGCGTACACCTGCTGTGCGTATTCGGACGGGCCTATCAGCCCGGCCCCGATCGCCTGATCGAGTGCCACCGTCTCGGCCTCAAGCCCGAGTTGCCGGGAAATCTGCACAGGTGCGCTGGTTCCATGCAGCAAAGTGCCGTCGAGGTCGAAAAGATGAAGTCTCGCCATGTTCCTGAGGTTAGTGGTCCATGCGATCGGCGAGGCGACACGGGTGCTTCTGGTCGATCATCGGACGGTCGTCGTTCTCCGATGTTTCACGTGAAACACCCGGCATCTGATCACGTGTTGTGCGCTTGGCTACGACATGGCCAAAAGCTCGTACGCGCCCCGGGAAACAGGTGGACGCCGAGGGCACACGTCGGACAGCCTGACCTGCGTGCCGACTCCTTCTCTCGCCGCTCTCCCCATCCGTCGTCTGACGCTTCGTGATCTCACCGACTGCGCGGACTTGTCCGAGGACCGGGGGTGGCCACGCGAGGAACACAAGTGGGGCCTCCTCCTCGCGGCCGGAAAGGGCTACGGCATCGACGACCCCGACGGAGGCCTCGTCACCGCCTGCGTGGTCACGGAGTACGGGCCCTACAGCGAGCCCGATCTGGGAGCGATCGGGATGGTGCTGGTCGCCGAACGGCACGCCCGGCAGGGCATCGGCCGTCGGCTCATGCGTCACATTCTGTCCGCGATGGGCACCACCCCGCTGACTCTTCACGCGACGCCCTACGGCCGCCCGCTCTACGAGGAACTGGGCTTCAAGGTCACCGGCCGGGCGGAGATGCTCCGCGGGCACTTCACTCCGGGCGGCCCGGCACCGACGGTGGACACGCGTGCGGCCACCGCCGAGGACCTCACCGCGATTCTCCGGCTCGACGAGGAGGTGCTCGGCACGGACCGCACCCACCTCATCACCCGGCTGCCTGCCTTCGCCGACCAGTTCCGCGTCGCCGAGGAGAACGGCCGGCTCATCGGATACGCGGCCGCCTGGCCCAACATGAGCACCCATGTCGTGGGCCCGCTGATCGCCCGTGACACCGAGACGGCCCAGGCACTTCTCACATCCCTCGCCGCCGGTACCGACCGTCCCCTGCGCACCGACATCGACGTACGGCACGAAGAGCTACGAGCGTGGGCCAAGGAACGCGGTCTGGCGTCGGTCACCTACAACTCGGTCATGACCTATGGGATCCCGGAGTTGCCGGGCGACTGGACTCGGCGGTTCGCTCCGCTGACGGTGGCCGCAGTCTGAGACCCGCCTGTACGACGGCGCCGGTGCCCCAAACCTCGGGGAACCGGCGCCATCGTCGTGCCCGGCTGTGGGCCACGCAATTTCAGTGGTGCAGCGCGGCCCGCTGCTCTGCGGGTGTCGCCCCTGCGACCACTGAGCTGGGAGCGCTGTCCCGGCGTTCCAGCGCGGCCGAGAGGAACGCGAGGAGAAGAGCCCCTGTGGCCAGGGCGGCTCCCACCCAGTTGGGGGCGGTGTAGCCGAAGCCGGCCGAGATGACCAGGCCGCCGAGCCAGGCGGAGAGGGCGTTGCCGAGGTTGAAGGCACCGATGTTGACGGCCGAGGCGAGCGTCGGGGCCTCGTGTGCCTGGTCGAGGACCCTCTTCTGGAGCGGCGGCACGGCGGCGAAGCCCAGGGCACCGATGAGAGCGATCGTGACGCCGGCCAGGACCTTGTGGTGTGCGGTGAAGGTGAAGAGGGCGAGCACAACGGCCAGAGCGCCCAGGGAGACGTACAGCAGGGGCATCAAGGCCCGGTCGGCGTACTTGCCGCCGACGAGGTTGCCGCCGACCATGCCGAGGCCGAAGAGGACCAGCAGCCAGGTCACCGAGCCGTCGGCGAAGCCTGCCACGTGGGTCATCATCGGCGCGATGTAGGTGATGGCAGCGAAGACACCCCCGAAGCCGAGGACGGTCATCGCCATGGCGAGCAGCACCTGGGCGTTCTTGAAGGCGGCCAGTTCGTGACGCAGGCGTACGCCCTCCGGCCTGGGCATGTCGGGGACGAGCCTGGCGATGCCGACCAGGCCGACGACTCCGAGGGCAGCGACGATCGTGAACGTGAGGCGCCAGCCGGCACTCTGGCCGATCAGTGTGCCCAGCGGGACGCCGACGACATTGGCGACGGTCAGGCCGGTGAACATCATCGCGATGGCTCCGGCCTTCTTGTCCGGGGCAACCAGGTCGGCGGCGACGACCGAACCGATCCCGAAGAACGCTCCATGGGCGAGGGAGGCGACCACGCGTCCGATCAGCATGACGGTGAAGGCCGGGGCGAGGGCGGAGAGCAGGTTGCCGACGACGAACAGCCCCATCAGCAGCATCAGCATCCGCTTGCGGGAGATCTTGGTACCGAGGGCGGTCATCAGCGGGGCGCCGAACACGACGCCGAGCGCGTAGCCCGTGACCAAGAAGCCGGCGGTGGGAATGGGGACTCCGAAGTCGTCCGCGACCTCGGGCAGCAACCCCATGATCACGAACTCGGTCGTTCCGATTCCGAAGGCCCCGATCGCAAGGGCCAGAAGCGCGAGCGGCATGGGGGGTGACACCTTCCCAGACGATTGCATGAGCACGTAGCGCTCTACCACAATAATTGCATACGCGCTATATATGCAAACGCCACTAATTTCGCTGGGTTCCTGCTCGCCGAGCCACTTCAGGACGGAGTGGCGGTAGGGCCCCATGACTGCCACAGACCCCGCGCTGATCGCCCTCTCCCAGAGCTGGTGCGCGCTCTCCCTGCTGCGTGGACGGGATCGAGGCGCGGCCAGGGCGGACACCTGCAGATGAAGCAAGTCGCCGACGCCGACGCCGTCAGCCAGACCCTCCTCGAACAAGTCCGCGCCCTGGAGGCTGTCCGCATACCTGTGGTGCCGTCACACGAGTGTCCCGCATAGGGTTCGAGCATGGGAGATCTTGATATTCGGCCCGCCACGACGGACGACGTCTCCGCGATCGTCGCCATGCTCGCCGACGACCCCCTGGGTGCCCAGCGGGAGTCCCCCGACGACCTGCAGCCCTATCTGGCCGCACTGGAGCGCCTCTCCTCCGACCCGAACCAGCATGTGGTCGTCGCGACGCGGGAGGATCGCGTGGTCGGCACGCTTCAGCTCACCATCGTTCCGGGACTGTCCCGACGCGGTGCCACCCGATCGATCATCGAAGGGGTGCGCATCCACGCCGACGAGCGTGGCAGTGGACTCGGGTCCCGGCTCATCGAGTGGGCGATCGACGAATCCCGCCGCCAGAACTGCCAGTTGGTGCAGCTGACGTCGGACAACACACGCACGGACGCCCACCGCTTCTACGAACGCCTCGGTTTCACTGCCTCACACGTGGGCTTCAAGCTGGCCCTTTGACCGTCCTCCACGGTCCTCTCCCCACTGCACAACAAGACGCCCTGTTTCACGTGAAACAGGGCGCCACTCAGTCGATCGGGCACGGACGTCTAGCCGATGCCTCGCCACCCCTCCGGATCCACTCCACCCGGCACGCAAGCCCCCTCCGCGTACGGCTGTCGAGTGAACACGAACGAACCGAGGTCCAGGTGGTCCACGGATCCGTCAGGCCGCCGTACGGCCTTCAGGAGCTCCCCCTGGAAGTAGCCCTCCAAGCCCGTCCAGGTGCCGTCGCCGTTGCCCCGGAACCGCGAACGCCGGCCTGTTCCCGAAAGCGGCTCCAGTGAGACAAGTCCGTCCGCCGTCAGCCGTAGGGCGAATCCATGCGTTCCCCAGTACCACTGGCCCGCCAACTCCACCGTGGACGCATCGCCTTCGCGCATCGGGCGCCAGGGCTCGGGGATCCTGGGCTCTGCCTCGGCGACGATCCGTACCAGATCGGACCCCACGACGGACAGCAGCGGCCCTGACGTGCAGTTGGCCAGCACGACCGCGGCGACATCGTCCGCCACACTGATCGTGAGGTTCGCGAGGAACCCCGGCAGCGAGCCCGAATGGCCCACGAGCAGCCGTCCGTCACGGTGCTGGATCTGCAATCCGAGCCCGTACGTGGCACCGTCGGCGAGTTCCCCCGTCCCGGCCGGTGCCGCGGGCGTGCGCATCTCGCGCACGGTCTCCGCGCACAGCACCCGATCGTCGCCGTTCGCCAGGAAGACCGCGAAGCGGGCCAAGTCCGCTGTGGTGGACCAGAGTTGCCCGGCAGGAGCCATCAGCCCGAGGTCCTCAGAAGGCTCGGGCAGCATCACATCGGCCCACGGATGGACCGCCCAGCCACCCGCATGCGGTGCTTCCGGACGGCCGCTCGTGCGGTCGAGACCCAGAGGTACGAGTACTTCACGCCGGAGCACCTCCTCCCACGGAGCCCCGCGCAGCTTCTCGACGAGTGCTCCCAGCAGCGTGTAGCCCGGGTTCGAATAATGGAAGAGGCGCCCGACCGGATGCAGGAAGGGCTGCTCGCCCAGTACGTCGGCGAGTTCGGGACGCAGCGCCCCTGAGGTGCGCTCCCACCAGGGCGCCGGGGACTCCGCCGCCAATCCACCGGTGTGGGCGAGGAGTTCTGCGACGGTGGCCTCCCCCGCTCCCGTGCCGGGTACGTGTTTCTCCAGCGGATCGCCGAGGTCGATCAGCCCCTCGTCACGCAGTCGCAGGACGAGGACGGCAGTGAAGGTCTTGGTGATCGAGCCGATGCGGTACTGCACGTTCTCGTCCGGGCCGTGCCCGTCCACCGAGGTACGCGCCCCGCGCCACACGGTCCGTCCGTCCCGCACGACCTCCGCGACCAGTGAGGGTGCTCTCCCCTCCGCCTGGGCCACGGCGATCCGGTGCAGCAGCGCCCGGCGCGTGCCGGGGAGCAGCTCTTCCTGAGATGTCGTCATGCCCTCAGTCCATCCCGCGGGGTGAGCGGGCGTCGACTTCTTTAACCCTGGAGAGATTCTGGACGGTCGACCGACGGCTCCCGTCTCAAGGCCGTGTCATTTCCTGGTCGAACATTCGGCGGACCTGGGCGGCGATGGCAGGCGCGATTTTCGAGCGCGTGGTGTCCACGGTGATGACAGGGCCGTAGCCGAGCGGCCGACCGTAGTGGGTGAGCACCTCCGGCGTGAGCTAGCGGACCACATGGCCCCCGTGCGTGGTGGACGCCCGCTCGACGTAGCGACGAACGGCCTCCTCCAACGCACACAAGCAGTGAGCGACAGGATGCGACGGCGGACCGACATCAGGTCTGCGCCATGTCCACAAAGCGAGAGTAGTGGCCCTGGAAGGCAACGGTGATCGTCGCCGTCGGGCCGTTACGGTGCTTGCCCACGATGATGTCCGCCTCGCCGGCGCGTGGCGACTCCTTCTCGTAGGCGTCCTCGCGGTGCAGCAGGATCACCATGTCGGCGTCCTGCTCGATGGAGCCGGACTCACGCAGGTCGGACACCATGGGCTTCTTGTCCGTGCGCTGCTCGGGACCACGGTTGAGCTGCGAAAGCGCGATGACCGGGACCTCCAGCTCCTTGGCGAGGAGCTTGAGGTTACGGGACATGTCCGAGACCTCCTGCTGACGGCTCTCCGAGCGCTTGGAACCGCCGGCCTGCATGAGCTGCAGATAGTCGATGATCACCAGCTTGATGTCGTTGCGCTGCTTCAGGCGGCGGCACTTCGCCCGGATCTCCATCATCGACAGGTTCGGGGAGTCGTCGATGTAGAGCGGCGCGGAGGACACCTCGGGCATCCGGCGCGCCAGCCGGGTCCAGTCCTCGTCCGTCATGGTGCCCGAGCGCATGTGGTGGAGGGCCACCCGCGCCTCGGCCGACAGGAGACGCATCGCGATCTCGTTGCGCCCCATCTCGAGGGAGAAGATGACGCTGGCCAGGTTGTGCTTGATCGAGGCCGCACGGGCGAAGTCCAGCGCGAGGGTGGACTTGCCCATGGCGGGACGGGCCGCGATGACGATCATCTGGCCCGGGTGCAGGCCGTTGGTGAGCGAATCGAGGTCGGTGAAGCCGGTCGGCACCCCGGTCATCTCGCCGCTGCGCGAGCCGATCGCCTCGATCTCGTCGAGCGCGCCCTCCATGATGTCGCCGAGCGGCAGGTAGTCCTCACTGGTGCGCTGTTCGGTGACCGCGTAGATCTCGGCCTGGGCGCGATTCACGATCTCGTCGACGTCGTCGTCTGCCGCGTACCCCATCTGGGTGATGCGCGTCCCCGCCTCGACCAGGCGCCGCAGGACCGCACGCTCGTGGACGATCTCCGCGTAGTACTCGGCGTTCGCGGCCGTCGGCACGGTCTGGACGAGAGTGTGCAGATACGATGCGCCGCCGACCTTGTTGATCTCGCCGCGCTTGGTGAGCTCGGCGGCGATCGTGATGGGGTCGGCCGGCTCGCCCTTGGCGTAGACGTCCAGGATCGCCTGGAAGATCGTCTCGTGGGCGGGCTTGTAGAAGTCGTGGCCCTTGATGACCTCGACCACGTCCGCGATGGCGTCCTTGGACAGGAGCATGCCGCCGAGGACGGACTGCTCCGCGTCCAGGTCCTGGGGCGGGACCCGCTCGAAGGCGGTGCCTCCGCCGTCCCACTCGCCGGTGTCCCTGCCGCGGTCGTGCTGTTCGTCACGCCCCCGGCCTCCGTCGCCGCGGCGACGCGAGGAAGGCAGACGATCACTGGGACCGCTGTCGGCCCAGGGGTCGTCCAAGGGCTCGGAAATACTCACCGAGCCACCTCCTCCCGTCCGCCGAGCGGACCCTCGCCGTGCTTCTCAGTTCTACGGCACGGCACTGACAAATGAGACGCCCAACTCCGGTTCTGGCGCGTCGGTTTTGTGATGGTTTCCAGGCCGACGGACGGAGTGGGCGCCGGTCCACGGTAGGCCCGCGGGCACCGTCAGCCAATCTGGTTATCCACAGGCCATGTGGACGACGGCCCGGATGCTGTGGAGAACTCCGCAAAACCTGTGCACGACCCGGTGGACAACCCTGTGAACAAGCTCCGCACCCTTCTTATAAACCTGCCCTGACCTGCATCTTCGTCGTCCACCGGCTGTGCAGGAGAAAAACTTTCCCGGTCGGCTCAAGATCAGTTCGAACTGTACACAGCGGCGCGCACCCTCCGAACACGAGTAAGGGTCTAATCTACATTGCATCTCTTACCTGTGGACGATTAGATTGGTGCACATGACACAGGCGTCCGCGATCCCCAAGGCCACCCGGAGACTGCACGACCGCGAGATCGTCGCACTCGCCGTTCCGGCCTTCGGCGCGCTCGTCGCCGAGCCCCTCTTCGTCATGGCCGACAGCGCGATCGTCGGTCATCTGGGCACCGCCCAACTCGCCGGTCTCGGCATTGCCTCGGCCCTCCTCACGACGGCCGTCAGCGTCTTCGTCTTCCTCGCCTACGCCACCACGGCCGCCGTCGCCCGGCGTGTGGGAGCCGGCGATCTCCAGGCGGCCATCCGCCAGGGCATGGATGGCATCTGGCTGGCGCTGCTGCTCGGTGCCGCCGTCATCGCCGCCGTCCTGCCCGCCGCCCCGTCGATCGTCGCGCTCTTCGGTGCCTCTGACACCGCTGCTCCCTACGCCACCACCTATCTGCGGATCTCGGCCCTCGGTATCCCTGCCATGCTGGTGGTGCTCGCTTCGACCGGCGTACTCCGCGGGCTGCAGGACACCAGGACTCCGCTCTATGTCGCCATCGCCGGGTTCGTAGCCAACGGCGCTCTGAACGTAGGGCTCGTCTACGGCGCCGACCTCGGCATCGCGGGGTCCGCCTGGGGCACAGTCATCGCCCAGTGCGGCATGGCCACCACCTATCTCGTGGTCGTCGTCCGCGGAGCGCGCAGGCACGGCGCCTCTTTGCGCCCTGACGCCGCCGGGATCAGGGCCTCCGCCCAAGCCGGGGTCCCTCTGCTGGTTCGCACGCTTTCCTTGAGGGCGATCCTGATGATCGCCACAGCCGTCGCAGCCCGTCTGGGGGATGCCGACATCGCCGCCCACCAGATCATCCTGTCCCTGTGGAGCCTGCTCGCCTTCGCGCTGGACGCCATCGCGATCGCCGGCCAGGCCATCATCGGGCGCTACCTGGGCGCCGACGACACCGAAGGCGCTCGCCAGGCATGCCGTCGGATGGTCGAGTGGGGCATCGCAGTGGGGGTCGTTCTCGGCGTGATGGTCGTACTCTCCCGACCGCTTTTCCTTCCGCTGTTCACCAGCGACCCGACGGTCAAGGACATCGCTCTGCCCGCTCTGGTGATCGTGGCTCTCTCCCAGCTGGTCTGTGGAGTTGTCTTCGTCCTGGACGGCGTACTGATGGGAGCGGGCGATGGGCCGTACCTCGCCTGGGCCATGGTGATCACGCTGGCCGTCTTCGCCCCGGTAGCACTGCTCGTGCCCGTACTGGGTGGCGGACTCACCGCACTGTGGGCAGCGATGACACTGATGATGGTGATCCGCATGCTGACACTCTGGCTGCGAACCCGCTCAGGCCGCTGGATCGTCACCGGCGCGACCCGCTGACCGTTTCACGTGAAACATCGTGGGCCCGTCACGTTTCACGTGAAACACCACCCGCTCCACCAGGGCTCCTGGCATGCAAGAGGGGCCGTACCCCATGGGCACGGCCCCTCTCACCACTGCTCAAGACAACCGCAGCCGTCAGGCCGCGACGACCTCGATGTTGACCTTGGCGGCAACCTCGGGGTGCAGACGCACGGACGTCTCGTGGGCGCCCAGGGTCTTGATCGGCGAGCCCAGCTCGATGCGGCGCTTGTCGACCTCGGGGCCACCGGAAGCCTTGATCGCGGAAGCGATGTCGGCCGGGGTGACGGAACCGAAGAGACGACCGGCGTCGCCGGAGCGAACGGCCAGGCGGACCTTGACGCCTTCGAGCTGGGCCTTCACCTGGTTGGCCTGCTCGATGGTCTGGATCTCGTGGATCTTGCGAGCACGACGAATCTGCTCGACGTCCTTCTCGCCGCCCTTGGTCCAGCGGATCGCAAAGTTCCGCGGGATCAGGTAGTTGCGAGCGTAACCGTCCTTGACGTCGACGACGTCGCCCGCGGCACCGAGGCCGGAGACCTCGTGGGTGAGGATGATCTTCATTAGTCGGTCACCCTTCCCTTATCGCGCGGTGGAGGTGTAGGGCAGCAGCGCCATCTCACGGCTGTTCTTGACGGCCGTGGCGACGTCACGCTGGTGCTGCGTGCAGTTGCCGGTCACGCGGCGGGCACGGATCTTGCCGCGGTCGGAAATGAACTTCCGCAGCATGTTCGTGTCCTTGTAGTCCACGTACGTGACCTTGTCCTTGCAGAAAGCGCAGACCTTCTTCTTAGGCTTGCGCACAGGCGGCTTCGCCATGGTGTTTCTCCTGTGTGATCAAGAAGTGTGGGTACGACCCACCCCTCGGCCCGAGGCCTAGAAGGGGGGCTCGTCCGAGTAGCCGCCGCCACCGCCGCTGCCGCCGGAGTTTCCACCCCAGCCGCCGCCGCTGCCGCCGCCCGCGTTCCCACCGGCGGGGGTGCCGGTCGCCCAGGGGTCGTCAGCGGGAGCGCTGCCACCCTGCTGACCGCCGCCGGGGCCACCGCCCCAGCCGCCGCCAGCCTGGCCACCGGCGCCACCGCCGTTGAAACCGCCCTGACCACCACGACCGGCACCGCCGGCCGTCTTGGTGACCTTGGCCGTGGCACTGCGCAGGCTGGCGCCGACTTCCTCGACGTCCAGCTCGTAGACCGTGCGCTTGACGCCCTCACGGTCCTCGTAGGACCGCTGCTTCAGCCGGCCCTGCACGATGACGCGCATGCCTCGCTGGAGCGACTCGGCGACGTTCTCCGCCGCCTGACGCCAGACCGAGCAGGTCAGGAACAGGCTCTCGCCGTCCTTCCACTCGTTCGTCTGACGGTCGAAGGTGCGGGGGGTGGACGCGACACGGAACTTCGCGACCGCCGCACCGGAAGGGGTGAAGCGCAGCTCGGGGTCATCGACAAGATTGCCGACGACCGTGATGACGGTCTCGCCTGCCATGGGGAACCTCTCGGCGGGTTTGCTCTGGCTGCTTGGTTGCTGCTACTCGAATCCCGGGATCAGCTGAGCGGAAGCTCAGTGGGTCTCGGGGCGGAGGACCTTGGTCCGGAGGACCGACTCGTTCAGGTTCAGCTGGCGGTCGAGCTCCTTGACGACCGCAGGCTCGGCCTGCAGGTCGATGACCGAGTAGATGCCCTCGGGCTTCTTCTTGATCTCGTACGAGAGCCGACGACGGCCCCAGGTGTCGACCTTCTCCACCTTGCCGTTGCCCTCACGGACGACGGAGAGGAAGTTCTCGATCAGGGGGGCGACAGCGCGCTCCTCCAGATCGGGGTCGAGGATGACCATCACTTCGTAGTGACGCATGTGGAACCCACCTCCTTTGGACTCAACGGCCACGGTCGTTCCGTGGCAGGAGGGTTGTGATGCGTACGCAACGGTATCGGCCGCCACTGACAATCGGGGCTTCCTCGCGGTAGCTCCGGTCGTGACATGGGCAGACACCCTGCAGACGGTACAGACTACCCGCACACCGGCTTCCGGTTGAAATCCGGCCCCCAGGACGGTCACTCTGTACAACATCGGGTGTGTATGGCGCTACCATGCGCCGTCTTCCGCAGGAGGTGCCCTATGGCACAGGCAATGCGACCCAACACCGCCGGCGGCCTTTTCGCCACGGACGGAAAGTCCCATCCCCTCCAGGACACGCTGCTCGCGGTGACCCTGGTGCTGGGCATCACGGCGTTCGTCTCGGCGATGTTCCACAACCTGCACCTGCTCAGCTCCTGGACCGGCCTGGTGGGCATCCTCACCGGTGCCTACGGCCAGTGGGTGTCGGAGACGACCCGGGAGCGCTTCGGGCTGATCCTGGGCCTCGGCGCGGCCGCGGTCGGATTCTTCCTCGGCATGGCGCACGGCGGCCTCTTCGGCGGGGTCATCAACTGACGCCACGGGCACCGTCCCCTCAACACCACCCAAAGCACCGCGGAACGCCTCAGCGGCCCATGAGCCGGGGCGCAGGTTCCGTACGCCCAGTCTGGGCGCTCGCGGGGCGCAGTAGGCTTCGGCGCGAGAGCCGGAGCCCCTGTACCCATGGGGACACACCAGCCCGAGGAGCGCCCCACAATGAGCCTGACCCTGAGGACGATCAGTCGCGAGCAGCATCTGGCGTACATCCAGAGCCTGCCCTCGGCGAGCCACATGCAGGTTCCGGCCTGGGCAGACGTCAAGGCGGAGTGGCGCTCCGAGAGCCTCGGCTGGTTCGACGAGAAGACCGGCGAGCTGGTCGGCGCGGGTCTGGTCCTCTACCGTCAGCTGCCCAAGATCAAGCGCTACCTGGCCTATCTGCCCGAGGGCCCCGTCATCAACTGGTTCGCGCCGAATCTGACCGAGTGGCTGGAACCGATGCTCGCGCACCTCAAGCACCAGGGCGCCTTCTCGGTGAAGATGGGTCCGCCGGTGATCATCCGGCGCTGGGAGGCCACCTCCATCAAGGCCGGCATCCAGAACCCGGACGTGAAGCGCCTGCGTGACATCGAGGCCGACTTCATCGAGCCACGCGCCTTCGAGGTCGCCGACAAGCTGCGGCGGATGGGCTGGCAGCAGGGCGAGGACGGGGGAGCCGGCTTCGGTGACGTGCAGCCCCGCTATGTCTTCCAGGTGCCGCTCGCGAACCGCTCCCTGGAAGAGGTCCACAAGAACTTCAACCAGCTGTGGCGCCGCAACATCAAGAAGGCCGAGAAAGCCGGCGTCGAGGTCGTCCAGGGCGGTTACCACGACCTCGAGGAATGGCAGCGGCTGTACGAGATCACGGCGGTGCGCGACCACTTCCGGCCCCGCCCGCTGTCGTACTTCCAGCGCATGTGGACGGCCCTCAACAGCGAGGACCCCAACCGGATGCGGCTGTACTTCGCCCGGCACGAGGGTGTGAACCTGTCGGCGGCGACCATGCTGATCGTCGGCGGCCACGTCTGGTACTCCTACGGTGCATCCGACAACATCGGCCGCGAGGTCCGGCCCTCGAACGCGATGCAGTGGCGGATGCTGCGTGACGCCTACGCGCTCGGCGCGACCGTCTACGACCTGCGCGGCATCTCCGACTCGCTGGACGAGACCGATCACCTCTTCGGTCTGATCCAGTTCAAGGTGGGCACAGGCGGTGAGGCCGCCGAGTACCTCGGTGAGTGGGACTTCCCACTCAACAAGCTGCTCCACAAGGCTCTCGACATCTACATGTCGCGCCGCTGATGTCTCGCTCTTCGCTTCAATAGTTCGCATACCTCTGATACACCGCAGCCACTAGAAAGGTTCCGGGTCCGGCCATGGCGCTCACGCTCTACGTCGACACCGCGCGCTGGCGGGCGCACCACAAGCACGTGCAGGAGCAGTTCCCTGGGCTCGTCCCGGTCTGCAAGGGCAACGGCTACGGCTTCGGACACGAGCGGCTGGCGGAGGAGGCCACCCGGCTCGGGTCGGACGTCCTGGCCGTCGGCACGACCTACGAGGCCGCGCGGATCAAGGACTGGTTCGGCGGTGACCTGCTGGTGCTGACGCCGTACCGGCGCGGCGAGGAACCCGTTCCGCTGCCCGACCGCGTCATCCGCTCGGTGTCGTCGATCGACGGTGTCTACGGCCTTGTGGGCGCCCGCGTCGTCATCGAGGTGATGTCCTCGATGAAACGGCACGGCATCAGCGAGCAGGACCTGCCGCAACTCCACGCCGCCATAGAGAACGTCCGCCTCGAGGGTTTCGCGCTCCACCTGCCGCTTGACCGCACCGACGGCTCGGACGCCGTCGAGGAGGTCATCGGCTGGATGGACCGGCTGCGCGCGGCCCGGCTGCCGCTGCACACCCTGTTCGTCAGCCACCTCAAGGCCGAGGACCTCGCCCGGCTGCAGCAGCAGTTCCCGCAGACCCGCTTCCGCGCCCGCATCGGCACGCGGCTGTGGCTCGGGGACCACGAGGCCACCGAGTACCGCGGCGCCGTCCTGGACGTCACCCGCGTCTCCAAGGGGGACCGGTTCGGCTACCGGCAGCAGAAGGCGGCCTCCGACGGCTTCCTGGTCGTTGTGGCGGGCGGTACCTCGCATGGCGTGGGCCTGGAGGCCCCGAAGGCCCTGCATGGCGTCATGCCACGCGCCAAGGGCGTCGCCCGGGCCGGCCTGGCCACGGTCAACCGGAACCTTTCTCCGTTCGTCTGGGGCGGCAAGCAACGCTGGTTCGCCGAACCGCCGCACATGCAGGTCTCCATCCTGTTCGTGCCCTCGGACGCCCCGGAGCCGAAGGTCGGCGAGGAGCTGGTGGCCCATCTGCGGCACACCACCACCCAGTTCGACCGGATCGTCGATCGCTGAACGCTTGAGAACTGCTTGCGAAAAGGCCGTACACGGAGGCTTCCGTGTACGGCCTTTCACGTGAGTGGCTCAACCGGCGTACGCCACACAGGTGCTGTTCGCTCAGAGCGAACCGTCGGTGGTCCCCCTGTCGCTGCGGTCGCCGCCCCACTCCACCGGCCCGTTGAAGTGGGCCGCGTGCCGCGGTGGATGGGCGGCGGGGCCCAGCACGAAGACATCCTCCGCTCCGTCGAGCACACCGCCCGAGGGATCGTCGTCGCCGGCCCGGCGCACCACGTCCCGTTCCGGCATGAGGATGTCACGCACGACCATCACACACAGGTAGGCCGTGCCCAGCAGATGCAATCCGATGGCCCATTGGTAACCGACGGTCGGCAGACCCTTGTGGGCGTCGCCGCTTGTCGTGTACGCGAGGTACATCCAGATGCCCAGGAAGTACGCCACCTCGCACGCCTGCCAGATCAGGAAGTCCCGCCACTTCGGCCGGGCCAGCACGGCCAGCGGCACCATCCACAGGACGTACTGCGGCGAGTACACCTTGTTGGTGAGGATGAACGCGGCGACGATCAGGAACGCGAGCTGGGCGAAACGCGGCCGGCGCGGGGCGGTCAGGGCGAGCACCGCGATGCCCGCGCAGCAGAGCAGCACCAGCAACGTGGCGAAGATGTTGACGATCTCCTTGCTCAGCGGGTCGGTCGAATGCTGGGCCAAGATCAGCCAGAAGGAGCCGAAGTCCACTCCGCGTTCCTGGCTGAACGTGTAGAACTTCGACCAGCCGTCGAAGGCGAAGTACATCACCGGCAGGTTCACCACGAGCCAGGAGACGGTCGCGCCGCCCAGGGCCTTGCCGAAGTCCCGCCACTTGCCCGCCCGCCAGCACAGCACGAACAGCGCCCAGAGCAGGAAGACCGGGTAGAGCTTGGCGGCCGTGGCGAGCCCCAGGAGGACACCGAAGGCGAGCGAGCGTCCCCGCGCCCACATCAGCATCGCGGAGGCCGTCAGAGCGACCGCCAGCAGGTCCCAGTTGATGGTGGCGGTCAACGCGAAGGCGGGTGCCAGGGCGACCAGCAGACCGTCCCAGGGGCGGCGGGCGTGGGTACGGCTCACAGAGACGACGATGACGGCCGCGCAGACCATCAGCATTCCCGCGTTGACCATCCAGTACCACTGCTCCTGGTGCTGGATGCTGCCGCTGCCGGGGGTGAGCCATGCGGCGACCTCCATGAACACACCGGTGAGCACCGGGTATTCGAGGTACTGCATGTCACCGGGGAGCTTGTCGAAGTACGGGACGAGTCCGTCGGCGAAACCGCGTCCCTGATAGAGATGCGGGATGTCGGAGTAGCACGCGTGGGTGTACTGGGTGCTGGCACCGAAGAACCAGCCGCCGTTGTAGCAGGGCGCCTTCTGGACCAGGCCCAGCGCGAACACGCCGATGGCCACGAGAGCGATGACCCGGACGGGCGTCCACCAGGAGGTCCCCAGCAGGGCGCGCCGCCCGAGCGGGCCGCCGATGAACTCGCTGCCGTTCCTGGAGACCTCATCGTCCTTGGTCGGACGCACTGGGTCCGACTCACGCACGCTCGCTGGCGTCGATTCAGCACTGGGCATGCGGCCATCCTGCCGTACGAGGCCAGGAGTACGCCGAGGGCCGCCGCACCTGGCAGGTACGACGGCCCATGTTTCACGTGAAACACCCTCGACCGGGCATTTGGTGACTAGCCGCCTCAGCCACCGCCGAAGAGACCCCCATTGCCATTGCCATTGCCGTTGGTGTTGCCGCCGTTCCCCTCCGTCGATGTGGCCGTTGGTGTCGGGGTCACACCTCCGTCGGTGCCACCGTTGTCCGTACCGCCCGAGTTGCCGCACTGCCAGTCGAACCGGCAGGTCTCGGTCGCTGTGGGCGTCGGGGTGGTGAGCGTCGGGGTGGGCGTCGGGGTCGGAGTCGGAGTAGTGGCCGACTCGGTCTCACTGGGCGTGGGAGTGGGCGTCGGGCTCGGCTCCTCGTTGAGGACCTCACCGATGGGTTCCGGCGTCGGGAAGGGGATCGCCTTCTCGTTCTTCAGTGCCTGCTCCATGTAGTCGTGCCAGATCTCGGACGGGAACGACGCACCGTGGATCTTCTCCTGGCCACCTGTTCCGTACATCTCCAGGAACGTGCGGTTCTTCTTCGTCTCGTCGTCGTCCAGCCGGAACATGATGATCGACGTGGACAGCTGTGGGGTGTATCCCACGAACAAGGCGGACTTGTTCTTGTCAGTGGTCCCGGTCTTGCCCGCCACCTCACGGCCGGGCAGTTGGGCGTTGGTACCCGTGCCGTCCTCGACCACGGTCTTGAGGACATCGGTGACGTTGTCGGCGACCTTCTTCTCGAAGGCCTGCTGGGGGTTCGCCTTGTGCCTGAAGACTTCGCCGTCCTTGCTCGTCACCCTCTCGACGGAGTACGGCTCGTTCTGCTTGCCGCTGGCCGCGAAGGTGGCGTACGCGCCGGCCATGCGGATCGCGCTGGGGTCGGAGATACCGATGGAGAAGGACGGGAAGCTGGTACCGGCCAGGCTGTTCTCCTTGAGACCCGCGTCCATGGCCGCCTCCTTCACCTTGTCCAGGCCCACGTCCATGCCGAGTTGCACGAAGGCGGAGTTCACCGACTCCCGCATCGCCTCACGCAGGTCGATCTGGTACTTGGGCGGAGAGCCGTAGGACTGCTTGCCGTCGTTCTCCTGGTTCCATTCCTCGCCCTTCTCGTTCTTCCAGATGGAATGGTCGTAGTTCCGGATCTTGAGTCTGTTCTGGCCGCTGAACAGACTCTTGGCGTTGACGACCGTGCGCTCGTCCTGCGCCTGGCTCTCACCCAGATCCGGATCGCGCACTCCCCACTTCATCGCTGCCGCGAGCACGAACGCCTTGAACGTCGAACCGACCTGGGCACCGGTCGAGTCGCAGTTGTTGGTGAAGTGGGTTGTCGCGTCCTCGCCTCCGTAGCAGGCCCGGATCGCTCCGGTGGCCGGCTCCACCGATGCCCCGCCGAACTGGACGTAGGTGTCCTTGTCCGGGCGCTTCTTCGGGTTGATGTTCTCCTTGCGGACCTTCTTGACCGCTGCCTCGAGCTCACCGACCTTCTTCTTGTCGAAGGTCGTGTAGATCGAGTAGCCGCCCTGCTGAAGCTGGTCGGCGCTGATGATCTTGTTGTTGATCAGATAGGCCTTGGCGAGGTCGACCAGGTAGCCGATCTGTCCCTTGAGCTGGGTGTTGGACCGGGGGTTCTGCCACTCGGGGAGCGTGGTGTACCTGGCCCGCTCCGTCGCGTCGAGGTGGCCGTACTCGACCATCTTGTCGAGGGTGTCCTGCATCTGCCGCAGGGCCCGCCGCTGGTTGGCCTCGGGCTTGGCATTGGCCGGATCGATGGAGGTCGCGCCCGCCGGGTCGTAGTACGTGGCGCCCTTGAGCATGGCGGAAAGGAAGGCGCATTCGCCCGGGTTCAGGTCCTTGGCTTCCTTGTTGAAATACGCGCGCGCGGCTGCCTGGATGCCGTAGGCGTTGCGTCCGTAGTACGCGGAGTTCAGGTACTCCGCCATGATCTGGTCCTTGTTGACCGTGGCGCCCACCTTGATGGAGATGAAGATCTCCTTGAACTTGCGCGTGACGGTCTGGGACTGGTCGTTCAGGAGCGCGTTCTTGACGTACTGCTGGGTGATGGTGGAACCACCCTGTGTGTCACCGCCCCGGGCCATGTTGAACACGGCGCGGGCGATGCCCTTGGGGTCGATGCCGCTGTCGGAGTAGAAGGTCTTGTTCTCCTGCGAGACGACGGCGTACTGCATCGCCTTCGGGATCTGCGCGAGGTTGACGATCTGACGGTTGGTCTCACCACCGGTGGAGACCATCTCGGTGTCGTCGGACCAGTAGTAGACGTTGTTCTGCGCCGTCGCGGTCTTGTCGACGATCGGAACGCTCACGAGCGCGTAACCGACGCCGGCGACCGCGACCAGGCTTCCGATGAAGCCGATGAACAGCCCCGTCACCAGCTTCCAGGACGGCACCCAGCGCGCCACGCCGTACTTGCCCGCGCGCGGGTAGTCGATGAGGCGCTTCCTGCCCGGACCGGACGCGCGTCCCCGGCCCGCCGACGCCCCGCGCCGGCCCCCGGGGCCCGGCTCCGCCCCTCTGCGGCGACCACCGCCCGTGCTTCTCTGGGCGGCACGGCGGGCCTCGGCACGGCTGCCGTACGGACGTTCCTCGCCTCCCGGATCGTAAGACGCCGACTCCTGGGAGCTCGTCCCATAGGAGTCGGCAAGAGACCCGGTGGCGCCACGCGGAGCCGCGCGGCGGCCGGAGGACGAGCTGGACTGGCCGCGTCGGGCCGCGGCACGTCCGCCTCCCTGCGGCTGCGGCGGTTTGCGACGGTGCTCGCTCATCGAACGACTACTCCTCGGGCAGGCGCACCTTTGCGCGCCTGGAAACGGCGGCTGGTTTCCGGTCCCCCCGAAGTACGGATGTGGTCGGTCCCGCATTCATCCGTACCGCACCGGGACAGCGACGCCCCCCAGGCGCCACTCGGTTCCCGGTGGTGTGCATGCCGCACAGACTACGCACCGTCAAAACCCGCCGAGCTCCGAAGTTCACCCCAAACCAGGCAACTTGGGTCGCATGAATCATTGATGTGATCCCGTTCACCGTCCCCCCACTTGTCCCTTCCGGAAGGGCGTTCTATCGTCTTGATGTATCGAGTCGATACATCGGTGCGAGATACAGACGAGGAGGCGACGATGAGCCGGCGTTCCGGGATCCTCGAATTCGCCGTACTCGGCCTGCTCCGCGAGTCCCCGATGCACGGCTATGAGCTGCGCAAACGTCTCAATACGTCACTGGGCGTGTTCCGTGCCTTCAGCTACGGCACGCTCTACCCCTGCCTCAAGACGCTGGTCGCCAACGGCTGGTTGATCGAGGAGCCGGGGCACACCACCGAGGACGCCCTCGCCGCACCACTCGCAGGGCGTCGCGCAAAGATCGTCTACCGGTTGACGGCGGAAGGTAAGGAGCACTTCGAGGAGCTGCTCTCGCAGACGGGTCCCGACGCGTACGAGGACGAGCACTTCGCAGCTCGTTTCGCCTTTTTCGGGCAGACCTCGCGCGACGTCCGCATGCGGGTCCTCGAAGGCCGCCGCAGCCGGCTGGAGGAGCGCCTGGAGAAGATGAGTGCCTCGCTGGCACGCACCCGGGAGCGCCTCGACGACTACACGCTTGAGCTCCAGCGCCACGGGATGGAGTCCGTGGAGCGCGAAGTGCGCTGGCTGAACGAGCTCATCGAGAGCGAGCGGGCCGGCCGGGACCAGAAGGGTCCCGGCCATGAAGAGCCCACTCGTAACACCACAGAGGGAGCGCCGGGCGTCCTGCCCCGGACCGGGGACACCCCCGGTCCGGATACGCCCGGCGACACCGCCACGTGAGGTCCCTGCCAGGGCCTCACTCGTACACACAGGGAGCAACCGGAATGGGTTCGGTTCGCGTAGCCGTCGTCGGTGTGGGCAACTGCGCCGCGTCGCTGGTTCAGGGAGTCGAGTACTACAAGGACGCCGACCCGGCGGCCAGGGTCCCCGGGCTGATGCATGTCCAGTTCGGCGACTATCACGTTCGTGACGTCGAATTCGTCGCGGCGTTCGACGTCGACGCGAAGAAGGTCGGTCTCGACCTCGCCGACGCCATCGGCGCCTCCGAGAACAACACCATCAAGATCTGCGACGTGCCGAACACCGGCGTGACCGTTCAGCGCGGCCACACGCTCGACGGCCTCGGCAAGTACTACCGCGAGACCATCGAGGAGTCCGCCGAGGCCCCGGTCGACATCGTCCAGGTCCTCAAGGACAAGCAGGTCGACGTCCTCGTCTGCTACCTGCCCGTCGGCTCCGAGGCCGCGGCGAAGTTCTACGCCCAGTGCGCCATCGACGCCAAGGTCGCCTTCGTCAACGCTCTCCCGGTCTTCATCGCCGGGACCAAGGAGTGGGCCGACAAGTTCACCGAGGCGGGCGTCCCGATCGTCGGTGACGACATCAAGTCCCAGGTCGGCGCCACCATCACGCACCGCGTCATGGCGAAGCTGTTCGAGGACCGCGGCGTCGTCCTGGACCGCACGATGCAGCTGAACGTCGGCGGCAACATGGACTTCAAGAACATGCTCGAGCGTGAGCGCCTGGAGTCCAAGAAGATCTCGAAGACGCAGGCCGTCACCTCGCAGATCCCCGACCGGGACATGGGCGCGAAGAACGTCCACATCGGCCCGTCCGACTACGTCGCCTGGCTCGACGACCGCAAGTGGGCGTACGTCCGTCTCGAGGGCCGTGCCTTCGGTGACGTCCCGCTGAACCTGGAGTACAAGCTCGAGGTCTGGGACTCCCCGAACTCCGCCGGTGTCATCATCGACGCCGTGCGCGCCGCGAAGATCGCCAAGGACCGCGGCATCGGCGGCCCGATCCTGTCGGCCTCCAGCTACTTCATGAAGTCTCCGCCGGTCCAGTACTTCGACGACGAGGCCCGCGAGAACGTGGAGAAGTTCATCAAGGGTGAAGTCGAGCGCTAAGGCTCACTCAAAACGCTCCTGCCAGGGCTACAGAGGGTCTCCGGGCTGTATCGCCCGGGGACCCTCGCCGTATGTGAGGCTGTGCCCCATGTCCGTCGTCCGCGATCTGCGTGTCCTTCTCCGCCTCCGGGACTTCCGGCGTCTGCTCTTGGTGCGCCTGCTCTCCCAGGGCGCTGACGGCGTCTACCAGATCGCGCTCGCCGCCTACGTCGTGTTCTCCCCGGAGAAGCAGACCTCCGCCACCGCGATCGCCTCCGCGATGGCGGTCCTTCTGCTCCCCTACTCCTTGGTGGGCCCCTTCGCCGGCGTCCTCCTGGACCGCTGGCGCCGCCGCCAGGTCTTCCTCTACGGCAATCTCGTGCGCGCCCTGCTGGCATCGGCGACGGCCGTCCTGATGCTCGCCCAGGTTCCGGACCGGCTCTTCTATGTCTCCGCCCTGTGCGTCACCGCCGTCAACCGCTTCGTCCTGTCCGGCCTGTCCGCCGCACTGCCCCGTGTCGTGGACGAAGAACGGCTGGTGATCGCCAACTCCTTTTCCCCGACGGCCGGAACGCTCGCCGCGACCGCGGGCGGCGGCCTCGCTTTCGCCGTACGCCTGCTGGTCGCCGACTCCGACGCGGCCGTGGTGCTGCTGGGAGCGGGGCTGTACCTGTGCGGTGCGCTCGCCGCACTGCGCATGCCACCGGAACTGCTGGGCCCCGACCGTGAGTCGACCCAGCCCCGGCTCGGCGCCGCCCTCGCCGGAACGGCCCGCGACCTGGCCGCCGGAGTACGGCACCTGGCCGCACCCACACGTCGGTCGGCCGCTCGGGCGCTCGGCGCGATGTCGGTCATGCGGTTCTGTTACGGCGCTCTGCTCGTGATGGTGCTGATGCTCTGCCGGTACGCCCTGACATCCGACCCGGACGACGGACTCGCCCTGCTGGGGCTGGCACTGGGAATCTCCGGCACCGGCTTCTTCGTTGCCGCGATCATCACCCCGTGGGCCGCCGGCAAGCTCGGGCCGGAGCGCTGGATCGTCGTGTGCGCGGCGACCGCCGCGGTACTGGAGCCCGCCCTCGGACTCTCCTTCGCCACCGCCCCCATGCTCATCGCCGCGTTCGTACTGGGCCTGATCACCCAGGGCGCGAAGATCGCCACGGACACCATCGTGCAGTCCTGCGTCGACGACGGGTTCCGGGGCCGGATCTTCTCCGTCTACGACGTCCTTTTCAACATCGCCTTCGTGGGCGCCGCGGCCGTCGCCGCCCTGATCCTGCCGCCAGACGGCCGCTCGGCGACCCTGGTGACCACGGTCGCCGTCCTCTACGCAGCGATCGCCGTGGCGATGACGAAAGAACGAGAGATGGCGGCGGAACGATGAAGGGGCGATGTTTCACGTGAAACACCGCCCCTCGCTGCACCGTGGTCATGTTTCACGTGAAACATGACCACGATTCACGGCCTCAGTCCTGCACGGCCCACCACTCCTTGAGCGCGGCCACTGCTTCGTCGTGCTTCATCGGCCCGTTCTCCAGACGAAGCTCCAGCATGTGCTTGTAGGCCCGACCCACCGCAGGGCCGGGTGGCACGCCGAGGATCTCCATGATCTGGTTGCCGTCGAGGTCGGGCCGGATCGAGTCCAGCTCCTCCTGCTCCTGAAGCTGGGAGATCCGCTCCTCAAGGCCGTCGTAGGCACGCGACAACGCGGCCGCCTTGCGCTTGTTCCTGGTCGTGCAGTCCGAGCGGGTCAGCTTGTGGAGCCGGTCGAGCAGCGGACCCGCGTCTCGCACATAGCGTCGAACCGCCGAGTCCGTCCACTCCCCGGTGCCGTATCCGTGGAAACGCAGATGGAGTTCAACGAGCCGCGAGACGTCCTTCACCAGCTCGTTGGGGTACTTGAGCGCCGTCATCCGTTTCTTGGTCATCTTCGCTCCGACCACTTCGTGGTGGTGGAACGAGACCCCGCCGTCCTTCTCGAAGCGGCGGGTGCGCGGCTTGCCGATGTCGTGGAGCAGCGCGGACAGGCGGAGGGTCAGGTCGGGCCCTTCCTTCTCCAGCGCGATGGCCTGCTCCAGGACGATCAGCGTGTGCTCGTAGACATCCTTGTGCCGGTGGTGTTCATCGCTCTCCAGCCGCAGGGCCGGAAGCTCCGGCAGCACATGCTCGGCGAGGCCCGTGTCGACCAGCAGCGTCAGCCCCTTGCGCGGCTGGTCGGACAGCATGAGCTTGTTCAGCTCGTCCCTGATCCGCTCGGCGGAGACGATCTCCAGGCGCCGGGACATCTCCGTCATCGCGGTGACCACCTCGGGCGCCACCTCGAAGTCGAGCTGCGCCGCGAAGCGCGCGGCCCGCATCATCCGCAACGGGTCGTCCGAGAACGACGCCTCCGGAGTTCCCGGCGTCCGCAGCACACGCGCCGCGAGATCGTCGAGACCGCCGTGCGGGTCGATGAACTTCTTCTCCGGCAGAGCGACGGCCATCGCGTTCACGGTGAAGTCCCGCCGGACCAGGTCCTCCTCGATGGAGTCGCCGTACGACACCTCGGGCTTACGTGAGGTGCGGTCGTACGCCTCGGACCGGTAGGTGGTCACCTCGATCTGAAAGCTCTTGACAGCGTCTCCGACACGGGCATCCTTCTGCGCCCCCACGGTGCCGAAGGCGATTCCGACCTCCCACACGGCGTCCGCCCACGGACGAATGATCTTCAGAACGTCCTGAGGACGGGCGTCGGTGGTGAAGTCCAGGTCGTTGCCGAGCCGGCCGAGCAGTGCGTCCCGGACCGAACCGCCGACCAGGGCGAGTGAGAACCCGGCCTCCTGGAAGCGGCGGGCGAGGTCGTCGGCGACAGGTGCGAGCTCAAGCAGTTCGCTCACCGCGCGGTCCTGCACCTGACTGGGGGCACTGAGGTTGTCTTCGTTGGCGTTCGGCACAACAGAAGAGGGTACGTGGCCCGGGCGTTACCGGGCGCCTCCATTAAACGTGCACAGACTCGCCATCCGGACCTGCACAAGGTCTGCTCCGGAGACTCACGACCGCGCTCCACTTCATATCCGCACATTCGGGACAGTGCGGCAGTGTCCCCCGATCTTGTGGACCAGTCCGCGGCACTTCCCCTCAGCGCGCATCGTTACCATGCGTGGACGCACATTCCGACGACCACTGACGACGAGGGACGGGCGAGCGCGTGGCCGAGGCGGCAGACTTCCAGGGGACGAGTCCCTCACCTGCCCGCCGCTGGCTGCGGCGTACCGGGGCCCTGCTCGCGGGGGCCCCTCTGCTGGCCGGCCTGTGCCAGTTTTCCGCCGCGGTGCCCGCTCAGGCAGCCGCCGCCTCCGGATCGGTGTCCGTCGCGATCGACACACTCAGCCCCACCGTGCCTACGGACGGTGACACGGTCACCGTGTCGGGGACGGTGACCAACAACGGCAAGCAGGCCGTCACGACCGCCCATGTGGGACTGCAAGTGGGCCCGGAGCTGAACACCCGCTCGTCGATCGACGCCGTCACCGAGAACGAGGACTCACTCCAAGGCACCACGGGGTCCGAGGTCGGCGGCAAGTACGTGGCGAAGTTCGCGAAGCTGACCCCCGGGGTGGCCGAGCCCTTCTCCATCTCCGTACCGGTCGACGAGTTGGATCTCGGTGACCCCGGCGCCTACCAGTTCGCCGTCTCCCTCTCGGGCGAGACCTCCGCACAACCGTGGGACCACCTGCTCGGCATCCAGCGGACGTTCCTGCCCTGGCAGCCCGACGAGGCGGACACGAAGACGAGGACGACGTTCCTGTGGCCGCTGATCTCCACCGTGCACATGACGGCGGAGACCGGATCGAACGCACAGCAGACGCCGGTCTTCCTCGACGACGACCTCGCCGAGGAGATCTCGGCGGGCGGCCGACTGGACCAGATGCTGTCCCTGGGCGAGAACCTGGACGTCACCTGGGTGATCGACCCCGACCTGCTGGCGTCCGTCGACGCGATGACCCACAGCTACCGGATCCAGGGCGAGGGCGACACCACCATCGCAGGCACCCACCAGGCCCTCGCCAAACAGTGGTTGGCCAGGCTGCAGAAGGCGGTGGAAGACAAGGAAGTCGTCGCGCTTCCGTTCGCCGATCCCGACCTCGCCTCCCTGGCCCACAAAGGCACGAGCGTCACCGGCTCGCTCAGTCATCTCGACGAGGCCACCGACGTCGCGGCCACCACGGTGAGGACCGTGCTCCACGTGACGCCGAGCACCGACTTCGCCTGGCCCGTGAACGGCGCGGTGGACCCGTCGATCGTCAAGGTCGCCACCTCCGCCGGAGCCGACAAGGTGATCGCCCGCAGCGACAGCCTCCAGGAGACCGCCGGACTGTCGTACACGCCGTCCGCGGCCCGCCCCATCGGCGGCGGTACCACGGCGGTCGTCGCGGACGCGCGGCTGTCCACCGCGTTCCAGGGCGATCTGACGAAGGCATCCTCCACCACACTCGCCGTCCAGCGGTTCCTCGCCCAGAGCCTCACCCTCGACCTCCAGACGGACAAGCAGCGCAGCATCGTCGTCGCCCCGCAGCGCATGCCCACGGCGAGCCAGGCCGACGCCATGGCCGAAGCGATCACCGCGCTGCAGGCCGGGAACTGGTCGCAGACCCAGAAGCTCACGGCGGCGGCCGCGGCCAAGCCCGACCCCGAGGCCACCACCAAGGTGCCCGCCGCGTCCGCCTACCCCTCCTCGCTGCGCAGGCAGGAGCTGCCGAAGTGGGCGTTCCAGCAGATCGCGAACACACAGAACAAGCTCGGCAACTTCAAGGTGATCCTCTCCTACCAGTCCCGTGTCGTGACCCCCTTCGGACTGGCCCTGAACCGTGAGATGTCCACATCGTGGCGGGGCCGGTCCACCGAGGCGGCCGGCTTCCGCCGAGACGTCGAGGCCTACCTCGACAAACTGGTCTCCCAGGTGAGCCTGATCGACAAGTCGGAGACCAAGCTCTCCGGCCGCAGCGCCACGATCCCGGTGACGGTCCAGAACAACCTGGTGCAGGGCGTGGGGCATCTGAGGCTGCGGCTGACCTCGCTGAGCCCGAACCGGCTCGAGATCGGCGGCTCCTCGTACTACGAACAGCCGGTCGAGGTCTCGGGCGGCCACAGCCAGACGGTGAAGTTCACCACGACGGCCAACGCCAACGGCAAGGCCTCGGTGATCGCCCAGCTGTACACGGAGGACGGTCAGCGCTACGGCAAGGCCGTCAGGTTCGACGTGAAGGTCACCGAGTTCACGGCCACGGTCATGCTGGTCATCGGCGGCGGAGTACTGCTGCTGGTGCTGGCAGGATTCCGGATGTACACCCAGCGCAAGCGCGCGGCGGCCCGTGAGGCCGATCAGAACGGCCCGGACGACGAGGCGGGCGAAGCGGTGGACGGCCCGGAGAACCCCGAAGGCCCACAGGACCGTCTCAAGGAGGAGGCCGGCACCGGGTCCGGGGCCGACGGCCCCGAGCAGCCGAGTGACCTGACGGCGGACACCGCAGCGGAAAGCGCCGACCCGTCCGGCACGGGTGAGAGAGTGGACCGTTGAGGATGTCGTGGCCGGTGGGCCCGGGACGATGAGGTGGGGTAACCATGAACGCGCCGTACGACGGTGATCGCGGTCAGGGCGCGGACAGCTCGGGTCACCCCGAGGGGCCGCCGCCCGAGCATGGCCAGGTGCCGCCGCAGGCTCCCGCGGACATGTACCTCCAGGACGCCTACGACCAGGACCCCTACCGGGCACAGGACCTCCATGCCCAGGATCCGGTCGCCGAGGCCCTCTACGACCGTGCCGCACACCCCCCGCCGCCCCCCGGCACCCATCAGCCGCAGCAGCCGTTGTACTCCCAGCCTCCCCAGTCTCCTTACGCCCCGGACCCGAACGTCTGGGCGCAGACGCCGGCGCCCGAGCCGGAGGGCCCGACGCAGTATCTGCCGTACGGTGACGACCCTCGCACCACCCAGTTCGTGGGAGTCGACGACCTGGTGAGCCAGGCCGGCGAGGAACGCCACGAGCCGGACGCGTTCGCGCATCTCTTCCGCGACCAGCAGCAGCGTGGCGGCCGCCCGACGGATCCCCCGTCGGTGCCGGCGCCGGGCGGGCCGTCACCGACGCCGCAGTTCCAGGCCGCGGCGGCGCCCGCGCCCTCGGCCGACGAGACGATGAATCTCGGTACCGCGTCGGCTGTGGCGGAGGCGGCCTCCGCCGCCCCCGCGAAGCAGGGCGGCAAGGCAGGCGGTTTGCTGAAGTCGAGCGCCGTGATGGCGGCCGGCACGATGGTCTCCCGGCTCACCGGCTTCGTCCGCTCGGCGCTGATCGTGTCGGCGCTCGGCACCGCCGTCCTGGGCGACTCCTTCCAGGTGGCCTACCAGCTGCCGACCATGATCTACATCCTCACCGTCGGTGGCGGCCTGAACTCCGTCTTCGTGCCGCAGCTCGTACGCGCCATGAAGGAGGACGACGACGGCGGTGAGGCCTTCGCGAACAGGCTCCTGACGCTCGTCATGGTGGCTCTCGCCGCGCTCACCGCGCTCACGATGTTCGCGGCGCCGCTCCTGGTGCGTGCCCTGTCGAACTCCGTGGCGGCCAACCCCGCGGCCAACGACGTCGCCATCACCTTCACCCGCTACTTCCTGCCCTCCATCTTCTTCATGGGCATCCACGTGGTGATGGGGCAGGTCCTCAACGCGCGCGGCAAGTTCGGCGCGATGATGTGGACTCCGGTCCTCAACAACATCGTCATCATCGTGACGCTCGCGATGTTCCTGTGGGTGTACGGCACCGCCAGGCACTCCGGCATGACCGTCACGAACATCCCGCCGGAGGGGCAGCGGCTGCTCGGCGTGGGCATCCTGCTCGGCCTGGTGGTGCAGGCCCTCGCGATGATCCCGTATCTGCGGGAGACGGGATTCCGGCCTCGCCTGCGCTTCGACTGGAAGGGCCACGGCCTCGGCAAGGCCGCGATGCTCGCGAAGTGGACCATCCTGTTCGTCCTCGCCAACCAGGCGGGCGCCCTGGTCGTCACCCAGCTCGCCACCGCGGCCGTCGCCGACACCAACATCCCCGGCACCGGCTTCAGCGCCTACGCCAACGCCCAGCTCATCTGGGGCCTCCCACAGGCCATCATCACCGTCTCGCTGATGGCCGCCCTGCTGCCGCGCATCTCCCGCTCGGCCGCGGAGGACGACGCCGGCGCGGTCCGCGACGACATCTCGCAGGGCCTGCGCACCACCGCGGTCGCCATCGTTCCCATCGCCTTCGGCTTCCTCGCCCTCGGCATCCCCATGTGCACGCTGATCTTCGGTGCCTCCAGCACCGGCGCCGCCACGAACATGGGGTACATGCTGATGGCCTTCGGCCTCGGCCTGATCCCCTATTCGGTCCAGTACGTCGTCCTGCGGGCCTTCTACGCCTACGAGGACACCCGGACGCCCTTCTACAACACCGTCATCGTGGCGGCCGTCAACGCCGCCGCCTCCGCCGCCTGTTACGCCCTGCTGCCGCCCCGCTGGGCCGTGGTCGGCATGGCCGCCTCCTACGGTCTCGCCTACGCGATCGGTGTCGGCGTCGCCTGGAACCGGCTGCGCAAGCGCCTCGGCGGCGACCTGGACGGCAACCGTGTCCTGCGGACCTACGCCCGGCTGTGCATCGCCTCGGTGCCGGCGACAGTCCTGAGCGGAGCAGCCTGTTACGGCATCGGTCACTCGCTCGGTCAGGGAGTCGTCGGTTCGTTCGCCGCTCTGATCGCGGGCGGAGCGGTTCTGCTCGGGACCTTCTTCGTCGCCGCGCGCAAGATGCGGATCGAGGAGCTGAACTCACTGGTCGGCATGGTCCGGGGGCGTCTGGGGCGCTGAGGCAGGGGTACGCGCACAACCATCGTCCGCCACCGTGTGTCGTGCATAGCGGCGGACTGTGGGCACAATTGGATTCTGCGTCGCACGGCGCGCAATGAATTGGGGAGGCAGGGAACGACGGTGGCGGAACGGAGCACGGCTGCCGTCGACGTGGCAGACACCAGCGGTGACACACCGCTGACCGCCAAGGCGGACCAGTCCACGGCCGACGGCGTGGCCAAGAACCGGGAGCGGGACACGGAAGACGTCGAGGCACAGGGGAGTGGCGGGACCGAGAGTCTTGGCAAGGCGTCACCGCCGGAGTTGCACAGCGGCCACAAACTGGCCAGACGCTACCGTCTCGAGGAGTGCCTCACCCGTCTGGACGGCTTCAGCAGTTGGCGTGCCGTCGACGAGAAACTCCGTCGGGCCGTCGGCGTGCACCTCCTGCCCGCCGACCATGCGCGGGCGCGCACCGTCCTGGCCGCGGCCCGTTCCTCCGCGCTATTGGGCGACCCGCGCTTCGTCCAGGTCCTGGACGCCGTCGAGGAGAACGACCTCGTCTACGTCGTCCACGAATGGCTGCCCGACGCCACCGAGCTGACCACCCTGCTCACCCCGGGCCCGCTGGAGGTGTACGACGCCTACCAGATGGTCAGTCAGGTGGCGTCCGCCATGGCTGCGGCCCACCGTGAGGGGCTCGCGCATCTGCGGCTGAATCCGAACGCGGTCCTGCGTACATCGAGCGGGCAGTGGCGCATCCGCGGCCTCGCCGTGAACGCCGCGCTGAGAGGCGTCAGTTCGGACTCCCCGCAGCGTACGGACACGGAGGCGATCGGCGCGCTCCTGTACGCGGCGCTCACCCAGCGGTGGCCGTACGAGAACGATGCCTACGGTCTGGCCGGTCTGCCCAAGGACGTCGGCCTCATCGCACCCGACCAGGTGCGGGCGGGTGTCCACCGCGGGCTGTCCGAGCTGTCCATGCGGGCGCTCGCCAACGACGGTGCGACCGCCTCACGGCACGAGTCGGCGTGCACCACGCCCGAGGAACTGGTCAAGGCGATCGGTGAGATGCCCCGCATCCGCCCGCCGGAGCCGGCGTTCACGGCCCCGCCCGAGTACCAGCACACGACGTACCAACAGGGCACATACGGCCGCCCGGCACCGCATCCCGGTGTCACCCAGCCCGTACCGTCCCCGCCACCGCCGCTGCAGAGCCGCACGGGCCGGGCCCTGAAGTGGGCGGTCTCCGCCCTCCTCATCGCCGCGCTGGGCCTCGGAAGTTGGCAGCTCGCGGACGCGCTGATGGACCGGGGCGGCACGTCGGACGAGAACCAGACCCAGACGACCGATGACGGCGACAAGAGCCCGACGAAGGCGGCCAGCACTCCGATCACCATCGCCAAGGGATACGACTTCGACCCGTTCGGCGACGGATCCGAGAAGCCGAACGACATAAAGAAGGCCTACGACAACGACACCTCGTCGTACTGGGAGACGAAGTTCTACGAGGGCGCCGACTTCGGGAACCTCAAGCCGGGCCTCGGGATCATTCTCGACCTCGGCAAGGTCCAGGACATCGGCAAGGTCACCGTCACGTTCATGGGCGACACCTCTGTCGAACTGCGTGCCGCCTCAAGCGACGCGAGTTCCCGGCCGACCAGCTTCGACGCCTACACCAAGGTCGCCGAGGGCTCCGGTACGGGTGTCCCCCTCAAGCCGGACAAGACGGTGAAGTCCCGCTACCTTCTGGTGTGGCTGACCAAGTTGCCCCTGACAGAGCAAGGCACCTACCGCGGCCGGGTGGCGGACATCAAGGTCACCAGTTAAGGCTGAGGAGGGGGTCCGATGGCAGATGACACCGCGTATGGCGACACCAGCGATCAGGACCTCCTGGCCCGTCATGTAGAGGGCGACCCCGACGCCTTCGCCGAGCTCGTGCGGCGGCACCGGGATCGACTCTGGGCCGTCGCCCTCCGCACGCTCGGGGACCGTGAGGAAGCCGCTGACGCCGTTCAGGACGCGCTGGTGTCCGCCTACCGGGCCGCGCACACCTTCCGGGGGCAGTCGGCGGTCACCACCTGGCTGCACCGGATCACGGTGAACGCCTGCCTGGACCGGGCCAGAAAGGCAGCCTCCCGCAAGACGTCCCCCGTGGACGACACCGAGCGCCTTGAGCAGCTCCTGGAGCCGCACGAGTCCGCCTCGGCGCCCGCGGAGCGCAACGACCTCCACCGCCAACTCGTGGAAGCCCTCGGCACTCTCCCGCCCGACCAGCGCGCCGCCCTCGTTCTGGTGGACATGCAGGGCTACCCCGTCGCCGAGGCCGCCCGCGTGCTCGACGTGCCGACGGGGACGGTAAAGAGCCGTTGCGCCCGAGGCAGAGCCAGACTGCTCCCGCTTCTCACCCATCTGCGGCCGGAAAACACCGGAGACGGCAGAGAAGCGGGCGCAGGACGGAACCGGGCGCAGGGGACATCCGTCCCACCCGCAGCGGGACCTCCGTCGGGAGGCCCGCCAGATCCGGGATCAAGCGATTCAGCTGCAGTGAAGGGCGGAGGTGGGCGAGCGTGACTTCCACGACAGACACAGCCGGGCACCCGGATGTCGCGGAGATCTCCGACCTCACCGAAGGCATCCTGTCCCCTTCCAGGACTGCGGACCTACGTCGGCATCTGGACGAGTGCGAACTCTGCGCGGACGTTCACGCTTCGCTGGAGGAGATCCGCGGCCTGCTCGGCACGCTGCCGGGGCCGCCTCGCATGCCCGCCGACGTCGCCGGCAGGATCGACGCCGCCCTCGCCGCAGAGGCTCTCCTGCAGGCAACTGCTCCCGGGGCCATGAACGCACCGGCGCCGGTCGAGAGTGCGCATGTTTCACGTGAAACATCGCCTACCCCCGACCGCCCCACGGGACATGCCCGTACTGCCACCACCGGACCAGGCCGCAAGGACCGCAGGCGGGACGGACGTCGCAAGGTTGCCGTCCTCGGAGCCGTCTTCACCGTCGCCGCCCTGGGATTCGGCTCCGTTCTGCTGTCGTCGTTGGATGACGGCAAGCCGACCGACTCGGCACACGGACGGGCGACCACCTCCGCCGACACCTTCTCCGCGAGCGGCCTGAGGAAGCAGGTCTCGGCACTTCTCACCGAGAAGAAGAGTGCGACCGGCGGGTCTCGGGCTCCGCACACCAGCATGGGCGCGGCAAGCATTCCCGGCTCCGAGGATCCCCGCCCCTTCATGACGCCCGAGGTTCCCCCGTGCATCCAGAACGGCATCAACCGCAGTGACTCGCCGCTCGCGACCGAGGCCGGCTTCTACAAGGGCATGGACGCGCTTCTCGTCGTGCTGCGTGATCCCTCCGACAGCACCCGGGTCACCGCCTACCTCGTGGATGCGTCGTGCGTGAAGGTCGCCCCGAAGGGCACTGCGAAGGTTCTACTGGAACGGTCCTACGCGCGTCCCTGAGTGGTCACGCTTCGTCTTCGCCCTGCGTGGTAATCCGTACGGTGTGGCCTCTCCGTGTGCCCGGACACACCGGGAATGCGCGCCCCTTAGGATCCGTTGGGTGGGGTGAGAGTTCTGCGAGGGGCTCCACCGGTCCGACGACGCAGTCCAGAGACGAGGAACCAAGCCGTGAGCGACGTCCGAAACGTGATCATCATCGGCTCCGGGCCCGCCGGCTACACGGCGGCGCTCTACACCGCGCGCGCGTCGCTGAAGCCGCTGGTGTTCGAGGGCGCCGTCACCGCCGGTGGCGCGCTGATGAACACCACCGAGGTGGAGAACTTCCCCGGCTTCCAGGACGGCATCATGGGTCCCGAGCTCATGGACAACATGCGCGCCCAGGCGGAGCGTTTCGGTGCTGAGCTCATTCCGGACGACGTCGTCAGTGTCGACCTGACCGGCGAGATCAAAACCGTCACCGACACCTCGGGCACGGTCCACCGGGCGAAGGCCGTGATCGTCACCACCGGTTCGCAGCACCGCAAGCTCGGACTGCCGAACGAGGACGCCCTCTCCGGTCGCGGTGTCTCGTGGTGCGCCACCTGTGACGGCTTCTTCTTCAAGGACCAGGACATCGCCGTGATCGGCGGCGGTGACACAGCGATGGAGGAGGCCACCTTCCTCTCCCGCTTCGCCAAGTCCGTGACGATCGTCCACCGTCGTGACACTCTGCGCGCCTCCAAGGCGATGCAGGAGCGCGCCTTCGCCGACCCGAAGATCAAGTTCGTGTGGGACAGCGAGGTCGCCGAGATCCAGGGCGACCCGAAGCTCTCGGGCCTTAAGCTGCGCAACCTCAAGACCGGCGAACTCTCGGACCTGGCGGTCACCGGCCTGTTCATCGCGATCGGCCACGACCCCCGCACCGAGCTCTTCAAGGGCCAGCTCGAACTGGACGGTGAGGGCTATCTGAAGGTGGAAGCGCCTTCGACCCGCACCAACCTGACCGGTGTCTTCGGCGCCGGTGACGTGGTCGACCACACCTACCGCCAGGCGATCACCGCGGCCGGCACCGGCTGTGCCGCTGCTCTCGACGCCGAGCGCTTCCTCGCCGCCCTCGCGGACGAAGAGAAGGCCGAGCCCGAGAAGACCGCTGTCTGACCCCCATCCCGCCCCACCGCACCAACCCAGTTAAGGAGCCCGCCGTGGCCGGCACCCTCAAGAACGTGACCGACGATTCCTTCGAGCAGGACGTCCTGAAGAGCGACAAGCCCGTCCTGGTGGACTTCTGGGCCGCCTGGTGCGGGCCGTGCCGTCAGATCGCGCCGTCTCTTGAGGCGATCGCCGCCGAGTACGGCGACAAGATCGAGGTCGTCAAGCTGAACATCGACGAGAACCCGGGCATCGCCGCCAAGTACGGCGTCATGTCCATCCCGACGCTGAACGTCTACCAGGGCGGCGAGGTCGCCAAGACCATCGTCGGTGCCAAGCCGAAGGCCGCGATCGTCCGCGACCTTGAGGACTTCATCGCTGAGTGATGTTTCACGTGAAACACGAGGGGGGCCGGCCCGAAAGGGCCCGGCCCCCCTCGCGTTACAGGGGACGCAGCGCCGGTTCCTTCTGGACCGCCCCCAGAAGCCGGTCCAGTGCCATCTCCACGTCTTCCTTCCAGGAGAGGGTGGTGCGCAGCTCCAGCCTCAGCCTCGGATAGGTCGGATGGGGCCTGACCGTCTTGAAGCCCACGGCAAGGAGATGATCTGCGGGAAGCAGGCAGGCGGGCTCTTTCCACCGGGCGTCGCCGAATGCCTCGATGGCCTTGAAGCCCCGCCGCAGCAGGTCCTTGGCGACCGTCTGCACCATCACACGGCCGAGCCCCTGCCCCTGATAGCCCGGCATGATGAACGACGTCATCAACTGGACGGCGTCCGGAGAGACAGGGCTCGTGGGAAACGCCGTCGAGCGAGGAACATACGCGGGAGGAGCGTAGAGGACATAGCCGACCGGTACGTCGTCGACGTAGACGACCCGGCCGCACGATCCCCAGTCCAGCAGTACGGCGGAGATCCAGGCCTCTTTCTCCAGAGCGGCTGTTCCGGCCTTTACCGCGGCTTCTCCGCTGACGGGGTCCAACTCCCAGAAGACGCACGAGCGGCAGCGCTGGGGTAGGTCCGGAAGGTTGTCCAGCGTGAGCGGTACGAGCCGACGCCCCATGAAGGCTGATCCTCGCTTCCTTCGCCCGCCGCGTCGCGGGCAGCCGTCAGAGCACTGCGTTCCCTGAGCAGGCTGCCGACGAATCCGCCGACCGCCCCCAGTCCCAGGCCCGCGCTCACCAGTCCGCTTCGGCTCATCGTTCGCATGGCCCCTGTCTCCCCTCAGAGGTACTGCCGGGTGGATGTGCCGCACCCAATCGCATCGTATCCATCCAGAGATTCCATCGATACCGGCTGAAAGCAAAGAGCGGGCCGTGTTCCGGGACACACCGGACACGACCCGCTCTTCGTGCTTCGCCTGGGCGGCGTCACCCCGGCGCGCCCGGCTCAGCCTTCCGTCTCCTCGGCGTCGTCGTCCACCAGGCTCTTCTGCAGAACCGGCCCCTCACCGGGGGCGAGGGAGCTGAGGATGCGTTCGAGGTCCTCCATCGAGGCGAACTCGACGGTGATCTTGCCCTTCTTCTGCCCCAGGTCGACCTTCACCCGCGTCTCGAAACGGTCCGAGAGACGAGTCGCTAGGTCGGTCAGAGCCGGAGAGACCCGGGCGCCGGCACGCGGCCCCTTGGAACGCTGAGCGGTCTGCGGCCGCGACCCCATGAGGGTCACGATCTCCTCGACCGCACGCACCGACAGTCCCTCGGCCACGATCCGGTGGGCCAGCCGGTCCTGCTCCTCCGAGTCCTCCACGGAAAGCAGGGCACGGGCGTGTCCGGCGGACAGCACTCCGGCCGCCACCCGGCGCTGCACCGCCGACGAGAGCTTCAGCAGACGCAGGGTGTTGGAGACCTGCGGGCGGGACCGGCCGATGCGGTCCGCCAGCTGGTCGTGCGTGCAGTTGAAGTCCCTCAGCAACTGGTCGTAGGCGGCTGCCTCTTCCAGCGGGTTCAGCTGAGCGCGGTGCAGGTTCTCCAGGAGGGCGTCCAGGAGAAGCTTGTCGTCATCCGTGGCCCGCACGATCGCGGGGATCGCCTCCAGGCCGGCCTCACGGCTGGCCCGCCAGCGCCGCTCGCCCATGATGAGCTCATAGCGGGCGGGGCCGGCCTGCCGTACGACGACCGGCTGGAGAAGGCCGACTTCCCTGATGGACGTGACCAGTTCCTGGAGCGCGTCATCGTCGAAGACCTCACGCGGCTGGCGGGGGTTCGGCGTGATGGAGTCGAGCGGGAGCTCCGCGAAGTAGGCTCCGATGGGAGGCGGGGGCGTCTCCGAGTAGCCGTTGACCGACGGCATCTCGGTTTCATGTGAAACAGGCGGCAGCGTGGCCACCTTCGCCGCGGCCACCCCACGGTCGGTCGTCAGCACCGGGACGGACGTCGGAGACGCCGAGCCAGCGCCTCCCATCGCCGCCGGGGTCGGCGTCTTCTCCGTCGGGGCAGCGGGGATCAGTGCGCCGAGACCACGACCCAAACCCCTCCGTCGCTCGCTCACTGGATCCCCTCCACCATGCTCGGATTGCTCTGTGCGCCGATGTGCGCCTGCGCCGGGTCGTAGCTGACACCGACGCCCTTCAGCGCGATCTCTCGTGCTGCTTCAAGGTAGGACAGGGCCCCACTCGATCCTGGATCGTAGGTCAGCACCGTCTGTCCATAACTCGGCGCCTCGGAGATACGGACCGAGCGGGGAATGCTCGTCCGTAGTACCTCGTCGCCGAAGTGAGTGCGCACCTCGTCCGCGACCTGGGACGCGAGGCGCGTCCGGCCGTCGTACATGGTGAGCAGGATGGTCGATACGTGCAAGGTGGGGTTGAGGTGACCCCGGACCAGATCGACGTTGCGCAGCAACTGTCCCAGACCCTCCAGCGCGTAGTACTCGCACTGGATCGGGATGAGGACCTCCGCACCTGCCACCAGCGCATTGACCGTCAGCAGGCCGAGCGAGGGCGGACAGTCGATGAGGATGTAGTCCAGGGGCTGCTCGTACGCCTGGATCGCCCGCTGCAGTCGGCTCTCACGTGCCACCAGGGACACCAACTCGATCTCCGCACCGGCGAGATCGATGGTGGCCGGGGCACAGAAGAGACCTTCGACATCGGGGACCGGCTGGACCACCTCGGCCAGCGGCCTGCTCTCGACCAGGACGTCATAGATGGACGGCACGTCCGCGTGATGGTCTATACCCAGAGCCGTGGACGCGTTGCCCTGAGGGTCAAGGTCGACGACCAGGACACGGCCGCCGTGCAGAGCCAGCGAAGCAGCAAGATTGACGGTCGTCGTCGTCTTGCCCACCCCGCCCTTCTGGTTGGCAACGACCATGATCCGGGTCTGCTCGGGCCGTGGCAGGCCCTCGCCGGCACGGCCAAGAGCCTCTACCGCCAGTTGGGCAGCACGACCGATCGGAGTGTCGTCCATCGGGGGCGGTGTTTCACGTGAAACATCCTCCCCCATCGACTCGGTTCGGGGACCGGGGACCGGATCGGTCATCGGTCCCGCGATGTTGGCGTCGGACCGCAAGGATTCACTCTCCTCGACTTCAGGCTCGCAATGAACAGAGCCTCCCATGTCTTCGGGGGTGTGAACCAGTGAGGCCTGTTGTTCTGTGGAGAAATCCACCTCTGTGGACAACTCCGTTACCTCTCCGAGTGACCCGAGAGGCTTTCGGTCACGGGGTTCGGCCGCAGCGCGGCCCCGGCTGATGATGCCGTGCAGCAGTGAGCGACGTTTCACGTGAAACACGATGCAGGGCAGGGGTGCCCGTTCTGCCGCGACACTCCGGGATGCATAGGTTTGACAGCTTGTGTGGAGTAAGTCTCGTCGTCAGGACGGATCAGCGACGTCGACGAGTGCGACCGGTACGGGCCGCCTTGGCACGCTTGGCCGCGAACCGCACACCACCGGGACTTTCCCCGACCTCGACCCTCACCACCGTGGACAACGGATCGACCACGCCCTCACCCACATGCAGGATGGAGGTCTCCACGGCGCCGAGCTTGCTCAGGGCCGTACCTGCCGCCTTGAGTTCCTCCTCCGCGGTGTCGCCCTTGAGCGCGAGCATCTCGCCGTAGGGACGCAGCAGCGGAACACCCCACGTCGCCAGCCGGTCCAGCGGGGCCACGGCCCGCGCTGTCACCACATGCACAGGGGTCAGCTTGCCCATGACCTCCTCGGCACGGCCCCGCACGACGGTCACATGGTCCAGGCCCAGCAGCTCCACGACCTCCGTCAGGAAAGTCGTGCGCCTCAGCAACGGCTCCAGCAACGTGATCTTCAGATCCTCGCGGACGAGAGCCAGAGGAATGCCGGGCAGACCGGCACCGGAGCCGACGTCGCACACCGTCACGCCCTCAGGAACAACCTCCGAGAGCACCGCGCAGTTCAGCAGATGCCGCTCCCACAGCCGGGGCACTTCGCGGGGGCCGATGAGACCGCGCTGCACACCCGCCTCGGCGAGCAGCTCGGCGTAGCGCACCGCATCCTCGAAGCGATCGCCGAACACCTCGCGCGCCTGCTCGGGCGCGGGGGGAAGCTCCGCTGCCTCCGTCACGGGGAACCGTCCTTCCGTACCGCATCAGCGCACCGGGCGCTGATCATCAGAACTATCAGGCTGACAAAGTTCGGCCCCGCCTGCTCTACAGACGGGGCCGGAGGAACGTACGGACCGATCAGGCGGGAAGCACGACGACGAACCGCTGCGGTTCCTCGCCCTCGGACTCACTGCGCAGCCCGGCGGCCTTGATCGCGTCGTGCACGACCTTGCGCTCGAACGGCGTCATCGGCTTGAGCTTCACGGACTCGCCTGTGCTCTTCACCTCGGCGGCGGCCTTGGCACCAAGCTCGGAGAGCTCGGCGCGCTTCTTGGCCCGGTAACCACCGATGTCCAGCATCAGCCGACTGCGGTCCCCGGTCTCCCGGTGCACGGCAAGGCGGGTGAGCTCCTGAAGGGCTTCCAGCACCTCGCCCTCACGACCGACCAGCTTCTGCAGGTCGCGGCTGGCCACGTCGCTGATGATCGAAACAGCGGCGCGGTCGGCTTCGACGTCCATGTCGATGTCGCCGTCGAGATCGGCGATGTCCAGCAGACCCTCGAGGTAGTCCGCCGCGATCTCGCCCTCCTGCTCGAGGCGGGTCAGGGTGTCTGCACCCTCGGCAGCGGCGGAGGTGGTGCCTTCCGTCACGGGATGGACTCCTTCTTACTTCTTGGACGGGGACTTGGGCCGCTGCGGACCCTTGCGCTGTCCGGACTGGGCCTTGCTGCGGGTACCGCCGCCGGGCTGCTTCTTGGCGGGAACGGCGGGCTTGGCGTCCTCGGGCTCGTCGGACTTGCTCAGCGAGATCGACTCCGAGGACTGGCTGTCCTCGGCTGCCTTCGAGCCGGCCGAAACCGCACCCGACTGACGCTGGGACTTGCTCTGCCGCTTGGGCTGCTGACGCTTGGGAGCCGCCGCGCTCACCGTAGAACCGTCCTCGGTCTGCACCGCGGCCTGGGACTCGCTCTGGACGACCGAGCCGTCGGCCTGGGCCGCGAGGCCCGCCTTGTTCAGAGCGTTGATGAACTTGCGCTCGAACTCGTTGCGGTCCCGGCCCTTGGCGACGATCGCCTTGATGATGGTGCGCTCGCTGCGCTTGCGGGCCTTGCCGTGGTTCGTGACGTGGTGGGTGAGGCGCTCCAGGTAGGCGGCCTGGGCCTTGGAACCCGGCGTCGGGTTGTTGCGGATGACGTACATCTGCTGGCCCATGGTCCACACGTTGGTGGTCAGCCAGTAGACGAGGACACCGACCGGGAAGTTGATGCCGAAGACGGCGAACATGACCGGGAAGACGTACATCAGCATCTTCTGCTGCTGCATGAACGGCGTCTTGACCGTGGTGTCGACGTTCTTCGTCATCAGCTGGCGCTGCGTGTAGAACTGCGACGCCGACATCATCACGATCATGACCGCGGTGACGACCCGCACATCGGTGACCGTGGCGCCCAGAGCGTGGACGGTGGCGGAGCCGTCCTTGAACTTCGCGGCGAGCGGGGCACCGAAGATGTGGGCCTTACGAGCGCTGGCCAGCAGCGAGTCGTTGATGACACCGATGGTGTCGCCCGTCGCGATGCCGTTGAGCACGTGGTACAGGGCGAAGAAGAACGGGGACTGCGCCAGGATGGGAAGGCACGAGGAGAGCGGGTTGGTGCCCGTCTCCTTGTACAGCTTCATCATCTCTTCGGACTGACGCTGCTTGTCGTTCTTGTAGCGCTCCTGGATCTTCTTCATCTCGGGCTGGAGCGTCTGCATGGCCCGCGTCGACTTGATCTGCTTCACGAAGAGCGGGATCAGGCAGATACGGATCAGGATCACGAGGGACACGATCGACAGGCCCCAGGCCCACCCGGTGTCAGGGCCGAAGATCTTGCCGTACACCGTGTGGAACTGAACGATGACCCAGGAGACGGGTGTCGTGATGAAGCTGAAAAGACTGGCAATCGTGTCCACTAATCATGCTCCTTGGGCATGGGACGGAGTCTCTGCGGCCGGGCTCGAAGGATTCTGTCCCTCGGTGGCCGAGGCGGCGGAGGGCCCGCCCCTACGTGCACGCCAGGCGTTACGCAGCATTTCGTGCCACCGCGGACGCTTGCGCGGCGGGACATGGTCCACACCGCCCAGCGACCACGGATTGCACCGCAGGATGCGCCAGGCGGTGAGTGCCGTTCCCTTGATCGCACCGTGCCGGTCGATGGCCTGGTAGCCGTAGTGGGAGCACGACGGGTAGTACTTGCACACCGGCCCCAGCAGCGGGCTGATGGTCCACTGGTACAGCTTGATCAGCGCCAGCAGCGGGTACTTCATCGTGCGCCCCCTCCCAGCAGCCGCTGAACGGCGGCGTCCAGGTCTCGGGCCAGCTGTTCATGATCGGCGTCGCCCGCCTCGGGCAGCGCTCGTACGACTACCAGGCTACCGGGGGGAAACAGGGCGATCCTGTCGCGCATCAGATGGCGAAGCCTGCGCTTCACCTTGTTGCGCACCACAGCACCGCCCACGGCCTTGCTCACGACGAAACCCGCACGCGTCGGGGGAGCGCTCTCCCCAGGCGCGTGCGGGTCCGTGGCACCGCTACGAAGGTGGACGACGAGGGACGGGCGGCCGGCCCGGCGCCCTCGTCGTACCGCGGTCGCGAAGTCCTCGCGCCGCCTCAGCCGGTTCTCGGTGGGCAGCACGACGGCATGACCTGACCGGTATCAGGCGGACAGGCTGGCGCGACCCTTGCTGCGGCGGTTCGCCAGAATCGCGCGGCCGGCACGGGTACGCATCCGAAGACGGAAGCCGTGGGTCTTGGCGCGACGACGGTTGTTCGGCTGGAAGGTGCGCTTGCTCACTCGGGGGCTCCAGAAATCAATCGGTGGTGGCGGGTGCCGTCCTGGCTGTCACCGTGCGCCCACGAGTAGCTCGCAGTTACGCCCGTGTGCACCGCTTCCCGATCACCCGAAGCGATCTGTGCCCATCGGAGGCAGGCGGCAGCAGCCATCGACAACTCGACCTGGTTACGGTACGCGCGGCTACGCCATCCGGTCAAACCAGTGGTCACCGGGAGACACTATCCACAGGCTGGGGACAACAACTTGAACCGCACCCGTCGCCCTGACTACCGTGGCTGAACTCCGATTCGTTCCCTTGACCCCCGCATTTCGGCTCCACCCCATTTGAATCCCAACTCGTCCCACAACCACACGTTCGTGGGACCCGTGAGAGAGCGTGCCCTGTGGCTGACGTACCTGCCGATCTTGCCGCAGTGTGGCCACGCGTACTCGAGCAACTTCTCGGTGAGGGCCGCGTCCAGGGCGTGGAGGCGAAGGACGAGCACTGGATCCGGCGCTGCCAGCCGCTCGCGCTGGTCGCCGACACCGCCCTGCTCGCCGTACCGAACGAATTTGCGAAAGGCGTGCTGGAGGGCCGACTGGCCCCGGCCGTCAGTGAGACACTGAGCCGCGAGTGCGGCCGCCCCATCCGCATCGCGATCACCGTCGACGACTCCGCGGGCGAACCCCAGACCCCGCCCGCGCCTCCGGCCCCCCGCCCCCAGTCGCGCTACGAGGAGCCCGAGCTCCCCTCCAACCAGTACGACGGCTCGTACGACAACCAGTACGAGGGCTACGGCCGCCACCGCGCGGACGACTCCCACCCGGGTCGCGGCGAACAGCGCCCCGGACACCAGGGCGACCGCGACTCCCGCCAGGACCAGCTCCCGACCGCGCGCCCCGCCTACCCCTCGGAGTACCAGCGTCCCGAGCCCGGCGGCTGGCCCCGGCCGCCGCAGGACCAGTACAGCTGGCAGCAGCAGCGGCTCGGCTTCCCGGAGCGCGACCCGTACGCGTCGCCGTCACAGGAGCACTATCCGCAGGAGCCGTACCCACAGGACTCCTACGGCCCTCCGTCACAGGACTACCGCCCGCAGCCGATGGAGCGCTCCTCCTACGACAGCCAGCGCTCCGACTACGACCAGCGGCCGGACTACGACAAGCCCCGCTCCGACTACGACCAGCGCGACACCCGCCGCGAGCTGCCCGATCCGCCGCCCGGCTCCGGGCGGGTCCACCGCGGCGGCCCGGTCGGCTCCAACCTGCCCACCACCGGCGCCCCCGGCCCGCTGGCCGCGCAGCCCGCGCCGGCGACCGGACCCGGTGAACCCACCGCGCGGCTGAACCCGAAGTACCTCTTCGACACGTTCGTCATCGGCGCCTCCAACCGCTTCGCACACGCGGCCGCGGTGGCGGTCGCCGAGGCGCCGGCCAAGGCCTACAACCCCCTCTTCATCTACGGGGAGTCGGGACTCGGCAAGACCCACCTGCTGCACGCGATCGGGCACTACGCGCGAAGCCTGTATCCCGGCACGCGCGTGCGGTACGTGAGCTCGGAGGAGTTCACCAACGAGTTCATCAACTCCATCCGCGACGGCAAGGGCGACAGCTTCCGCAAGCGCTACCGCGAGATGGACATCCTGCTCGTCGACGACATCCAGTTCCTCGCGGACAAGGAGTCGACGCAGGAGGAGTTCTTCCACACCTTCAACACGCTCCACAACGCCAACAAGCAGATCGTGCTCTCCAGCGACCGGCCGCCCAAGCAGCTGGTCACGCTGGAGGACCGACTGCGGAACCGTTTCGAGTGGGGCCTGATCACCGACGTCCAGCCGCCCGAGCTGGAGACCCGTATCGCCATCCTTCGCAAGAAGGCGGTCCAGGAGCAGCTCAACGCCCCGCCGGAGGTACTGGAGTTCATCGCCTCCCGCATCTCGCGCAACATCCGCGAGCTGGAGGGCGCGCTGATCCGGGTGACGGCGTTCGCGTCGCTCAACCGGCAGCCGGTGGACCTGGGCCTGACGGAGATCGTGCTGAAGGACCTGATTCCCGGCGGCGAGGACTCGGCCCCCGAGATCACGTCGACGGCCATCATGAGCGCGACCGCCGACTACTTCGGTCTGACCGTCGAGGACCTGTGCGGCACCTCGCGCGGGCGGGCGCTCGTCACGGCCCGCCAGATCGCCATGTACCTGTGCCGAGAGCTGACGGACCTCTCGCTGCCGAAGATCGGCGCGCTGTTCGGCGGCCGCGACCACACGACCGTGATGCACGCGGACCGCAAGATCCGCAATCTGATGGCCGAGCGACGCTCCATCTACAACCAGGTGACCGAGCTGACGAACCGCATCAAGAACGGCTGACACAAGCGCGGGCAGAAGCGCAGTCACAGCGGTTCCGACGCCGAGGGGCGCCCTGGGGACGAGGTCCCGGGGCGCCCTTCGTCATGCCTGAGGTCACGCCGCCGTTGCCGGCTGTTCGATTCCCCGCCGGGTTACGGCCTCTCTCCACAGATCCGGTGACTTTTTTCCGTCCACATCCTGGGGACCGCGAAGTTGTCCAGATCGCGGTCCACAGGCCAGCTGCTGAAAGACCATCACACCAGGTCAGGTGGTTGTGGATTCGTGGACGAACGATCTCCACAGACTGTGGACAGCGCAATGATCCACAGGCTGTGCACCGAGTTGTCCACCGGCCGCCCACAGGCTGGGGTCGGTTGTCCCCAGCGATTGTCGGCTTCTCCACATGCCTGTCCACTGTTCGGCAACCCGACGCGCCTGATCACCGGGTCGAGTGAAAGGCGTCACACGAAGCTGCCAAGCTGGCCTGTGGGAAAGGTGACCAAAGCTGGGGACGGTGCTGGGGAGAACTCGCCCCAACCTGTGCACGGAGTGTGCAGAACTTTCTGTTCTCCACAGACAGGCAGAGTTGTCCACCGGTGTCGCCCACAGGGGCGGTGGACAAAATTCCTGCTCTGAGCTGGGAAAACAGGGTTATCCACGGTATCCACAGCCCCTACTACTACTCCCAACTAGAGAGAGCTGGGAATCCGTTTCGAAGTGGGGCCTGTGCACAACTCGCTGTCCGGTGCCCGACTGCCCCTCGTCACGACTTGACCCCGAGAGGCACCTACTGTCAGTGGGGTGCGTCAGACTGTTCCCCGGTGTCCTTCCCGTCACAGGGGCCGACGACACCGAGACAGACGACGAAGCCAGGCAGGCCTAGCAGCGCCGGCAACAGCAGGAGGCGGCAACAGTGAAGATCCGGGTGGAACGCGACGTACTCGCGGAGGCAGTGGCCTGGGCGGCGCGCAGCCTCCCGGCCCGTCCGCCGGCGCCTGTCCTCGCCGGCCTTCTCCTGAAGGCCGAGGAAGGCCAGCTGAGCCTGTCCAGCTTCGACTACGAGGTCTCCGCGCGGGTCTCCGTGGAGGCCGAGGTCGAGGAGGAGGGCACGGTGCTGGTCTCCGGGCGCCTGCTCGCCGACATCTGCCGTGCCCTGCCCAACCGTCCGGTGGAGATTTCCACAGACGGTGTACGGGCCACGGTGGTCTGCGGCTCCTCGCGGTTCACACTCCACACCCTGCCTGTGGAGGAGTACCCGGCGCTGCCGCAGATGCCGAGCGCCACGGGCACCGTCCCCGGTGAGGTCTTCGCGTCCGCCGCGGCCCAGGTGGCCATCGCAGCCGGCCGTGACGACACGCTTCCCGTGCTGACCGGTGTGCGCATCGAGATCGAGGGCGACACCGTCACGCTGGCGTCCACCGACCGCTACCGCTTCGCGGTCCGTGAGTTCCTGTGGAAGCCGGAGAACCCGGAGGCGTCCGCGGTCGCCCTGGTGCCCGCCAAGACGCTCCTGGACACCGCCAAGGCGCTCACGAGCGGCGACAGCGTCATCCTGGCGCTGTCCGGTTCGGGCGCGGGCGAGGGGCTGATCGGTTTCGAGGGTGCGGGCCGCCGTACGACCACGCGGCTGCTCGAGGGCGACCTGCCGAAGTACCGCTCGCTGTTCCCGACGGAGTTCAACTCCATCGCCGTGATCGAAACGGCCCCCTTCGTGGAGGCCGTCAAGCGTGTGGCCCTGGTCGCCGAGCGCAACACCCCCGTGCGGCTGAGCTTCGAGCAGGGCGTGCTGATCCTGGAGGCCGGCTCCAGCGACGACGCACAGGCTGTGGAAAGGGTGGACGCACAGCTGGAGGGCGACGACGTCTCGATCGCCTTCAACCCGACCTTCCTGCTGGACGGCCTGAGCGCCATCGACTCCCCGGTGGCCCAGCTCTCGTTCACGACGTCCACCAAGCCGGCGCTGCTGAGCGGCAAGCCGGCCCTGGACGCCGAGGCGGACGAGGCCTACAAGTACCTGATCATGCCGGTGCGGTTGAGCGGCTGAGTCAAAGCCGCAGGTGAGGGCATACGTTTGAGCGCGTATGCCCACAGGTGTGCGTGAGCGTGCGGGTTTAGGCTCGTACGTGGGTACGAAAGTGCCCCACACGCCACAGCAACCTAAGGAACAACTGATGGAGCTCGGTCTCGTCGGCCTCGGCAAGATGGGCGGCAACATGCGCGAGCGGATACGCCGCGCAGGCCACACCGTGATCGGATACGACCGCAACGCGGACCTCGCCGATGTCCACAGCTTGAAGGAGCTTGTGGACGCGTTGCAGGGCCCGAGGGTCGTGTGGGTGATGGTCCCGGCCGGTGCGCCGACCCAGGCGACCGTCGACGAGCTGGCCGAGCTCCTGGAGCCCGGTGACGTCGTGGTGGACGGCGGGAACTCCCGCTGGACGGACGACGAGAAGCACGCCGGGGAGCTGGCCGCCAAGGGCATCGGCTTCGTCGACTGCGGCGTCTCGGGCGGTGTGTGGGGCCTGGAGAACGGCTATGCGCTGATGTACGGCGGCGACGCGGAGAACGTCGCCAAGGTGCAGCCGGTCTTCGACGCCCTCAAGCCCGAGGGCGACGCCGGTGCGGTGCACGCGGGCAAGGTGGGCGCCGGCCACTTCGCGAAGATGGTCCACAACGGCATCGAGTACGCGATGATGCAGGCCTACGCCGAGGGCTGGGAGCTCCTGGAGAAGGTCGATTCCGTGACCGACGTCCGGGAGGTCTTCCGCTCCTGGCAGGAGGGCACGGTCATCCGTTCCTGGCTGCTGGACCTCGCGGTCAACGCCCTCGACGACGACGAGCACCTGGACAAGCTCAAGGGCTACGCGCAGGACTCCGGTGAGGGCCGCTGGACCGTGGAGGCGGCCATCGACCACGCGGTGCCGCTGCCGGCGATCACCGCGTCCCTGTTCGCGCGGTTCGCGTCCCGCCAGGACGACTCGCCGCAGATGAAGATGATCGCGGCGCTGCGCAACCAGTTCGGCGGCCACGCGGTCGAGACGAAGTAGTCCACAGGGCTGTTCACACAGTCCACAAGCTGGGGGAGGTCGGCGACCGACCATGCACGTCACGCATCTGTCGCTGGCCGACTTCCGCTCGTACGCCCGGGTCGAAGTTCCGCTCGACCCGGGCGTCACCGCGTTCGTGGGCCCCAACGGGCAGGGCAAGACGAACCTGGTCGAGGCGATCGGCTACCTCGCCACCCTCGGCAGTCACCGGGTCGCCTCCGACGCCCCCCTGGTCCGCATGGGCGCCGACCGTGCGATCGTCCGGGCGCAGGTCCGGCAGGGCGAGCGGCAGCAGCTGGTCGAGCTGGAGCTGAACCCCGGCAAGGCGAACCGGGCCCGCATCAACAGGTCCTCGCAGGTCAGGCCGCGTGATGTGCTCGGGATCGTGCGCACGGTGCTGTTCGCGCCGGAGGATCTCGCGCTGGTGAAGGGCGACCCGGGCGAGCGGCGCCGCTTCCTGGACGAGCTGATCACCGCGCGCTCCCCGCGCATGGCCGGCGTCCGCTCCGACTACGAGCGGGTCCTCAAGCAGCGCAACACCCTGCTGAAGTCGGCCGCGCTCGCGAGGCGGCACGGCGGCCGCTCGATGGACCTGTCCACCCTCGACGTGTGGGACCAGCACCTCGCGCGCGTGGGCGCCGAGTTGCTGGCCCAGCGCCTCGACCTGATCGCCGCGCTGCAGCCGCTGGCAGACAAGGCGTACGAGCAACTGGCACCCGGTGGCGGCCCGGTCGCCCTGGAGTACAAGCCGTCCGCGCCGGGCGAGGCACACACGCGTGAGGCTCTTCACGAGCAGCTCATGGCGGCGCTCGCCGAGGTGCGCAAGCAGGAGATCGAGCGGGGTGTGACCCTCGTGGGGCCGCATCGGGACGATGTGAATCTCAAGCTGGGGCAGCTGCCCGCCAAGGGGTACGCCTCGCACGGCGAGTCCTGGTCGTTCGCGCTGGCGCTGCGCCTCGCGTCGTACGACCTGCTCAGGGCCGAGGGAAACGAGCCCGTGCTGATCCTCGACGACGTGTTCGCCGAGCTGGACACCCGTCGCCGTGAGCGTCTGGCCGAGCTGGTCGCGCCCGGTGAGCAGGTCCTGGTGACGGCGGCGGTCGACGACGACGTGCCGCATGTGCTGACGGGGACGCGGTACACCGTGTCCGAGGGGACGGTGGAGCGCGCATGACCGACAAACAACTCCCTGCCGAGAAGCCCGAGCCGGGTGCCGAGCCCTCCGGCGTCGACCTCGCGCGGGTGGCGCTGCGGGCCGCGAAGGAACAGGCACGCGCGCGTGGGGACGCGGCGCAGCAGAAGCGGCAGGTGCGGCGCGGGGGCGGTCTGCGCTCCGGCGCGCGCGCCGACGGACGCGACCCCATGGCCTTCGGCGCCGCCATCAACCGCTTGATCACCGAGCGCGGCTGGGAGACGCCGGCCGCGGTGGGCGGGGTGATGGGGCGCTGGCCGCAGATCGTGGGCGAGGACCTGGCCAAGCACTGTGTGCCGGAGAAGTACGACGAGGACGAGCGGGTCCTGGTGGTGCGCTGCGACTCGACGGCCTGGGCGACGAACCTGCGGCTGCTCGCCCCGCAGCTGGTGGCCCGTCTCAACGAGGATCTCGGGCACGGCGCCGTGAACCTGATCAAGGTGAACGGCCCCGGTGGGCCACCCCGTCGCTACGGCCCGCTGCGCGCTCCCGGCAGCACGGGACCCGGGGACACCTACGGGTGACAGACATCACATCAAGGGCGTCGGCGGTGCCTTCAAGGTGCCGCCGACGCCTTTGTCGTAGCACTGCGCGCGGTTGCGAATTCCGACCTGACTCCCAAGTAGCCGAGGGTTGACGGCCCGAAGCGCTGAGTGCCTCCGTGAGCCTCTTGGAGCCCCGCTCCGTATATGGGGACCCGGAAGACGCCGGTTCAGGGCGGCACATGCGGACTCAGGTACCGGCAAACCCTCATCACTGTCGGCGCTACCGGTAGACTGGAAGCCGATCCCGCCCCGAACGTGGGGACCGCCCGGGAGAAGCTGAGCAACGCTGATCAAGGCTTACCAACGCAACATGCCGTAGCCGCTCCGGCAACCCGCCGACGAGCCCGGCTCGTGCTGTGCCAGAAAGGGCGCTTCGTGGCCGATTCCGGCAACCCCAACGAGAACATTCCGTCCACCGACGCCGAGGCGACCTCGTCGAACGGCGAGGTAACCGCCTCGTACGACGCCAGCGCCATCACCGTCCTCGAGGGTCTGGACGCGGTCCGCAAGCGACCCGGTATGTACATCGGCTCGACCGGCGAGCGCGGCCTGCACCACCTGGTGCAGGAGGTCGTCGACAACTCCGTCGACGAGGCGCTGGCCGGCCACGCGGACACCATCGACGTGACGATCCTCGCCGACGGCGGTGTACGCGTCGTCGACAACGGCCGCGGTATCCCGGTGGGCATCGTCGCCTCCGAGGGCAAACCGGCCGTCGAGGTCGTGCTGACCGTGCTGCACGCGGGCGGCAAGTTCGGTGGCGGCGGCTACGCGGTCTCCGGTGGTCTGCACGGCGTGGGTGTCTCCGTCGTGAACGCCCTGTCGACCAAGGTGTCCGTCGAGATCAAGACAGACGGCTACCGCTGGACGCAGGACTACAAGCTGGGTGTCCCGACGGCTCCGCTGGCCCAGCACGAGGCCACGGACGAGCACGGCACCACGGTCACCTTCTGGGCCGACCCGGACATCTTCGAGACCACCGAGTACTCCTTCGAGACGCTCTCGCGGCGCTTCCAGGAGATGGCGTTCCTCAACAAGGGCCTGCGGATCAACCTCACCGACGAGCGCGAGTCGGCGAAGGCCACCGCCGGCGCGGACGAGGCGGGCGAGGACGAGAAGCACGAGGTCAAGACCGTCTCGTACCACTACGAGGGCGGCATCGTCGACTTCGTGAAGTACCTCAACTCCCGCAAGGGAGAGGTGGTCCACCCCACCGTGATCGACCTCGAGGCCGAGGACAAGGACAAGAGCCTGTCCCTCGAACTCGCGATGCAGTGGAACGGCGGTTACAGCGAGGGTGTGTACTCCTTCGCCAACATCATCCACACGCATGAGGGCGGCACGCACGAAGAGGGCTTCCGCTCCGCGCTGACCACGCTGATCAACAAGTACGCACGCGACAAGAAGCTGCTGCGCGAGAAGGACGACAACCTCACGGGTGACGACATCCGCGAGGGTCTGACCGCGATCATCTCGGTGAAGCTGAGCGAACCGCAGTTCGAAGGCCAGACCAAGACCAAGCTGGGCAACACCGAGGTGAAGACCTTCGTCCAGAAGGTCGTCTACGAACACCTCACCGACTGGCTGGACCGCAACCCCGTCGAGGCCGCGGACATCATCCGCAAGAGCATCCAGGCGGCCACCGCGCGCGTGGCGGCCCGCAAGGCCCGCGACCTGACCCGCCGCAAGGGCCTCCTGGAGACTGCGTCCCTGCCGGGCAAGCTCTCCGACTGCCAGTCGAACGACCCCACCAAGTGCGAGATCTTCATCGTCGAGGGTGACTCCGCCGGCGGCTCGGCCAAGTCCGGCCGCAACCCCGAGTACCAGGCGATCCTCCCGATCCGCGGCAAGATCCTGAACGTCGAGAAGGCGCGGATCGACAAGATCCTGCAGAACCAGGAGATCCAGGCGCTGATCTCGGCCTTCGGAACCGGAGTCCACGAGGACTTCGACATCGCGAAGCTGCGCTATCACAAGATCATTCTGATGGCGGACGCCGACGTCGACGGCCAGCACATCTCCACCCTGCTGCTGACCTTCCTGTTCCGCTTCATGCGGCCGCTGGTCGAGGCCGGGCACGTGTACCTCTCCCGTCCTCCGCTGTACAAGATCAAGTGGGGCCGGGACGACATCGAGTACGCCTACTCCGACCGCGAGCGCGACGCGCTGATCGAGATGGGCCGCCAGCGCGGCAAGCGCATCCGCGAGGACTCCATCCAGCGCTTCAAGGGTCTCGGCGAGATGAACGCCGAGGAGCTGCGCATCACGACCATGGACCAGGAGCACCGCGTCCTGGGCCAGGTGACCCTCGACGACGCCGCCCAGGCCGACGACCTGTTCTCCGTCCTGATGGGCGAGGACGTCGAGGCCCGCCGCCAGTTCATCCAGCGCAACGCCAAGGACGTCCGGTTCCTCGACATCTGAGTCGGTCTCAGCTGACCGCACCAGGAAGGATCTTCACCAGCAATGGCCGACGAGAACATGCCAGTCCCGCCCGAGGGTGACGGCATCATCGCCCAGCGTGTCGAGCCCGTCGGGCTCGAGACGGAGATGCAGCGTTCGTACCTGGACTACGCGATGTCCGTCATCGTGTCCCGCGCGCTGCCGGACGTCCGGGACGGTCTCAAGCCCGTCCACCGCCGCGTCCTGTACGCCATGTACGACGGCGGCTACCGCCCCGAGCGCGGCTTCTACAAGTGCGCGCGCGTGGTCGGCGACGTCATGGGCAACTACCACCCGCACGGCGACTCCTCGATCTACGACGCCCTGGTGCGCCTCGCCCAGCCGTGGTCGATGCGGATGCCGCTGGTGGACTCCAACGGCAACTTCGGCTCCCCGGGCAACGACCCGGCGGCGGCGATGCGCTACACCGAGTGCAAGATGGCGCCGCTGTCGATGGAGATGGTCCGTGACATCGACGAGGAGACCGTCGACTTCACGGACAACTACGACGGCCGCTCCCAGGAGCCGACGGTCCTGCCGGCCCGCTTCCCGAACCTGCTGATCAACGGCTCGGCCGGCATCGCGGTCGGCATGGCGACCAACATCCCGCCGCACAACCTGCGCGAGGTCGCCTCCGGTGCCCAGTGGTACCTGGAGAACCCCGAGGCCTCGCACGAGGAACTGCTGGACGCGCTCATGGAGCGCATCAAGGGCCCCGACTTCCCGACCGGCGCCCTCGTCGTCGGCCGCAAGGGCATCGAGGAGGCGTACCGCACGGGCCGTGGCTCGATCACCATGCGCGCGGTCGTCGAGGTCGAGGAGATCCAGAACCGCCAGTGCCTGGTGGTCACGGAGCTGCCGTACCAGACCAACCCGGACAACCTCGCGCAGAAGATCGCCGACCTGGTGAAGGACGGCAAGGTCGGCGGCATCGCGGACGTCCGGGACGAGACGTCGTCGCGTACCGGTCAGCGGCTCGTGATCGTGCTGAAGCGTGACGCGGTCGCCAAGGTCGTACTGAACAACCTCTACAAGCACACGGACCTGCAGTCGAACTTCGGCGCCAACATGCTGGCGCTGGTCGACGGTGTCCCGCGCACGCTGTCCCTGGACGCGTTCATCCGGCACTGGGTGGCGCACCAGATCGAGGTCATCGTCCGCCGTACGAAGTTCCGGCTACGCAAGGCCGAGGAGCGGGCGCACATCCTGCGCGGCCTGCTGAAGGCCCTGGACGCCATCGACGAGGTCATCGCGCTGATCCGGCGCAGTGACACCGTCGACATCGCGCGCACGGGCCTGATGGAGCTCCTGGAGATCGACGAGATCCAGGCCAACGCCATCCTCGAGATGCAGCTGCGCCGACTCGCCGCCCTGGAGCGCCAGAAGATCGTCCAGGAGCACGACGAACTCCAGGCGAAGATCACCGAGTACAACGAGATCCTCGCCTCGCCGGTCCGCCAGCGCGGCATCGTCAGCGCCGAACTCGCCGCGATCGTCGAGAAGTACGGCGAGGACCGCAAGACCATGCTGGTGCCCTACGACGGTGACATGTCCATCGAGGACCTCATCGCCGAGGAGGACATCGTCGTCACGGTGTCGCGCAGCGGTTACGTCAAGCGCACCAAGACCGTCGACTACCGTGCCCAGAAGCGCGGCGGCAAGGGCGTACGCGGGACGAAGCTCAAGGAAGACGACATCGTCGACCACTTCTTCGTCTCCACCACGCACCACTGGCTGCTGTTCTTCACCAACAAGGGCCGCGTCTACCGGGCCAAGGCGTACGAACTGCCGGACGCCGGGCGGGACGCGCGGGGCCAGCACGTCGCCAACCTGCTGGCCTTCCAGCCGGACGAGGCGATCGCCGAGATCCTCGCGATCCGCGACTACGACGCCGCGCCGTACCTGGTGCTCGCCACGAAGGCGGGTCTGGTCAAGAAGACGTCACTGAAGGATTACGACTCTCCGCGTTCGGGTGGCGTCATCGCCATCAATCTGCGGGAGCGCGAGGACGGTTCGGACGACGAACTGATCGGTGCCGAACTCGTCTCGGCCGACAGTGATCTGCTTCTGATCAGCAAGAAGGCGCAGTCGATCAGGTTCACCGCCTCGGACGACACCCTGCGTCCCATGGGCCGTGCCACCTCGGGTGTCAAGGGCATGAGTTTCCGCGAGGGCGACGAGCTGCTCTCGATGAATGTTGTTCGACCCGGTACGTTCGTGTTCACTGCTACGGACGGCGGGTACGCGAAGCGCACCCCCGTCGACGAGTACCGCGTCCAGGGTCGCGGCGGCCTCGGCATCAAGGCTGCCAAGATCGTGGAGGACCGCGGATCGCTCGTCGGTGCGCTGGTGGTCGAGGAGACCGACGAGATCCTCGCCATCACGCTGTCCGGCGGTGTGATTCGTACGCGAGTCAGCGGAGTCAGGGAGACGGGCCGTGACACCATGGGCGTCCAACTGATCAACCTGGGCAAGCGCGATGCCGTGGTCGGCATCGCACGTAACGCCGAGGCGGGGCGCGAGGCGGAGGAGGTCGACGGCGATGTGGCCGACGACGAGACCGCCGAAGGTGCCGTCGAGACCATCGGCACGGACGAGGGTGAGGCACCCTCGGCCGAGTAGCACGAGGAGTGAGTCATCGTGAGCGGAGCCACGGGCGCCGGATCGACCGGAACCTCTACGGGGTCCACCCCCGGCACGGAGGCGGACGGAGGCGGCCGTGGCTCCGCCGCGCGTGCGACAGACGCGCGTGCCACAGGCGCGCATGCCACGGACGCGCGTGCGGCCGAAACGCACCCAACAGATACGCACACGACTCAACTCAAGGCGATCAAGCCGCCCGCGACGGACTCGCGCTCGCCCGAGACTCATGGATCCCAGGGGAGACCTGTGACGGACACCCAGCCGCCGGCCCAGCCGACGGTGCCCGCCGCACCGCCGAAGGGGGCGGCTGTACCGCAGCCCTCGCCCTCTCCGCTGCCGGGGGAACGGCAGCCGCAGCAGCAGGCCGGTCCGTACCACCCGCCGCAGGCCTACCCGACCCAGGCCGGCCCGACCGGCGCCGTACGCCGCCCGCGCACCGGGGCGCGCACCACGCCCCGTACCCGCAAGGCACGTCTGCGGGTGGCCAAGGCCGACCCGTGGTCCGTCATGAAGGTCAGCTTCCTGCTCTCCATCGCGCTCGGCATCTGCACGATCGTCGCCGCCGCCGTGCTGTGGATGGTCATGGACGCGATGGGCGTCTTCTCGACGGTCGGCGGCACGATCTCCGAGGCGACCGGCTCGAACGAGTCCAACGGCTTCGACCTCCAGGCGTTCCTCTCCCTGCCGAACGTCCTGATGTTCACGTCGATCATCGCGGTCATCGACGTCGTCCTCGCGACGGCGCTCGCGACCCTCGGCGCGTTCATCTACAACCTCTCCGCGGGCTTCGTCGGCGGCGTCGAGCTGACCCTGGCCGAGGACGAGTAACGCTGCCTCAAACGTGCGCGGGCGGTCCTCGGGGAACCGATTTTGGGACTGCCCACGTCGTGCGCTAATCTTCAGGAGTCAGCGCGCGGGACACACTCCCGCAAAGCGCGGCGGGGCTATAGCTCAGTTGGTTAGAGCGCATCCCTGATAAGGATGAGGCCACAGGTTCAAATCCTGTTAGCCCCACCAGCACGAAAACCCCCAGCCGATCATGGTTGGGGGTTTTTGTCATCTACGACTGACATCGGTCCTCGCTGCCGTGTCGGTCGCCGTCTCTCCGGGCGTGCCTGGGATTGCCGGTCCTCGACGATCCACTGGCCGTCGCGGTCGGATGGATCCGGTCAAGAGTCGGCTGCATCTCGACTTCAGGTCTGATGACCAGGCCGCCGAGGTGGCTCGCCTCGCGGCTCATGGTGCCCAGCGTGTCGACCTCGGCCAGGGCGACCAGTCGTGGGTGGTCATGGCCGATCCCGAAGGCAACGAGTTCTGTGTGCTGGGCCAACGGCGTCGGTGAGAAGGCCTGAGCGGGTCGTCCGCTTGGGTTCTGCGGCGGATGTTCCGTGCGGTGCGGCGGGCTGTGATGCGGTGCCGTGTGGTGCTGTGCCGCGACGTCGTCACTTCTTAGGCGCTTCTTCGATGCTTCTCTACTGCTTCTCTGCTGCGTCTTTGCTGCTTCTTTGCTGCGTTTTCGGTGCGGCTTGGGTCTGTCTGGGGTGCTGCGCTTCACTGCTTCTTCGGTCTTCTCGGGCCGGGTGGCCGTGCCGTCAGGCGCAGTCCGCTCCGGCCCGTTCCACTGTCTCCGCTTCCGTGACCGTGTCCGGGTCCGCAGCCGTGTCTGTGTCGCCGTGGGAGCGGGGCCGGCAGCTGGGAGTCTTGCCGTGGGCCTCCGCCCGGATGCGCTGCTTCATCGTGGGGGGCAGCGATCTGACGTAGGACCAGAGGCCGTGGGACATCGCCGGGGGTTCCGGGCGGGCGGCGGCGCTGTTGCGGGCCGACTGGGTCTGCGGTACGGCGGCGGCGGCGGTCGTCGTGATGAGGCCGAGCGTCGTGAACAGCGCCAGGAAGGCGGTGATGACGACGGTCCACAGCTTCATGACCTTGTTCCGGGCCATGGTCCCTCACTTTCGGGTCGGGCGATTTGCGTACTTTCCTCATGATGTGTATGGACGTCGCGAAATCACGGACCTGAAGCTGTGGCGCGTCGATCTTCAGATGAACACCACACGGATGGGTGCATGACGGACGAAAAAGTGGAGAACCGGGGCGATAGAGGCCGAAGCAACCCTCCGTGAGAGGGTGATCGCCGTGTGATCACCCGTTGATCGGAGGTCCCTCTTCCGCTTCTACTGGGCTGTTCCCGACAGGAGTTGAGGGCCCGGATGCAGGTCACCGATCGGTATCGGTCGGTGTGTATAGTCGGGCGCCAGAGGTCCCCTACGTCAACGAAAGACGAGGTCGCGCGGTGAAGAAGCTTCTCCTGGTCACACTGGCCGCCATCGGCGGGCTCCTCGTGTACCGCCAGATCCAGGCGGATCGCGCCGAGCAGGACCTGTGGACGGAGGCGACTGACTCCGTGCCCACGGGTTCCTGAGTACCGACATCCGATTCTGAGCAGACCCCGGCCGTTGTTGCGGTCGGGGTTTTGTGTTGCCCGACGCCAGGCTGGATGCCGAGACCGGAGGATGCCGGGGTTTTCGGACGGTCGTACGGATTGCGAGGGTGGGCGGTGGCCCGGCGGGGCAGGATGGGCCACGGCCGACCGGCCGCCATGACCGTCCGGCCGCACGGGCGGTCATGGCGCATCGATGCGAACGATGACGGTCGTAGGAGCTCGGGCGCGGGCACGGAGGGGTGGCGCGGGATGGGGCGGCGTACGGCGTGGTGGCGGGTGGCCGTCGTGGGGGGCGTGCTGGGCGTGGTGACCGGTGCGCCGGGATCTCCGGGCTTCGCGGCCTCGCTCTCTCCCCCGACGTCTGCCTCTGCCTCTCCTTCTGCCTCTGCCTCTCCTTCTTCCTCTGCTACGGCTTCCTCGTACGCCTTCGCCCAGGACGCCCCGTCGGTCACCGGAGCGACGGACACCGCCGACGCCGAGCGTCTCCAACCCGGTACCACGTACCGGAGTTCGCTGCCCAGCGACGGCAAGGTCTACTACCGCCTCGTACTCGACGGCACATCGACCGTGTACGTCGGTGCGACGGCCGTACCCCCGACGGGCGCCGCGGTGACCCCCACGGAAGGCGTCAGGGTGTCCGTGCAGGACGCCGACGGCCGTTCCTGCTCCGCGGCGGACACCGCCAGCATCGGCGCCGGCCGCAGCCCACGCCCCCTCACCGTGTGGTCCGCGCGCCAGCTCCCGTCGAGCCGGTCGCCGTGCCGGGGCGCCGGTACCTACTACGTCGCCGTCGAACGGGTGCTGCGCACCGAGTCCTCGCCGGGGGACTGGGACCTGGAACTCGCGCCTGTGTTGGAACCGCGGCTCCGGAAGGCCGGTTCGACCAGTGCGCCCGGGGCCTGGAACTCGGACACGCCCTCGCCCCCCGCCGGGGAGGGCGTGCGGCGCCGGGGCGGCGGGGGCTTCGGCTCGGCGACCGCGCTGGAGCAGGGGGTCTGGCGCGACGACGTACGACCCGGACAGACACTGTTCTACGAGGTGCCGGTCGACTGGGGACAGCAGCTGTTCGCCACCGCCGACCTGAGCAGTGCGAGCGGTGGCGAGGCCGGCGGGGGC